>NZ_JBKFRY010000013.1:0-147231 GCF_046569105.1 Salmonella sp. 741265073_HBA | reverse complement strand
GTTGAGAAATTGGATCTGTACATCACTGTTAAAGGTGGTGGTATCTCTGGTCAGGCTGGTGCGATCCGTCACGGTATCACCCGCGCTCTGATGGAGTACGACGAGTCCCTGCGTGGCGAACTGCGTAAAGCTGGCTTCGTTACTCGTGACGCTCGTCAGGTTGAACGTAAGAAAGTCGGCCTGCGTAAAGCACGTCGTCGTCCGCAGTTCTCCAAACGTTAATGGGTTTCTGCTTCGGCAGACAACTGTTAGCGAAAAAACCCGCTTCGGCGGGTTTTTTTATGGGCAATGCATTTATCTGTCACAATGAAATGCGGATTGTTGTCTCTTTTTCCCCAATTCCAGAATCGACTCACCACAAAGGTCACAAAATCTGGTAAACTATCATCCAATTTTCTGCCCAAATAGCGGGGAATGTTCATTTTTTGTCTCGTTTCTGAGCAATGATGGCTTTTTTCGCCCTGGGTGACATAACATCTGGCTGGTCACATTGTGGCTGGTAGCAGTAAAAATTCTGAATATACCTGGAGGTTTTCATGGCTGTCGCTGCCAACAAACGTTCGGTAATGACGCTGTTTTCTGGTCCTACTGACATCTATAGCCATCAGGTCCGCATTGTGTTGGCTGAAAAGGGTGTTAGTTTTGAGATCGAACATGTGGAAAAGGACAATCCACCTCAGGATCTGATTGACCTCAACCCGAATCAAAGCGTTCCGACACTGGTGGATCGTGAGCTGACCCTGTGGGAATCTCGCATCATTATGGAATATCTGGATGAGCGTTTCCCTCATCCGCCGCTGATGCCGGTTTATCCGGTCGCGCGCGGTGAAAGCCGTCTGTACATGCACCGTATTGAAAAAGACTGGTATACGCTGATGAACGTCATCGTAAACGGGTCTGCTTCCGAGGCCGACTCTGCGCGTAAACAACTGCGTGAAGAGCTGCTGGCGATTGCGCCGGTATTTGGTCAGAAACCGTATTTCCTGAGCGACGAATTCAGCCTGGTTGATTGCTACCTGGCGCCTCTCCTGTGGCGTTTACCGCAGTTGGGTATCGAATTCAGCGGCGCAGGGGCGAAAGAGCTGAAAGGCTATATGACCCGCGTCTTTGAACGTGATTCTTTCCTGGCTTCTTTAACCGAAGCTGAACGTGAAATGCGCCTCGGTCGGGGTTAACCTGTATGGATTTGTCACAGTTGACGCCGCGTCGTCCTTACCTGTTGCGTGCTTTCTACGAGTGGTTGCTGGATAACCAGTTGACCCCGCATCTGGTGGTGGATGTGATGCTGCCTGGCGTGCATGTCCCTATGGAATATGCGCGCGATGGGCAAATCGTCCTTAATATTGCGCCACGGGCGGTAGGTAATCTGGAGCTGTCTAATGATGAAGTGCGTTTTAATGCGCGCTTCGGCGGCGTTCCCCGTCAGGTTTCTGTGCCTTTGGCTGCGGTGCTGGCGATTTACGCCCGTGAAAACGGCGCAGGCACCATGTTTGAGCCTGAAGCCGCCTATGATGAAGACGTTGTCAGCTTAAATGATGATGACAATACCGCAAGCGCGGAAAGCGAGACCGTGATGTCCGTCATTGATGGCGATAAGCCCGACCACGATGACGACAGTAGCCCTGATGACGAGCCGCCTCCGCCGCGTGGCGGACGTCCGGCGCTGCGCGTAGTAAAATAATCAACAGGCCCTGAAGGGCCTGTTTTGTTTGGCCTCCTCGCGGGTTCACCCTGCTTTTGAAGCTGTGTTACGATAAGCTTGCTATTATTTGCCACCGACCACTCATGAATGGACGTTATGAACGCATTTGATTCGCAAGCAGAAGATTCACCGACATCCCTCGGGCGTAGTTTGCGCCGCCGTCCGCTGGCGCGTAAAAAACTGTCTGAAATGGTTGAGGAAGAGCTGGAGCAGATGATCCGCCGTCATGAGTTTGGCGAGGGAGAACAGCTACCGTCTGAACGTGAATTAATGGCCTTCTTCAATGTGGGGCGTCCCTCCGTGCGTGAAGCGTTAGCTGCGCTGAAGCGTAAAGGTCTGGTGCAAATCAATAACGGCGAACGCGCCCGCGTCTCGCGCCCCTCTGCTGATACCATCATCAGCGAACTGTCGGGTATGGCGAAAGATTTTCTTACTCATCCTGGCGGCATCGCTCACTTTGAACAGCTACGGCTTTTCTTTGAATCCAGCCTGGTACGCTATGCGGCGGAACATGCCACCGACGAGCAGATCGCGTTGTTAACGAAAGCGCTGGAAATTAATAGCCAGTCGCTGGATGACAACGCGCTGTTTATTCGTTCGGATGTCGAGTTTCACCGGGTGCTGGCTGAAATTCCCGGCAATCCGATCTTTATGGCTATTCATGTTGCTCTGCTGGACTGGTTAATCGCCGCTCGCCCAAGCGTTCCCGATCGTGAGCTGCATGAACATAATAACGTGAGTTATCAACAGCATATTGTGATTGTTGATGCTATTCGCCAGCGAGATCCCGATAAAGCGGATCGCGCTCTGCAAACCCACCTCAATAGCGTTTCCGCTACCTGGCACGCGCTCGGTAAAAAAAGTCAAAAAATGCGGTAGCGATCGCACCTCCGATCCCGGTTTAGTGAAGCAGATCGCACTATAAGCGTTCTGTATTATTTGCTGCTTATTTGATCTGGTATAACAGGTATAAAGGTAGGTAGTTAATATATTCATCATCCGTAGAGGTAGGTATGGTAAAAGCATTGCAAGGCGTAATGGCGGCGTTATTGACCCCATTTGATCATCAGCAGCAACTGGATAGCGAAAGCCTGCGCCGTCTGGTGCGTTTTAACATCGGGCAGGGTATCGACGGGCTGTACGTTGGCGGCTCCACCGGGGAAGCATTCGTACAGAGCCTTGCTGAAAGAGAGCAGGTACTGGAGATTGTCGCCGAGGAGGCGAAGGGAAAAATCACGCTGATCGCCCATGTCGGGACGGTAAGCACCGCAGAAAGCCAGCAGCTTGCCAGCGCCGCAAAGCGTTACGGTTTTGATGCGGTCTCTGCGGTGACGCCTTTTTATTACCCTTTCAGTTTTGAAGAGCACTGTGACCATTATCGGGCAATCATTGATTCCGCAGATGGATTGCCGATGGTGGTATACAACATTCCGGCGTTAAGCGGCGTAAAACTTACCCTCGATCAGATCAATACGCTGGTGACATTACCGGGCGTGAGCGCGCTGAAGCAAACCTCCGGCGATCTCTTCCAGATGGAGCAGATCCGCCGCGCGCATCCGGATCTGGTGCTGTACAACGGTTATGACGAAATCTTCGCTTCCGGTCTGCTGGCGGGCGCGGACGGCGGTATCGGCAGCACATACAACATTATGGGCTGGCGTTATCAGGGGATTGTGCAGGCATTACGTGAGGGCGATGTGGCGAAAGCGCAGCGCCTGCAAACCGAGTGCAATAAGGTTATTGATTTACTGATTAAAACCGGCGTATTCCGCGGCCTGAAAACGGTCCTGCATTATATGGACGTGGTATCGGTGCCGCTGTGTCGTAAACCGTTCGCGCCTGTTGATGAAAAATACCTGCCGGCGCTCAAGGCGCTGGCTCAACAACTGATGGAAGAAAAGGCGTAACAGCATAATGCCGGGGGCGCTACGCTTGCCCGGCCTACAACAGTGTGAGCGGTAGGCCGGATAAGGCGGAGCCGCCATTCGGCATAACGACAACAAAAATCGTCGGGAGAGTAAAATGAGTACTTCTACCCAGAACATCCCGTGGTATCGCCATCTCAACCGGGCGCAGTGGCGGGCATTTTCCGCTGCCTGGCTGGGATATCTGCTTGATGGTTTTGATTTTGTGTTGATTGCTCTTGTACTGACTGAGGTACAAAGCGAATTTGGGCTGACGACGGTACAGGCGGCAAGCCTGATTTCTGCGGCTTTTATCTCTCGCTGGTTCGGCGGGTTATTACTGGGCGCGATGGGCGATCGCTATGGGCGTCGTCTGGCGATGGTCAGCAGCATCATTCTGTTTTCGGCGGGAACCCTGGCCTGCGGGTTTGCGCCCGGTTACACCACCATGTTCATCGCCCGACTGGTGATTGGTATGGGCATGGCGGGCGAATATGGTTCCAGCGCGACCTATGTGATTGAAAGCTGGCCAAAACATTTACGCAATAAAGCCAGCGGTTTTCTGATTTCCGGCTTCTCCGTCGGCGCGGTCGTTGCCGCGCAGGTGTACAGCCTGGTGGTGCCTGTCTGGGGCTGGCGCGCGCTGTTTTTCATTGGCATTTTGCCAATTATCTTCGCTCTCTGGCTGCGGAAAAACATTCCGGAAGCGGAAGACTGGAAAGAGAAACACGCGGGTAAAGCGCCGGTACGTACGATGGTCGACATTCTTTATCGGGGCGAACATCGCATCATCAACATTTTAATGACTTTCGCCGCCGCCGCTGCGCTGTGGTTCTGTTTTGCCGGTAACCTACAAAATGCTGCGATTGTGGCGGGGCTGGGACTACTGTGCGCGGTTATCTTTATCAGTTTTATGGTGCAGAGCAGCGGTAAACGCTGGCCCACTGGCGTCATGCTGATGCTGGTGGTACTGTTTGCTTTCCTCTATTCCTGGCCGATTCAGGCGCTATTACCTACTTATCTGAAAACCGAGCTGGCCTACGATCCGCATACGGTGGCGAATGTCCTGTTCTTTAGCGGATTTGGCGCGGCGGTTGGTTGCTGCGTAGGCGGTTTTCTTGGCGACTGGCTGGGAACGCGTAAAGCCTATGTCTGTAGCCTGCTGGCCTCGCAAATCCTCATTATTCCGGTCTTTGCGATTGGCGGCACAAACGTCTGGGTTCTGGGTCTGCTACTGTTTTTCCAACAGATGTTGGGGCAGGGGATTGCCGGGATTCTGCCGAAGCTGATCGGCGGTTATTTCGATACCGATCAGCGCGCGGCGGGGCTGGGCTTTACTTATAACGTCGGCGCGCTCGGCGGCGCGCTGGCGCCGATCCTGGGAGCGCTGATCGCTCAACGTCTGGATCTGGGCACTGCGCTGGCATCGCTCTCTTTCAGCCTGACGTTTGTCGTGATCCTGCTTATTGGGCTTGATATGCCGTCTCGCGTACAGCGTTGGCTACGTCCGGAAGCGTTACGCACTCACGATGCTATCGACGACAAACCGTTCAGCGGAGCCGTACCGCTTGGCAGTGGTAAAGGTGCCTTTGTAAAAACGAAAAGTTAATCCGCTTGCCCGGTTTTAAACCGGGCAATATTTGTAAGGGAGTAGTATGTCGTTACTTGAACAACTGGATAAAAATATTGCCGCTTCTGGCGGCCTGATTGTCTCCTGCCAGCCCGTTCCGGGCAGTCCGCTGGATAAGCCGGAGATTGTAGCGGCAATGGCGTTGGCGGCGGAACAGGCGGGCGCGGTTGCGGTGCGTATTGAAGGCATAGACAACCTGCGTATGACCCGCTCGCTCGTTTCGGTACCCATTATCGGCATTATCAAACGCGATCTGGACGACTCTCCAGTGCGAATTACCCCTTTTCTCGACGATGTAGATGCGCTGGCGCAGGCCGGCGCAGCTATTATCGCCGTTGATGGAACCGCTCGGCAACGGCCGGTAGCCGTTGAGGCGTTGTTGGCGCGCATTCATCACCACCATCTACTGGCGATGGCCGACTGCTCATCCGTGGACGATGGTCTCGCCTGTCAACGGTTGGGCGCGGACATTATCGGCACGACAATGTCTGGCTACACCACCCCCGATACGCCGGAGGAACCCGATCTGCCCTTAGTCAAAGCGTTGCATGACGCCGGATGCCGGGTGATAGCCGAAGGGCGCTATAACTCGCCAGCACTGGCGGCGGAGGCGATCCGTTATGGCGCATGGGCGGTGACGGTAGGGTCCGCCATTACCCGTCTGGAACATATCTGTGGATGGTATAACGATGCATTAAAAAAGGTGGCGTCATGACTACGTTAGCAATCGATATTGGCGGTACTAAACTTGCCGCCGCGCTCATCGACAACAACTTGCGCATTAGCCAGCGTCGCGAGCTGCCGACCCCTGCGAGCAAAACGCCGGACGCGTTACGTGAAGCATTAAAGGCGCTGGTTGAACCGCTACGGGCAGAGGCGCGTCAGGTAGCGATAGCCTCTACCGGGATCATTCAGGAAGGGATGCTGCTGGCGCTAAACCCCCATAATCTGGGCGGCTTGCTACACTTTCCGTTAGTACAAACACTGGAAACGATCGCTGGCCTGCCGACGCTGGCGGTGAACGACGCGCAGGCGGCGGCCTGGGCGGAGTATCACGCGCTCCCTGATGATATCCGCGATATGGTATTTATCACCGTTTCAACCGGCGTTGGCGGCGGCGTTGTCTGCGACGGCAAGCTTCTTACCGGAAAAGGCGGTCTGGCCGGGCACCTGGGACACACCCTGGCGGACCCACATGGGCCTGTATGCGGCTGTGGACGCGTTGGCTGCGTAGAGGCTATCGCCTCCGGACGAGGGCTGGCCGCGGCGGCGCGGGACGATCTGGCGGGATGCGACGCCAAAACCCTATTTATTCGCGCTGGCGAAGGTCATCAGCAGGCGCGACATCTGGTAAGCCAATCCGCGCAGGTGATAGCGCGAATGATCGCCGATGTGAAAGCGATTACCGACTGCCAGTGTGTGGTCATTGGCGGCAGCGTAGGGTTAGCTGAGGGTTACCTGGAGCAGGTTCGCGCGTTTTTGATGCAAGAGCCTGCGCCTTATCACATGGCGCTGAGCGCCGCTCGCTATCGGCATGACGCAGGATTATTAGGCGCTGCTTTGTTAGCTCAAGGAGACACATTATGATGATGGGGGAAGTACAGTCGTTGCCTTCTTGCGGGTTGCATCCGCGACTGCTGGATGCCTTGACTCTCGCGCTGGCGGCAAGGCCGCAGGAGAAAGCGCCGGGGCGCTATGAATTGCAGGGCGACAATATCTTTATGAATGTAATGCAGTTAACGACGCAAATGCCGGCCGAGAAGAAAGCGGAATTGCATGAACAATACATTGATATTCAGCTACTACTAACCGGCGTCGAGCGTATTGCGTTTGGGATGTCCGGTGCCGCTCGCCAGTGCGAGGAGATGCACGTTGAAGAGGATTACCAGCTTTGTAGTCAAATTGTCGACGAGCAGACTATTACGCTGCAAGCGGGGATGTTTGCTGTGTTTATGCCGGGAGAACCGCATAAACCGGGATGTGCAGTGGGTGAGCCGGATGACATCAAGAAAGTGGTAGTGAAAGTACGCGCCAGTCTGCTGGCGGCCTGAATCTCTTGCCGGAGCAGTCTTCCGAACGCAGCCCCTTACGGGCTGCGTGGTGAATGTGCCGGAGAGCGCGGGTATGACGGGTTAACGCTTAAACGTCACGGCTTCCGGCTGGGGCAGGTGCAGCGTCGTCTGGCTCGGCACCGTCTCGGCAATTACCCGCCCGTGGCGAATCGAGTAACGGGCAGGCGTCTGGCGACGTACCGCATCGAATCCATTCTCAGCGGGTAAGATAACCAGATTCGCGGCATTGCCGACGCTCAGACCGTAGTCCTGTAAATGCAGGGTTTTTGCGCTGTGGGTAGTGATCAGATTTAACCCATCGTTGATTTGCCCATACCCCATCAACTGGCAAACGTGTAACCCCATATGCAGCACCTGCAGCATATTTGCCGTGCCTAATGGATACCACGGATCGAAGACGTCATCATGGCCAAAGCAGACGTTGATCCCCGCTTCCAGCATCTCTTTCACTCGCGTGACGCCACGACGTTTCGGGTAAGTGTCAAACCGCCCTTGCAGATGAATATTCACCAGCGGGTTGGCGACGAAGTTAATCCCCGACATTTTCAACAGGCGGAACAGGCGTGACGCATACGCGCCGTTGTACGAGTGCATAGCCGTGGTGTGGCTGGCGGTCACGCGCGACCCCATGCCATCACGATGCGCCAGCGCCGCGACCGTTTCGACAAAGCGAGACTGCTCGTCATCAATTTCGTCGCAGTGCACATCGATCAAGCGATCGTATTTCTGCGCCAGGGCGAAGGTTTTGTGCAGCGATTCAACGCCATATTCCCGAGTGAACTCAAAGTGCGGAATGGCGCCAATAACGTCAGCGCCCAAACGCACGGCTTCCTCTAACAGCGCTTCACCGTTGGGATAAGACAGAATACCTTCTTGCGGAAAGGCGACAATTTGCAGGTCTACCCACGGCGCAACCTCTTGCTTCACTTCCAGCATGGCTTTCAGCGCGGTGAGCGTAGGATCTGAAACGTCAACGTGAGTACGAACGTACTGGATGCCGTTAGCCATCTGCCATTTCAGGGTCTGCATCGCGCGCGCTTTCACATCTTCATGCGTGAGCATTGCTTTACGTTCTGCCCAGCGCTCAATCCCTTCAAACAGTGTGCCGGACTGGTTCCAGCTCGGTTCACCCGCCGTTTGCGTGGTATCCAGGTGGATATGTGGCTCAACGAACGGTGGAATAGCCAGACCGCCTTCGGCATCAAGCACTTCGCCCTGCGGTAACGATGCGGCTTCCTGAGGCTCAATCCGGCTAAAGCGCCCGTTTTCAATCGTAATCTGCCATAATCCTTCGTGTCCCTGCAGACGCGCCTGAAGAATGGTGATGTTATTGTTCTGCATGGCTGACCTCTGGTGATTTAGCAAGGCTGCGGTTGAAAAGTGGATTCAGCAGGATATAGCTGAAGACGCCGCCGAGTACGGCGTTGACGGGCACAATACCAGGAACATAATGTCCGGCGGCGATGCCCAGCGCGACGGAAAGAATAGCAATCCAGTTAACGGGAATAAAGCGCACGGTGTTGAAGTCGGCATAGCGGCGGCGGTTCAACAGATAGTCGGCAATAATCACTCCGCCAATCGGTGGGATGGCAGATGACAGGAACGTCAGCCAGCCGACAAAATTATTGTAAAGCCACAGCGCGCACACGGTACCGATAATCCCGTTCACCACCGACAGCGTGCGGCTGGAAAGACCGGTAATATTGGCGAAGCCCAGACCCGATGCGTACAGCGCGTTATCGTTGGTGGTCCAGATATTCAGGCCGAGCACCACGATCGCGGGCAGCAGCAGCCCCTGCGCTATCATCACGTCAGAGATATCCGCCTGACCGACGGCGGCAGCGCCTGCCGCGCCAAAGATAAACATCAGCGAGTTGCCGAGGAAAAAAGCGACCATCGCAATCAGTACGGCGCTTTTGGCATGACGCCCGAAGCGGACGAAGTCGGCGGTCAATGTACCGGCGCTGACAAACGAGCCCACCACCAGCGCCAGCGCGCTGGAAAAATCCAGCGGCGTCTGCGGCACTATCGTTTTTAAATGCTCCAGCCCACCCACGCCGCTGACCGCCAGCCAGACGGAGTAGCTGCCCAGAATCACGATCGCGGGTACGGCAATGATAGACAAAATGGTCAACGCCGAGATGCCGAAAAAAATGGTCAGGGTCATCAGTAGACCCGAAACGGCAATCAGAATATTGGCATCAATGCCCGTCGCTTTACTGACCGGAATAGCGAACATCGCTACGCCAACGCCAAACCAGCCTACCTGTGTGCCGCCAAGCAGCAAGGAGGGAAGCCATGAGCCTTTAACGCCAAAGGAGTAACGTGCAAGGAGGTGGGTGGAGAGTCCGGTTTTTGCGCCGATGTAACCAAGAAATGCAGTGTAGATACCGAGGAGGAGATTACCGAAGAGAACTGCGAGGAAGAAATCGTGATAGGTAAGACCGGTGCCGAGTGTCCCTCCGGTCCACATACTGGCGGAAAAAAACGTTAAACCCAACATGACAAACGTCAGTGGAATCACGCCCTTCCGCGCCGCCAGAGGGACGGGGCCCTGGCTATAATTGTTGTCCTGCGACACAACGCCTCCATGAATTTTGCCCAAAAAATCCGCCGCATAATATACAGTTCTCAGAATAAAGCAAACGTTTTCGTGTGATATTTTTTTGATAATCATTCATGGCATTAATGGTTCGCTAGTTTTTCTCCGTTGTCCGTGAACCACCGCGAGTGAGTTGAGTTTCCAGCATGGTTTGCGAACGAATAAGTTCGTCTGTGAGTAATTTTTCGTCGGGCAACTGCACTTTGTACTCGCTCGCCATGATGGTGTTTGGCAGGCCAGTCAGCGCGTAATGCGCTTCCCCCGCGCCTTTCCCTGCGCACAAAACCAGGCCGACTGGCGGGTTTTCTCCGGGCATTGTCCAGTGCTCTTTGGCATAGTTCAGGTACATATTCATCTGCCCGGCATCCGCATAACCGAATTTGCCTACCTTCAGGTCAACGAGCAACAGGCAACGCAAGCGACGATGGAAGAACAGCAGATCGACGCGGAACCAGCTATCGTCTATGCGTAGTCGGCGTTGACGGCCAACAAAAGCAAAATCGTCACCGAGCTCCAGCATAAAGTCCATCAGGTGGCTGAGCAGCGCGTCTTCGAGATCTGATTCGGAATACTCGTCCTTCAGGTTAAGAAATTCCAGAATGAACGGGTCGCGTATGGCTTGCTCCGGCAAAACGTTTGGCTCGGCGGGTGCAGGCTGCTGCAACATGGCGGATTTGTCGTGGGACAGTAGTGTTCGTTCGTAAAATTGAGTGGCGATTTGCCTGTCGAGCTGCCTAACTGACCAGCCGTTACGTAGCGTCTCTTTCTCGTAAAAAGTGCGGGCATTGGGATTTTTTACCGACAAGAGGCGGACATACGCCGACCAGGGGAGTGGGAATGTTTTGGCGAGCGGTATGAGATTTGAAGATTCCGCAGACAGTGTCTGCGGAATTTCAATGTGTTGAAAACAAAGATAAAATGTACGAATTTGCCATAGGTTTCTGGTGGAAAAACCGCGCTTATAGCGCTGACTTAAATCTACCGATAATCGTTCGATAAGCTGGGTGCCATAGGCCGCTCGCGCTTCTCCTCCCTGTTCAAATTCGACAATGCGTCGGCCAATTTCCCAGTAGGTGGCAGTCATAATGGCATTGATGCTGCGCACGGTCTCGGTACGTGCCGTATCGACCAGACGAATAATACCGTCATGAATTTGCTGATATTCATCAGACTGTGGCGCTAAAGTTGGATTCGTCATGTCATCCCTTACGTGATAGTTTCATTGTGAAATTAGAACGCTATCAATACGCTTCAGGCGTAAACGGATCAATCCATGAACGGATTTTACATGGCATTACATCTCGATTTACGAGCGGGTTTCCAGAATCGGCAGGAGAGATATTGAGGAGAGGAATATCGGCTCCCCAGCCATCAGCACAAGGCATCAACCGGGGAGCCGGAAGGGTTACACTTCGAGGTAGTTCATAATCCCGTCAGCCGCCTTACGGCCTTCGGCAATCGCCGTCACCACCAGATCGGAACCGCGCACGATGTCGCCACCGGCGAAGATTTTCGGGTTGCTGGTCTGGAAAGCATTATCGCTGCGTTCCGGCGCGATAATTCGTCCCTGCGAGTCCAGTTCCACGCTGTGTTTCGCCAGCCATTCCATGCTGTGTGGACGAAAACCAAACGCCATCACCACCGCATCAGCCGGAACCACATGCTCGGAACCGGCGACGATCTCCGCCCGCCGACGGCCTTTGGCATCCGGTTCGCCCATTTCAGTGCGCACCATTTTTACGCCGCTCACTTTGCCGTTGGCATTGACTTCAATGCCCAGCGGTTGAACGTTAAACTGAAATTCGACACCTTCCTCGCGCGCGTTCTTCACTTCGCGTCTGGAACCCGGCATGTTCTCTTCATCACGACGATAAGCACAGGTTACGTGCGTTGCGCCCTGACGAATGGAGGTACGTACGCAGTCCATTGCGGTATCGCCGCCGCCCAGCACCACCACGCGTTTGCCTTCCATGCTGACATATGGTTCGTCGCTGGTTTCGCCAAACCCCATGATCTGCTTCGTATTGGCGATCAGGAACGGCAGAGCGTCGAAAACCCCGTCCGCATCTTCATTTTCCAACCCGCCGCGCATCGACTGATAGGTGCCGACGCCAAGGAATACCGCATCGTAATCTTTCAGCAGATCTTCAAGCTGTACATCACGACCCACTTCGGTATTAAGTTTGAACTCAATACCCATGCCGGTGAAGATCTCGCGACGGCGAGTCATCACCTCTTTTTCCAGTTTGAAAGCTGGAATACCGAAGGTCAGCAGGCCGCCGATTTCCGGATGGCGATCAAAGACTACCGCCTTCACGCCGTTGCGGGTCAGCACGTCGGCGCACGCCAGCCCTGCCGGACCTGCGCCGATAATCGCTACCCGTTTGTCCGTCTGGCGCACGCCGGTCGTATCCGGGCGCCAGCCCATCTCAAACGCTTTATCGTTGATATAGCGCTCAATGTTACCGATGGTTACTGCACCGAACTCGTCGTGCAGCGTACAGGAGCCTTCACACAGGCGGTCCTGCGGGCAGACGCGGCCACACACTTCCGGCAGGGTGTTGGTCTGGTGCGATAGCTCAGCCGCCTCAAAAATACGCCCTTCGTTAGCCAGTTTCAGCCAGTTCGGGATGTAGTTATGTACCGGACATTTCCACTCGCAGTAGGGGTTCCCGCAGGACAAACAGCGATCCGCCTGGGCTTTCGCCTGACCTTCAGAAAACGGTTCGTAGATTTCAACAAATTCGATCTTACGGATCTTCAGCGGTTTCTTCGGCGGATCAACGCGCTGCAGGTCGATAAATTGATAAACATTCTGGCTCATTTCAATTCCTTACTGCGCCTGCACGCGCAATTCTGCCGCACTACGACTACGGTGGCCCAACAGGGCTTTGACATCGCTGGACTTGGGCTTAACTAACGCGAATTGGTTTGAGAAGCTTGACCACCTGGACAGGATCTCTTCGCCACGTTGCGAACCAGTATGTTGCACATGTTCGGTGATCAGGCCGCGCAGATGCTCTTCGTGGATAGCCAGCGAATCAACGTCCAGTACTTCTACCAGTTCCGGGTTCACGCGTTTACGGAATTCGCCATCTTCGTCGAGCACATAGGCGAAGCCGCCGGTCATCCCCGCGCCGAAGTTAACGCCGGTTTTACCCAGCACGCAGACGATGCCGCCGGTCATGTATTCACAGCCGTTGTCGCCGATGCCCTCTACTACGGTAATCGCCCCGGAGTTACGCACGCCGAAACGTTCGCCCGCGCGGCCCGCCGCGTACAGACGGCCACCGGTCGCTCCATACAGGCAGGTGTTGCCGATGATGCTGGCTTTATGGCTGAGGAAGGCGGAACCTACCGGTGGTCTGATGGCGATCAAACCGCCTGCCATACCTTTACCGACATAGTCGTTGGCATCGCCAGTCAGATATAACTCCACGCCGCCCGCGTTCCACACGCCAAAGCTCTGGCCTGCGGTACCGCTGAAGTGCGCTTTAATCGGATCGGAAGCCAGCCCCTGATCGCCGTGGGTCTGTGCGATGTAGCCGGAAAGCGACGCGCCGACGGAACGATCGGTGTTGCGGATGTCGAACCAGAAGGTTTTGCTCTGGCGCGCATCGACAAACGGTTTCGCCTGCTGCAACAGTTGCGCATTCAGCACGCCGTTATCAAACGGCGGGTTATTTTCGGTGCAGTACAGCGCTTTACCCGGATGAGGTTCAGCGGTTTCCAGTAGACGAGACAGCGCCAGCTTCTGCTGTTTAGCGGTGAAGCCCTCCAGCTCTTTCAGCAGGTCGGTGCGGCCAATCAAATCCACCAGGCGGGTCACGCCAAGCGAAGCCATCAGCTCGCGCACTTCGCGGGCGATAAATTCAAAGTAGTTGGTTACTTTGAACGGCAGGCCGTGATAGTGGTTCTTACGCAGCTTGTCATCCTGCGTCGCCACGCCGGTTGCGCAGTTGTTCAGATGGCAAATGCGCAGGTATTTACAGCCCAGCGCCACCATCGGGCCGGTGCCGAAGCCGAAACTTTCCGCACCGAGAATCGCCGCTTTAATGATATCGACGCCGGTTTTCAGACCGCCGTCCACCTGCAGACGAATCTTGTGACGCAGGCCGTTGGCGACCAGCGCCTGCTGGGTTTCGACCAGACCCAGTTCCCACGGACAGCCAGCATATTTCACCGAAGACAGCGGGCTTGCGCCGGTACCGCCGTCGTAGCCAGCGATGGTGATGAGGTCTGCATAGGCTTTTGCCACGCCGGTCGCGATGGTGCCAACGCCCGGTTCGGACACCAGCTTCACGGAGATCATCGCCTTCGGGTTGACCTGCTTGAGGTCGAAAATGAGCTGCGCTAAGTCCTCAATAGAGTAGATATCGTGGTGCGGCGGCGGGGAGATCAGCGTCACGCCCGGCACTGAATAACGCAGTTTAGCAATGTACGGGGTAACTTTATCCCCCGGCAACTGACCGCCTTCGCCCGGTTTCGCGCCCTGAGCGACTTTAATCTGAATCACATCGGCATTGACCAGGTACGCTGGCGTCACGCCAAAGCGACCAGAGGCCACCTGTTTGATACGCGACACTTTATTGGTGCCGTAGCGCGCCGGGTCTTCACCGCCTTCGCCGGAGTTGGAGTTGCCGCCGAGGCTGTTCATCGCTTCCGCCAGCGCTTCGTGCGCTTCCGGACTTAATGCGCCGATAGACATGGCTGCGGTATCAAAGCGTTTAAACAGCTCACTGGCGGGCTCAACCTCGTCGATAGTCACCGCCTCGCCGTCTGGATGTATCGCCAGCAGATCGCGCAGCGTTGCCGCCGGACGCTCATTGACCAGTTTGGCGTATTCCTGATAATCGCTGTATTCGCCGCTCTGTACCGCCTGTTGCAGGGTACGCACGACATCCGGGTTATAGGCGTGATATTCGCCGCCGTGGACGTACTTCAGCAGGCCGCCCGGGCTAATGGGTTTGCGCGCCAGCCAGGCGCGTTTGGAGAGATTCAGCAGATCCTGCTGGAAGTCATCAAAGCTCGCGCCGCCGATACGGCTGACCACGCCCTGGAAGCACAGGTTTACCACATCATCGTGCAGCCCGACCGCTTCAAACAGTTTGGAGCAGCGGTAAGAGGCAATGGTCGAAATGCCCATTTTGGACATAATCTTGTACAGCCCCTTGTTGATGCCGTTACGGTAGTTCTGCATCACGGTACGGTAGTTTTTAGAGATGGCCTGGGTATCAATCAGACGCCCCAGCGTTTCGTAGGCCAGGTACGGATAGATGGCCGTTGCGCCAAAGCCGAGCAGTACCGCAAAGTGATGCGGATCGCGGGCGCTTCCGGTTTCTACGATGATGTTAGCGTCGCAGCGCAGGCTTTGTTCTACCAGACGCGTTTGCACCGCGCCCACCGCCATCGGCGCGGGGACCGGCAAGCGATTCTTACCGATATTGCGATCCGAGAGGACCAGCAGCACGGTGCCGTTACGCACCATCTGTTCCGCTTTATCGCACAGCGCCTTAACCGTCGCGTCCAGTGTGGTTTCGGTGACATCAAAGGTAATATCAAGCCAGTCGGCGCGGTAGTGATGCTCGCTCATGGTGGTGAGCTGTTTGAAATCGGAGTACAGCAGAATTGGCGATTTAAAACTCAGGCGATGGGCCTGACCTTCCGCTTCGCAGAAGACGTTCATTTCGCGACCGATGCTGGTGGCGAGCGACATGACGTGCGCTTCACGCAGCGGGTCGATAGGCGGGTTAGTGACCTGCGCGAACTGTTGGCGGAAGTAGTCGTAAATAATACGCGGCTGGCTGGAGAGCACGGCAAAGGGGGTGTCGTCGCCCATTGAGCCGACGGCTTCCTGGCCGTTTTCGCCCAACACGCGGATAACCGAGTCCAGCTCTTCGGCGCTGTAGTTAAACTGTTTCTGATAGCTGGCGAGCAGGTCATCGTCCAGTTCGCGGCTACCGACTTCTTCATCAGGCAGCTCTTCAAACGGCACCAGACGGCGAACATTCTTTTCCATCCACGCTTTATACGGATGGCGGCTTTTCAGATCGTCATCGGTTTCCGCGGAATGCAGAATACGTCCGCCGCGGGTGTCGATCACCATCAGTTCGCCTGGGCCGACGCGGCCTTTCTCGACCACTTCATCCGGCTGATAGTCCCAGATACCGACTTCGGAGGCGCAGGTGATCAGCTTATCTTTGGTAATGACATAGCGTGCCGGGCGCAGGCCGTTACGGTCAAGGTTACAGGCGGCGAAGCGCCCGTCGGACATCACGATGCCTGCCGGCCCGTCCCACGGCTCCATATGCATGGAGTTAAAGTCAAAGAAGGCGCGCAGATCCTGGTCCATATCGGGGTTGTTCTGCCAGGCGGGCGGCACCAACAGTCGCATGGCGCGGATGATGTCCATCCCGCCTGCCAGCAGCAGTTCCAGCATGTTGTCCAGCGAGCTGGAATCCGAACCGGTTTCGTTAACAAACGGCGCAGCGGACTGTAAATCCGGGATCAGCGGCGTCTGGAATTTATAGGTACGAGCGCGCGCCCACTGGCGGTTGCCGGTGATGGTGTTAATCTCGCCGTTATGCGCCAGGTAGCGGAACGGCTGCGCCAGCGGCCAACGCGGCACGGTGTTAGTGGAAAAGCGCTGGTGGAACAGACAGATGGCCGATTCCAGACGCAGATCCGCAAGATCCAGGTAGAAGCGCGGCAGATCCGCCGGCATACACAGACCTTTATAAATGTTGACCAGGTTCGACAGGCTGCATACGTAGAAATCTTTGTCGTCCTGCAGGCGTTTTTCAATGCGTCGGCGGGCGATAAACAGACGGCGCTCCATATCACGCGGACGCCAGCCTGCCGGAGCGTTGACAAAAATCTGCTCAATACGCGGCAGGGAGGAGAGGGCGATTTCACCGAGCACGCCTTCATTGGTTGGCACATCGCGCCAGCCGACAATCGACAGGGTTTCCTGCTGTAATTCTTCTTCGACAATATGGCGTGACGCGGCGGCCAGTTCAGGATCTTTATTCAAAAAGATCATCCCGACGGCGTAGTTTTTGGCTAAGCGCCAGCCGCGCTCTTCGGCCACGATGCGAAAGAAACGGTCAGGTTTTTGTAACAGCAAGCCGCAACCGTCGCCGGTTTTACCGTCGGCAAGGATCGCGCCACGGTGCTGCATCCGGGCCAGCGCGTGTATGGCGGTACGCACTACCTTGTGGCTAGGTTCGCCTTCTATGTGGGCGATCAGGCCGAAACCACAGTTATCCTTCTCAAGGGATTTATCGTACAACATATCAGTGAACCTCCCCAGGCTCTACGGGACGCTCTCCCAACCGACGGCGCGCGGGCACAGCAAGAGCATGGCGACGGGGCTGGCGCATCATACGCTTACCTCGCATTCGCCCTCTTTGTGTCCTTTGCGCATTGGTAAATACGGTTAAGAGGGAATCTCAATTACTGCATAAATATGATGAGCAGACGGCTCATCCAGAAAGCTTCCAGCGGATCCCCAACTTATCGGGAATCCACACCCAGGTCAAATGGCAAACTGATTTATGCAAAAGTGTGCTGTAGCACAGATAACTTTTTGAATCTGTTGAAATTAAAAGGTTTTTTATAGAAGGGCTGCTAATACGGAGCGGCAGAAAGCCTGTGATCTGTCTCACTATAAGAGCCGCTCGCCAGGCATTATCTGACCTTGCTTTTTCAAAGATCTTGGCATTTTATGCTGTTTTAAGCGTGAGAAGTATTGAATGCTACTGTTTTTATCGATGACCCAGCAAACGCTGAAAAAAGAGGGGAATATCAGGAAAAATCATCAGCGGGATTATGAATGAAATATCGCTTATTTTGCTTGATTATGCAATGGATAAAAGCCTTCCGGGACGATTGATCCAGGTCATCGCCAAAGGAGACTAAAAATGGCAGGCTTTGGCCTCTTTTTAAGAGGCGGTCTATCAGATTATGCAGTTACAGAAATTAGTCAATATGTTTGGTGGGGATCTTTTACGTCGGTATGGGCAAAAGGTTCATAAGCTGACGCTTCATGGCGGTTTTAGCTGCCCTAATCGCGACGGCACCATCGGGCGTGGCGGTTGCACCTTCTGTAATGTCGCCTCTTTTGCCGATGAGGCGCAGCAGCATCATTCGATTGCCGAGCAGCTTGCGCATCAGGCGCATCTGGTGAACCGCGCTAAACGCTATCTGGCCTATTTCCAGGCCTACACCAGCACCTTTGCGGAAGTGCAGGTGCTGCGTTCCATGTATCAACAGGCGGTCAGCCAGGCCAGTATCGTCGGGTTATGTGTCGGTACGCGTCCGGATTGCGTCCCGCAGGCAGTAGTAGATTTACTGTGTGAATATAAAGATCAAGGCTACGAGGTGTGGCTGGAACTGGGATTGCAAACCGCGCACGATAAAACCCTGCGCCGAATTAACCGCGGGCATGACTTCGCCTGCTATCAGCGTACCACCCGGATTGCCCGGGAGCGCGGGCTGAAAGTGTGCGCGCATCTGATTGTGGGGCTGCCGGGAGAAGGGCAGGCAGAATGCCTGCAAACCATGGAGCGTGTGGTGGAGACGGGCGTAGACGGTATTAAACTGCATCCGCTACATATTGTGAAAGGCAGTACGATGGCCAAAGCCTGGGAAGCGGGGCGGCTGAACGGCATCGAACTGGAAGACTACACGCTAACGGCAGGTGAGATGATTCGTCATACGCCGCCGGAGATAATTTATCACCGGATTTCAGCCAGCGCTCGCCGTCCGACGCTGCTTGCCCCGCTGTGGTGTGAGAATCGCTGGACGGGGATGGTTGAGCTGGACAAATACCTGAATGAGCATGGCGTGCAGGGCTCTGCGCTGGCCCGTCCCTGGATACCACCTGTAGCGTAGCGTGATGAGGGGCGCTACGCATATTTCGCACAATATTCAACGCGATTCCCATAATTGGGTATTATGTGCGAAGTTGTGGTGAAGGAATCCTCTATGAAGCAAATTCGTATGCTGGCGCAATACTATGTCGACCTGATGATGAAATTGGGTCTGGTGCGCTTTTCCATGCTCCTGGCGTTGGCATTGGTGGTGCTGGCGATTGTCGTGCAGATGGCGGTGACCATGGTGCTGCATGGTCAGGTTGAAAGTATCGACGTTATTCGTTCCATCTTTTTTGGCCTGTTAATTACGCCCTGGGCGGTCTATTTCTTATCCGTTGTTGTTGAACAACTGGAAGAGTCAAGGCAGCGACTGTCGCGTCTGGTGCAAAAGCTGGAGGAGATGCGCGAGCGCGATCTCAAGCTTAACGTACAGTTGAAGGACAATATTGCCCAGCTTAATCAGGAAATTGCCGATCGCGAAAAAGCGGAAGCGGAGCTGCAAGAGACATTTGAACAGCTAAAAGTAGAAATTAAAGAGCGTGAAGAGGCGCAAATCCAGCTAGAACAACAATCCTCTTTTCTGCGCTCCTTTCTGGACGCCTCGCCGGATTTGGTTTTTTATCGTAATGAGGATAAAGAATTTTCCGGCTGTAACCGCGCAATGGAATTGCTAACCGGCAAGAGCGAAAAACAGCTGGTGCATTTGAAGCCGGAAGATGTGTACTCTCCCGAAGCGGCGGAGAAAGTCATTGAAACCGACGAAAAAGTATTCCGCCATAACGTCTCCCTGACCTATGAACAGTGGCTGGATTACCCGGACGGACGAAAGGCCTGCTTTGAAATTCGTAAAGTGCCTTATTACGACCGTGTCGGTAAACGTCATGGCCTGATGGGATTTGGTCGTGATATTACCGAACGTAAGCGTTATCAGGACGCGCTGGAACGCGCCAGCCGCGACAAGACCACGTTTATCTCTACCATCAGTCATGAGCTGCGCACCCCGCTTAACGGCATCGTCGGTTTAAGCCGCATCCTGCTGGATACCGATCTCACCGCCGAACAGGAAAAATACCTTAAAACAATCCATGTCTCCGCCGTGACGTTAGGCAATATTTTCAATGATATCATTGATATGGATAAGATGGAGCGGCGTAAGGTTCAGCTTGATAACCAACCGGTTGATTTCACCAGCTTTATGGCCGATCTGGAAAACCTTTCCGGTTTGCAGGCGCAGCAAAAAGGGCTACGTTTTGTGCTTGAGCCGACGCTGCCGCTGCCGCACAAAGTCATTACCGACGGAACGCGTTTGCGCCAGATTTTATGGAATTTGATCAGCAATGCGGTGAAGTTTACTCAGCAGGGCCAGGTGACTGTGCGGGCGCGGTATGATGAAGGCGACATGCTGCACTTTGAAGTGGAAGATTCCGGGATCGGCATTCCGCAGGATGAGCAGGATAAAATTTTCGCCATGTATTATCAGGTGAAAGACAGTCATGGCGGTAAGCCGGCGACGGGTACCGGTATCGGGCTGGCGGTCTCCCGTCGGCTGGCGAAAAATATGGGCGGCGATATTACCGTTTCCAGTCTGCCGGGCAAAGGATCGATCTTTACGCTAACGGTTCATGCGCCAGCGGTGGCGGAAGAGGTGGAGGACGCCTTTGATGAAGACGATATGCCGCTGCCCGCGCTGCATGTTCTGCTGGTCGAAGATATTGAACTGAACGTGATCGTGGCGCGTTCGGTACTGGAAAAACTGGGTAACAGCGTGGATGTCGCGATGACCGGCAAGGCGGCGCTGGAGATGTTCGCTCCGGGCGAATATGACCTGGTCTTACTGGATATTCAGCTACCGGATATGACGGGTCTGGATATCGCCAGAGAACTAACCCGTCGCCACACGCGGGAAGATTTACCGCCGCTGGTAGCGCTTACGGCTAACGTTCTGAAAGATAAAAAAGAGTATCTGGACGCTGGTATGGACGATGTGCTGAGTAAGCCGCTGTCGGTACCGGCCTTAACCGCGATGATTAAAAAATTCTGGGATGCCACCGATAAAGAGGAGAGTACCGTGACGCCTGAAGAGAGCGATAAAGCGCAAGCGCTGCTGGATATCCCGATGCTGGAACAATACATCGAGTTGGTTGGGCCTAAATTGATCACCGACGGTCTCGCGGTGTTTGAAAAAATGATGCCTGGCTATTTAAGCGTGCTGGAGTCCAATCTGACGGCGCGTGACAAAAAAGGCGTCGTTGAGGAAGGGCATAAGATTAAAGGTGCCGCCGGTTCGGTAGGGCTGCGTCATCTGCAACAGCTTGGCCAGCAAATCCAGTCGCCGGATCTTCCCGCCTGGGAAGATAATGTCGCGGAATGGATTGAAGAGATGAAGCAGGAGTGGCAGCACGATGTCGCGGTGCTGAAAGCCTGGGTGGCAAACGCGGAAAAAAAATGACCCCGGTTTGACCGGGGTGCGCGAATACTGCGCCAACACCAGGGAAATCGTGGCTGCGCCGTGCTTATTATGATGATGTCAAAGGCGCAGTCCTGTTTTCAGGCCGCACGCAGTTAAGATAGCAAATCCTAAATGATTTGTTACATGAATCATTTAAATGTGTGAAGCGTAGCATTTTAATCAAAATTATTAATGGGCTTGAGTCGGTTGCAGGAGGATGTTCACCATGAAAAAAATTGGCGTAGTGCTCAGCGGATGCGGCGTCTATGATGGCGCCGAAATTCATGAGGCCGTTCTGACGCTGTTGGCCATTGCCCGCAGCGGCGCGCAGGCTGTCTGCTTCGCGCCGGATAAACCACAAGCGGATGTTATTAATCACCTGACCGGCGAAGCGATGGCGGAAACGCGTAACGTTCTGATTGAGGCGGCGCGTATTACGCGGGGCGATATTCGTCCCCTGTCCCAGGCTCAGCCAGAGGAGCTGGATGCGCTCATTGTGCCTGGTGGTTTCGGCGCGGCGAAGAACCTGAGTAATTTCGCCAGCCAGGGGAGCGAATGCCGGGTGGATAGCGATGTCGTCGCGCTGGCGAAGGCCATGCACCAGTCCGGCAAGCCGCTGGGCTTCATCTGTATCGCGCCCGCAATGTTGCCGAAAATCTTTGACTTCCCGCTACGTCTGACAATAGGGACGGATATTGATACCGCTGAAGTACTTGAAGAGATGGGCGCCGAACACGTACCTTGCCCGGTTGATGATATCGTTGTGGACGAGGATAACAAGGTCGTGACCACCCCTGCCTATATGCTGGCGCAGGATATCGCCCAGGCGGCAAGCGGCATTGATAAATTAGTGTCGCGCGTGCTGGTTCTGGCGGAATGAGCAAACGACGCATCGCGCCGTTAACGTTTTTGCGCCGTCTACTTTTACGTATCCTTGCTGCGCTCGCCGTCTTTTGGGGCGGCGGCATTGTGCTGTTTAGCGTGGTTCCGGTGCCTTTTTCGGCGGTGATGGCGGAACGGCAGATTAGCGCCTGGCTGAGTGGAGAGTTCGGTTATGTGGCGCATTCTGACTGGGTCAGTATGGCGGATATCTCGCCGTGGATGGGGCTGGCGGTAATTGCGGCGGAAGACCAGAAGTTCCCTGAGCACTGGGGCTTTGATGTTCCGGCGATTGAAAAAGCGCTGGCGCATAATGAGCGGAATGAGAGCCGTATTCGCGGCGCCTCTACGCTTTCGCAGCAAACGGCGAAAAATCTCTTTTTATGGGATGGACGCAGTTGGGTGCGCAAAGGTCTGGAGGCCGGGCTAACGCTGGGCATTGAAACTGTCTGGAGCAAAAAACGCATTCTCACGGTTTATCTGAATATCGCGGAGTTTGGCGATGGTATTTTTGGCGTGGAGGCTGCGGCACAACGGTATTTTCATAAACCTGCCAGTCGCTTGAGTGTGTCTGAAGCCGCGTTGCTGGCGGCGGTATTGCCAAATCCGTTACGCTATAAGGCGAATGCGCCTTCTGGCTATGTGCGTAGCCGGCAGGCGTGGATTATGCGCCAGATGCGCCAACTGGGCGGGGAATCTTTTATGACGCGCAACCAGCTTAATTAATTTTGCCGATTGGCGGCGCGAACGCCTTATCCGGCCTGCGATCTGTGTCGTCCAGGCCTGATAAGCACAGGCCATTAAGCTTCGTGAGAAGTAAGCGCCAGCCGTTTCTTGTCTTTTGGCTGCGCGTCCCTCTCCAGGGCAACGGCCAGCGCAGGCTGGGCGATAAACCGCTGCCACACTCTCTCCAGTTTGCGTTCACAGCACCATGTTGACCAGGTCGCCAGCGGGATAAAGGTACTTTCCCCCAGATTGTCGCAAACCACCGGAACCACTTCTGACTCGCTGATATGCTGGCACAGGATATTTTGCGGCTTCAGCGACATCGTCACAATATGGTTATCCAGCAGGTAACGTTTCAGTTTTTTCAGTAGCCGCCGCAGGACAGCGACATCCTCTTCATAACGGCATTGCGCGGCGAACTCGGTCAGGGTCATAGAGGGCGCGCCGTTGAAATCGGTAATCATGTCGTAGACATAGCCGGTGCCGCAATCGGTTTCTACCGTACCGTAATAACGGGGGATAGCGCTCCAGTCTGTCAGGTAACGGGACAGATGCGCATAGTAGCTCAGTTCACGCCGAATCTCTTTATCACCGCCGTGGTCACGGTTGTAAATGACTTTTATGCAACGCCGGGCATTATCCGGATGCGTATAGCATTTACGATGTCGACCGGTGCCCAGCGGAGTCTGTTTGGATAAGAAGATCATGGCAAGTCCTGGAAAAATTTATTCACATAAATTTAGTATGGACAAAGAACTTAAATAAAACCTAAACGAAATTTTTTAAGGTTTTCTTAATGTTTTTATGCCTAGGTAAAGCGCACGAAATGTACAAATCTTACGAAAGGGTGGGGCTGCGGGACAAGTGGCAGGCAGGTGTAACACGCCCGGTTTTGGGGTGACTGTCATCAAATACCGGGACGGCGTTGGGGGAAATAGGGTATAGAGGGGGAGGTTTAGTCTTCGTCAAAGCCGGAATTGAACAGCGCGATAACCGCCGCCAGCGCTTCAACTTCTTGCGGGCCGGTGGCTTCAATTTCGATCTGACGCCCCTTGGCGGAGTCGAGCATTAACAGAGCGATGACGCTATTTGCTTCCGCTTCGGTGCCTTCGTCATTGCGTAATAGCACCTCGGCGTCAAAACCCTGCATCAGTTCGAAAAGCTTCATGGCAGGCCGGGCATGCATGCCCAGCTTATTGGTGACTTCAACAGTTTGCTTTACGGTCATGTTTTGCGTTTTTCCAGCGTGCGATGGCGAGACTGGACATTTTTACCGCGCGAGCGGAAGTAGTCTGCCAGCTGTTCTGCAATATACACCGAACGGTGTTTCCCGCCGGTACAACCGATAGCGACGGTAAGGTAGCTGCGGTTGTTAGTCTCCAGCATCGGTAACCATAGCTCAAGATAGCTGCGAGTCTGATAGATAAAATTGTGAACTTCTGTGTGTCGGTCAAGAAACGCGGCTACCGGCTTATCAAGCCCGGTCATGGGGCGCAGTTTGGGGTCCCAGTGCGGGTTGGGCAGAAAGCGGACATCAAACACATAGTCCGCATCAATCGGGATACCATGTTTAAAGCCGAAGGACTCAAATACCATCGTCAGTTCGCGCTCGCGTTTGCCCAACAGCCGGGTACGCAGCATCTCCGCCAGCTCATGGACGGACATTTCTGAAGTGTCGACGATCAGATCCGCACGTGAGCGTAACGGCTCCAGCAAGTCACTCTCTTTATCGATCGCACTCTCTAAAGAAAGATTTTTGCTGGAAAGCGGATGCAAACGGCGCGTGTCGCTGTAGCGGCGAATTAAGGTATTGCGGTCGGCATCAAGAAACAGCAATTGCGGCGAGAAAGCGCCAGGCAGATTATTCATCGCCTGTTCAAAAATCTCAGGTGATTCAGGCATATTGCGCACATCAATGCTGACGGCGGCGGAAATCTGGCGATCGGCCAGCGTTCGCGCCAGATCGGGCAACAGCACGACGGGGAGGTTATCCACGCAGTAAAATCCCATATCTTCCAGCGCGCGCAGAGCGACAGATTTACCTGATCCGGAACGCCCGCTGACGATCATCAGTACCATGTACCGTTTCTCCTCACAACGACAGAAAGAAATGCCATTGAGTTGTTATGCCTCATTCTGCTCACCTTCGGTGTCAGTAATGATTTGATACAGCTCTTCATCATTCAGCGCCGCGCGCAGGCGGCGGCAGATCGTTTTATCCGCCAGACGTTTCGCTACCAGCGACAGCGTGTGCAGATGCGTTTTAGTTTGATCGGCGGGCACCAGCAGGGCGAAGAGGAGATCGACCGGCTGGTTATCGATGGCGTCGAACGCGATCGGCGTTTCGAGCTGAACGAACACGCCGACGGCGCGTAAGGTATCTTCTTCCAGTTTTCCGTGCGGGATGGCGATACCATTACCAATACCGGTACTGCCCATTTTTTCGCGTGTCAGAATGGCTTCAAACACGACCTGAGGAGGTAAACTGAGCTGTTTTGCCGCCAGTTCGCTGATGATTTCCAGCGCGCGTTTCTTACTCTGACAATGAACGCCGCTACGCGTACACTCCTGGTTAAGTACACTGCTCAGTTGTAGAGTCGTATCGTTATTTATCATAATTTCACCTAAGAACCTGTCCTGTCAGGTTGATGGCCAGGTTCGGAGCGCTAACTGTACAAATGGCCCGTTGTGTCACACAACAGGCCGTCCTGCACTGGCTAACTGCCCGGACAATTAGTGTTGTTTCAGTTTATCTTTATGCCTGGTTAACTGCCTTGCCAGTTTATCAATCAAGCCGTCAATGGCGGCATACATATCCTGGCCTTCCGCGCTGGCGTGAATTTCGCCGCCGTTAACGTGTAGCGTCGCATCCGAGATATGCGTGACCTTCTCCACTTTCAACACCACGTATACCTGATTAATCCGCTCAAAATACTGTTCAAGTTTGGCGAATTTTGTCGTCACAAATTCACGCAGGGCTTCAGTAATTTCGACATTATGTCCGGTGATATTGAGCTGCATAGTGTCTTCCTTATCGGTTGGGTCAAACCAGCTGTTTGCGTTGGTTTGACGGCGGAATGGATAAAGACTCTCGGTACTTCGCAACAGTGCGGCGCGCCACCATGATACCCTGTTCTGACAGCAGAGAGGTTAACTTGCTGTCGCTCAGCGGTTTCGCGGGGTTTTCCGCCGCAATTAACTTCTTCACCAGCGCGCGAATCGCGGTGGAAGAGGCTTCGCCTCCGCCTTCGGTATTGACGTGGCTGGAAAAGAAATATTTGAGTTCAAAAATACCGCGCGGGCTGTGCAAATACTTCTGCGTGGTCACGCGGGATATAGTGGATTCGTGCATCTCGACGGCCTGGGCGATATCCGCCAGTACCATCGGTTTCATATATTCTTCGCCCTGTTCAAAAAAGGCTTGCTGTTGCTCGACGATGCAGCGACTGACGCGCAGCAGCGTGTCGTTGCGGCTTTCAAGGCTTTTTATCAGCCATTTCGCATCCTGTAAATTACTGCGGATGAACTGGCTGTCGGCATCGTTGCGCGCGCTATTGCACATGGCGGCATAGTGCTGGTTAATCTGTAAACGGGGAATACTGTCGCTATTAAGCTCCACCGTCCAGCGACCGTTATGCTTGCGTACCAGCACATCCGGGATAACGTACTCCGGCTCGCCGGTCTGGATCGATTGACCGGGTCTGGGATCGAGCGACTGAATCAGGTTTACCGCCTCTTTCAGCACCTCTTCTTTCAGTCGGGTAACGCGCATCAACGTGCGGAAATCGTGGTTGGCCAGCAGATCAAGGTGATCGCAGATAATAAGCCGCGCCTCTTCCAGCCACGGCGTGGATTTGTCGAATTGTGAAAGCTGGATCAGCAGACAGTCGCGAAGATCTTTTGCCGCGACGCCTACCGGATCAAAACGCTGAATACGCTTCAGGACGGCTTCGACCTCATCGAGATCCACCTCTACATCGCCCATGCTTTCGCGAATTTCATCCAGGGATACGGTGAGATAGCCGGTATCATCTACCGCGTCGACAATGGATGTCGCAATAGCGCGATCGGTGTCCGAGAAGGGCGTTAGCTCAACCTGCCACATCAGATAATCCTGCAACGACTGCGTCGTTTCACCCTGATAGACGGGCAGCTCATCGTCGATATAATCGCCGCTGGGGCCGGATGGCGTCCCGGCGGTGTAAATTTCATCCCAACTGGCGTCAAGCGGCAGCTCTTCCGGCATCTCTTTTTGTTCGAGCGCGTCGGCGGTATCGAGAGGATCGTTATCCTGAGGTTGCTGAGTGTCGATTTCGTCATGAAGATCGGTTTGCTCAAGCAGCGGGTTATTTTCCAGCGCTTGCTGGAGTTCCTGCTGAAGTTCCAGCGTAGACAACTGCAACAGACGGATGGCCTGTTGTAGCTGAGGCGTCATCGCCAGTTGTTGGCTAAGCCTGAGTTGCAAACCTTGCTTCATATTCAGAGTCGTTTTCTCCCGCTAGAGCAGCATAGCCCTCTACCCTATCAGAGTCTGAAGTCTTCCCCAAGATATACACGCTTAACGTGTTCGTCTTGCAGGATTTCTGTCGGCGTACCGTGGGCAATAAGGTGGCCCTGGCTCACGATATAGGCACGTTCACACACTGCCAGCGTCTCACGGACGTTATGGTCGGTGATCAGCACGCCGAGCCCGCTATCGCGCAGATGCTCGATAATGCGTTTGATGTCGATAACGGAAATCGGGTCAACGCCGGCAAAGGGTTCATCCAGCAGGATAAATTTGGGATTAGCGGCCAACGCGCGGGCAATTTCTACACGACGGCGTTCACCACCGGACAGCGCCTGTCCCATGCTGTCGCGCAGATGCTCGATATGAAACTCTTCCATCAGCTCATTGGCGCGGTCTTCTCGCTGTTCTGCGGTCAAATCGTCACGAATTTGCAGTACCGCCATCAGGTTATCAAATACGCTGAGACGGCGGAAAATAGAGGCTTCCTGCGGCAAATAGCCGATACCGCGGCGCGCGCGCGCGTGCAGCGGCAGCAGACTGATATCTTCATCATCGATGATGATATTGCCCGCGTCACGCGGCACGATACCGACGACCATATAAAAGGTGGTGGTTTTACCCGCGCCGTTTGGACCGAGCAGCCCGACAATCTCCCCGGAGTTAACGGTCAGACTGACATCTTCCACTACGCGACGGCCTTTATAGGCCTTCGCCAGATTCTTTGCAGTTAATGTTGCCATAACGAATTAGTTACTCTTCTTTTGCGCCGGAGTCTGGCCTTTGTTTTTGTCTTGCAACTGCGACGGCACCAGAACGGTGGTGACGCGTTTGCCTTTCTCGCTGAAGGCCTGCATTTTCTGCTCTTTCACCAGGTAGGTGATTTTGTCGCCGGTAATGTTGCTGTCAAGCTGCTCCAGATAAGCGTTGCCGGTCAGCACCACAAAATCTTTCGCCAGCTCGTAATGCATATGGGAAGCGTGGCCTTTCACCGGCTTACCGTTGTCCTGCATCTGGTAGAAGGTGGCCGGATTGCCGTAACCGTCGATCACCTCTTTCCCCTGTTCGCCGCCAGGGCGGGTAACCACGACTTTATCGGCGTTGATCTTAATCGTGCCCTGGGTCATCACCACGTTGCCCGTAAAGGTCACGACGTTGCCTTGCATATCCAGCGACTGTTGATCCGAGTCAATATGAATGGGCTGTTCGGTATCGCCCGTGACGGCGAAAGCCGGAATGCTGGCGGCCAGCAGCGAGCCGGCAAGCATAAGATTAAGGCTGAGTTTGTTTGTTTTGAATTTCATAAGAGGTTCTAACCTTTTCAATCAGCTCGGCGTTCTTGCTGCGTAAGTTACCGCGCATTTTCAGTCCGCTGGAGTTAAATGTTGTGCCGTATAACGTCACCAGATCGTTCGAGGTAACATCCTGCGTCACCAGATTAATCTGCGCGTTATCGGTGGTAATTCTGCGTAATTGAGCGTCAGGCACCAGGGCGTTGACTTCAACATGGCCATACAGATAGAGCATCCGATCGTTAGTCAATTTGGCTTTATCGGCCTTGATCGACCATGTCGGCACTTTATCCTTATCAAAGGTGGTTAATACCGGTTGCGTAAACCATGAGACCGCCTGATCGGAAAAATATTCAACGTGCTGCGCGATCAGACGATAGCTCAACGCGCCTTCCGGACTGTACACGACGGTATCCGTATGCTCGCTTTTATACGTGGGATCGTTGCTGTTGACCATCACGGCAGCAGGATCGTCTTTATCCGCCAGATTGATACCAATCAGTACCAGAATGGCCAGCGACAGTAGAATGATAACCCAACGTCTGGTTTTACTCATATCGATTGCCCTTTGGCCTCATCCAGCTTGCCCTGCGCCAGCAGCAGCAAATCGCACACCTCACGTACCGCGCCGCGCCCGCCGGCAATGTGCGTCACATAGTCAGCGCGGGGGATCAGCAGCGGATGCGCATCCGCAACGGCAACGCTTAACCCCACTTTTTCCATCACTGGCCAGTCAATCAGATCATCGCCGACATAGGCAACATTTTCCGGCGCAATGGCCAGTTTTTCCAGCAGATCGCTAAAGGCGATCTGCTTATTCGACTGTCCCTGATAAAGATGGACAATCCCCAGCGTGGCGCAGCGATCTTCTACAAGTTTAGCCTTTCGTCCGGTAATAATGGCAACCTCGATATTGGAGGTCAAAGCACAGCGAATACCATAGCCGTCACGAACGTTGAAAGCCTTCAGCTCTTCGCCGTTATTGCCCATATAAATCAGGCCGTCAGACAATACGCCATCCACGTCCAGGATGAGCAGGCGGATATTCTCCGCTTTGGTCATGACATGGGTGCTGACGGGGCCATAACAGGTCGCAAGCGACGCACCTGCTTTACTCATCGTTAATTATCCTTGAGTTTCTACACGACGCCTGCACGCAGGAGATCATGCATATGTAACACACCGAGTAACTGGTCGCCATCAGCAACCAGTACGGAGGTGATATGGCGGGACTGCATTAAATTCAGCGCATCGACAGCGAGAATACCGGGACGCACGCGAATGCCCCCTGGCGTCATCACCTCGGCGATGCCCAACTGGCGCATATCGCCGCCCATATCGAACACGCGACGTAAATCGCCGTCGGTGAAGATACCGTCGATCTTCATGGATTCATCGCAAATGACGGTCATACCGAGATTTTTACGCGTAATTTCTAGCAGCGCATCACGCAGGGTGGCATGTTTATTAACATGCGGGATCTCATCGCCAGTATGCATAATATCGCTTACGCGCAGCAGTAGCTTACGTCCCAGCGCGCCGCCAGGATGCGACAGAGCGAAATCCTCGGCGGTAAAGCCGCGCGCTTTTAACAACGCCACGGCGAGCGCGTCGCCCATCACCAGCGTTGCGGTGGTACTAGTGGTAGGCGCCAGGCCTAACGGACACGCTTCTTTGGGCACTTTAACACACAGATGCACATCTGCCGCACGCGCCATGCTGCTTTCCGGTCGCCCGGTAATGCAAATTAACGGTACGTGCAGCCGTTTCAGCACCGGTATTAGCGCCGCGATCTCGCTGGATTCGCCGGAGTTGGAGATAGCGATAACCACATCCTGCGGCGTAACCATCCCCAAATCGCCGTGCGCGGCTTCGCCTGGATGTACAAAAAAGGAAGAGGTGCCGGTACTGGCGAACGTGGCGGCCATTTTCCGTCCGATATGGCCGGATTTCCCCATCCCCATGACCACCACTTTTCCGGTGCAGTTGAACATTTTTTCACAGGCCAGCGTGAAATGCTGGTTGATATATTGATCAAGCTCCGCCAGGCCTTCACGTTCAATTTCCAGGACCTCTTTGCCTGCCTGCTGAAAGTCAAACCCCGGTTGCAACGCTAAATGCGACATAATCCGTTTCCAGTTATCCAACAAGAAGTGGCGATAGCCAATAGAGCATCGCCAGCCATACGATAAACCCGCCGGTCAGCAGTATACCTGCGCCCCGACCAATCTGGCGCGGATGCCGCCAGCAAAGTAAAGCGAAAACCACGCTAACCAGCAACATCACGCTATAATCTCGCCCAAACGCCAGCGGGTTGATCTCCCCCGGCGCGATCAGCGCAGGCAGTCCCAGCACGATGGCGAGATTAAAAATATTGGCGCCAATGAGATTACCAACGGCAATATCATTTTCGCCTTTTCGCACGCCGGCAATCGCCGTCGCCAGTTCTGGCAGACTGGTGCCGACGGCGATGACTGTCAGACCGAGCGTTAATTCACTCATGGCGAAATAGTTCGCCAGCACCGTAGCGTTATCGATTACCATGCGCGTCGCCATCGGCATGATGACCAGCGCAATGCCCAGCCATAAGAACGCGACGGGGAGCCCGCCTTCGCGCGGTAGCTCCGCCAGTTGTTCGCGGGTGAGGCTGTCATTCCCCTGGCGTTCGGCCAGACGCGCGATTTTAACAATGAATAACAGCCATAGCACAGCCAGAAGCAGGAGAAAGATACCATCACTGCGACTTAACTGTCCGTCATGCAGTACGGAACCGGCTACCACGCTAACAAATAACATTAATGGCAATTCGCGACGTAGAACATCGGAATGCACGGTAAATGGACGAACCAGCGCCGCCAGCCCTAAGATCAGCAAAATATTGGTGATGTTAGAACCGAGCGCCGCGCCGACGGCCAAATCGAGCTGACCGTGTAGCGATGCGGCGGCCGACACAATAATTTCCGGCAGCGAGGTGCCGATACTCACGACCGTCATCCCGATGATCAGCGGGGGAATACCGAATGTACGGCATAAAATAGAGGCCGCAAACACCAGACGATCGGCGCCGTAGGCCACCAGAAGCAAACCAATTATGAGTAGCGCCATCGCTAAAAGCATCTAAAGTCCTTTCTTCAGGTATACTCGCCGGTCCCCTGGAAGGGATATCTGGAAGCCGTAACGAAGTCCTAATTTTGACTTTATGCGGCTAAAAAGTAAAACGAATGCCAGCTTTCGCTAACCCTGTCAGTTAATATTCTGTAATTATGTCGAACCCATGGTTAAATTCAGCGCCATGGTTACCTCAACAAGGCAATACGAAGGATGAATCAATGGGTCAGTCTGCGGCCAATTTAGTCGATATGCGCGACGTCAGCTTTTCCCGTGGCGAACGCTGCATTTTCGATAATATTTCCCTGACGGTGCCGCGCGGGAAGATCACGGCGATCATGGGGCCGTCGGGCATCGGTAAAACCACGCTGTTGCGCCTGATTGGCGGACAGATCCCGCCGGATAAGGGCGAGATCTTATTTGATGGCGAGAATGTGCCGGCCATGTCCCGTTCGCGGCTCTACACCGTCCGTAAACGTATGAGTATGCTGTTTCAGTCGGGAGCGCTGTTTACCGACATGAACGTGTTTGACAATGTGGCCTATCCGCTACGGGAGCACACCAATTTACCCGCGCCGCTGCTAAAAAGCGTCGTGATGATGAAACTGGAAGCTGTCGGGCTGCGCGGCGCGGCAAAACTGATGCCTTCCGAGCTCTCCGGTGGGATGGCGCGCCGCGCCGCGTTGGCGCGCGCCATCGCTCTGGAACCGGATCTCATCATGTTCGATGAGCCGTTTGTCGGCCAGGACCCGATTACCATGGGCGTTCTGGTGAAGCTGATTTCAGAATTGAACAGCGCGCTGGGCGTGACCTGCGTGGTGGTCTCGCATGATGTGCCAGAGGTGCTCAGTATTGCGGATCACGCCTGGATCATGGCGGACAAAAAAATCGTCGCTCACGGTAGCGCTCAGGCGTTGCAGGAGAATACGGACCCGCGCGTGCGTCAGTTCCTTGACGGTATTGCCGACGGGCCGGTTCCGTTCCGCTATCCGGCGGGCGACTATCACCTTGATTTACTCGAAACAGGGAGTTAAGCCACTCATGCTGTTAAATGCGCTGGCAGCACTCGGACACAGCGGGATCAAAACCGTCAGGACGTTCGGGCGCGCCGGGTTAATGTTATTCAATGCGATTATCGGTAAGCCGGAGTTTCGCAAACATGCGCCGCTGCTGGTGCGCCAGCTTTATAATGTGGGCGTCTTGTCGATGCTTATCATTATTGTCTCCGGCGTATTCATCGGTATGGTGCTGGGGCTGCAAGGCTATCTGGTTCTGACCACTTACAGCGCGGAGACCAGTCTTGGCATGTTAGTGGCGCTTTCGCTGCTGCGCGAGCTGGGGCCGGTGGTCGCGGCGTTGCTGTTTGCCGGGCGGGCCGGGTCGGCGTTGACGGCGGAAATCGGCCTGATGCGGGCGACGGAGCAGCTCTCCAGTATGGAGATGATGGCGGTCGATCCATTGCGCCGGGTGATTTCGCCGCGCTTCTGGGCGGGCGTGATTTCGTTGCCGCTACTGACCATTATCTTTGTGGCGGTCGGTATCTGGGGCGGCTCGCTGGTCGGCGTAAGCTGGAAGGGAATCGACGCCGGGTTCTTCTGGTCCGCGATGCAGAATGCCGTCGACTGGCGTATGGATCTGGTGAACTGTCTGATAAAGAGCGTGGTGTTCGCCATTACGGTAACATGGATTGCGTTATTCAACGGTTATGACGCAATACCGACTTCTGCCGGGATTAGCCGGGCAACGACGCGTACCGTGGTTCACGCATCGTTGGCCGTTCTGGGGCTGGATTTTGTGCTGACCGCACTGATGTTTGGGAATTGAGTTCATGCAAACGAAAAAAAATGAAATTTGGGTAGGCGTTTTTTTGCTGGTAGCGTTGCTGGCGGCGCTGTTTGTTTGCCTGAAGGCGGCAAATGTGACCTCTATGCGCACGGAGCCGACCTATAAGGTTTATGCGACCTTCGATAACATCGGCGGTCTGAAAGTGCGTTCCCCGGTACGCATCGGTGGGGTGGTTGTCGGGCGGGTTGAAGATATCTCGCTTGATCCGAAAACATACCTGCCGCGCGTAACGCTCGACATCGAAGAGCGTTATAACCATATTCCCGATACCAGCTCGTTGAGTATTCGTACTTCCGGGCTGCTGGGGGAGCAATATCTGGCATTAAACGTCGGTTTTGAAGATCCTGAGCTGGGAACGTCTATCCTCAAAGATGGGAGTACGATTCAGGACACCAAGTCTGCAATGGTGCTGGAAGATATGATTGGCCAGTTCCTTTATAACAGCAAAGGCGACGACAATAAGAATTCTGGCGATGCGCCAGCCGCAACGGAAGGCCATACTGAAGCCACAACGCCCGCGGGCGAAACGAAATAATCTCAGGAGAATTGAGGCATGTTTAAACGACTGATGATGGTGGCCCTGCTGGTCATTGCGCCATTAAGCGCAGCAACGGCAGCGGATCAGAGCAATCCTTATAAACTGATGAACGAGGCGGCGCAGAAAACTTTTGATCGCCTGAAAAACGAACAGCCGAAAATTCGTGCCAACCCGGATTACCTGCGCGACGTTGTTGATCAGGAACTTCTACCGTACGTGCAGGTAAAATATGCCGGCGCGCTGGTGCTGGGCCGCTACTACAAAGAGGCGACCCCGGCGCAACGTGAAGCCTATTTTGCAGCGTTTCGCGAATACCTGAAACAGGCCTACGGTCAGGCGCTGGCGATGTACCACGGTCAGACTTACCAGATAGCGCCTGAGCAACCGCTGGGCGATGCGACCATTGTGCCTATCCGTGTAACGATTATCGATCCCAACGGTCGTCCGCCGGTACGCCTGGATTTCCAGTGGCGCAAAAACACTCAGACCGGCAACTGGCAGGCGTATGACATGATTGCGGAAGGCGTCAGCATGATCACTACCAAGCAAAATGAGTGGAGCGATCTGCTGCGTACTAAAGGCATCGACGGCCTGACCGCACAACTGAAATCTATCTCTCAACAGAAAATTACTTTGGACGAGAAACAGTAATGACGCCGCAACTCACCTGGACGCGTGAGGCGGACACTCTGGTGCTGGCGGGAGAGCTGGATCAGGACGTGTTGGCGCCGCTATGGGACGCGCGCGTAGAAGCGATGACTGGCGTTACCCGTATCGACCTGAGCCAGATCTCCAGGGTGGATACGGGGGGACTGGCGCTGCTGGCGCACCTTGTGAACCAGGCAAAAAAGCAGGGCAATGCCGTGTCGCTGTCTGGCGTTAACGACAAGGTTTACGCGCTGGCGCAATTATATAACTTGCCCGAAGACGTACTTCCCCGTATGTAATGAATGCCGGATGGTTTATCCGGCCTACACTTCGCATGATCCCCGTAGGCCGGATAAGTTGCGTTAGCAGCACCATCCGGCACTTTTACCGCGCTGATTTATCAGCGTAATCTTTTGCTTATTTAAGACGGCGCGACTTTGCTCTAAGATGTTGGGCTGTTTTCACTATTTGACGAATAAAGAACCCATGGAAAATCATGAAATTCAGAGTGTGCTGATGAATGCCCTCTCCCTCCAGGAAGTCCACGTCTCCGGCGATGGCAGTCACTTTCAGGTTATTGCCGTGGGCGAGATGTTTGACGGCATGAGCCGGGTCAAGAAACAGCAAACGGTCTATGGGCCGCTAATGGAGTACATTGCGGACAACCGTATCCATGCCGTATCGATCAAAGCATATACCCCGGCGGAATGGGCGCGCGATCGTAAACTTAACGGATTTTAAGCTACGGGTAACCTGCCGGTAGCGGAGATGAATGCTTAACTGAGAATACAATAATGGATAAATTTCGTGTACAGGGGCCAACGACGCTCCAGGGCGAAGTCACAATTTCCGGCGCCAAAAACGCCGCGCTGCCGATCCTGTTCGCCGCTCTGCTGGCAGAAGAACCGGTAGAGATCCAAAACGTCCCAAAACTGAAAGACGTGGATACGTCGATGAAGCTCCTGAGCCAATTAGGCGCGAAAGTGGAACGCAATGGATCGGTACACATTGACGCCAGCCAGGTGAACGTGTTCTGCGCGCCTTATGATCTGGTTAAGACCATGCGCGCCTCGATATGGGCGCTGGGGCCGCTGGTTGCCCGTTTTGGTCAGGGACAAGTCTCTCTGCCGGGGGGCTGTACTATCGGCGCGCGTCCGGTTGATCTGCATATTACCGGTCTGGAACAACTGGGTGCGACCATCAAGCTGGAAGAGGGCTACGTAAAGGCCTCCGTCGAAGGGCGTCTTAAAGGGGCGCATATCGTGATGGATAAGGTCAGCGTCGGCGCGACCGTCACCATTATGTGCGCCGCCACGCTGGCGGAAGGGACGACCATCATTGAAAACGCCGCGCGCGAGCCGGAAATTGTCGACACCGCTAACTTCCTGGTTACGCTGGGGGCGAAGATCGCCGGGCAGGGCACCGATCGTATTACGATCGAGGGCGTAGAGCGTCTGGGCGGCGGCGTTTATCGTGTGCTGCCGGATCGTATCGAAACGGGGACTTTCCTGGTGGCGGCAGCGATCTCTCGCGGCAAAATCCTCTGCCGTAACGCGCAACCGGACACACTGGACGCGGTACTGGCGAAACTGCGCGATGCTGGCGCGGATATCGAAGTGGGCGAGGACTGGATTAGTCTGGACATGCACGGCAAACGACCGAAGGCGGTCAATGTCCGTACCGCGCCGCACCCGGCATTCCCGACCGATATGCAGGCGCAGTTCACGTTGCTGAACCTGGTGGCGGAAGGGACGGGCTTTATCACTGAAACCGTCTTTGAAAACCGTTTTATGCACGTGCCTGAACTCAGTCGCATGGGCGCGCGTGCGGAAATTGAAAGCAATACCGTCATATGCCATGGCGTAGAAACGCTCTCTGGCGCCCAGGTCATGGCGACAGATCTGCGGGCATCTGCGAGCCTGGTGCTGGCGGGCTGTATTGCGGAAGGCACGACGATTGTGGATCGCATTTATCACATCGATCGCGGTTATGAGCGCATCGAAGACAAACTGCGCGCGCTAGGCGCGAATATTGAACGCGTGAAAGGCGAATAACCTTCTGTACGCTGAATAACCCCCGCGAACGCGATGCGGGGGTTGTTTTACAGGCACTTACTCTACATTCTGTTTGTTTTTATTACGCGCTCTCATAAGCCGCGTTCTGTCGATAAACTCATGCGTGCGCGGATCGTGATAACGCGATGGCCAAATAACCCAGGGTTCCGTTCCCAATGCTTTCGCGATAATCAACTCTCCTTTCGGCCACGGGCGCGTTAATGCATTGGCCAGCGTGGATGAACTCAATCCATTCCGACGTGACTCAGCGGCCATTGAAGTCCCTTTTTTACGTAGTCCGGCAATGATATCGGCCGGATGCCAGTCAATAAGCTTGCTTTCCATACATCCATCACTCCTTAGGTTAATCACTTACGGTTTTAACAACCCGACGACGTTCGATACTATAACGCTTCGTGAAAGAATGTTCTAAAAAGTTCATGTAAGTGGCGGCAATATTCAGAATATGCCAGGGGAAGTCCTGGAAGAGTATGTGAAAGACAGGCGATAGGGTATCTGGAATTTATTAGAACTTAATGGGATATCCCGCGCAGTACGCGGGATAAGAGAACGGCATTAACGATCGCGCTGCACCGCGATGTGTGCGAGACCGATTAGTGCCTCACGCCATGGAGTATCCGGCAATATCTGCAACGCGGATATCGCTTTGTCGGCTTCTTCTTCCGCTCGCTGACGCGTCCATTCCAGCGAGCCGCAGGTGGTCATCGCTTCCAGAACCGGTTCCAGAAGATGACGGCCATTACCTTGTTCAATAGCGGTACGGATCATCGCTGACTGTTCTGGCGTACCGTGGCGCATGGCGTGAAGCAACGGTAAGGTGGGTTTGCCCTCATTGAGGTCATCACCCACATTTTTACCGAGATGCTCGCCGTCGGCGCTGTAATCCAGCAGATCGTCAATGAGCTGGAAAGCCGTACCAAGGTAGCGGCCATAGTCCTGCAACCCTTTCTCTTGCTCAGGCGTACAACCGGCAAGAATACCGGAGCACTGGGCGGCGGCTTCGAACAGACGCGCCGTTTTACTGTAAATCACCCGCATGTAATTTTCTTCGGTAATGTCCGGGTCATTCACGTTCATCAATTGCAGCACTTCACCTTCTGCAATCACGTTGACCGCTTCCGACATCACTTCCAGCACTTTTAACGAGCCGAGGCTGGTCATCATCTGGAAGGCGCGGGTATAGATAAAGTCGCCGACCAGCACGCTGGCGGCATTACCGAAAGCGGCATTTGCCGTCGCTTTGCCGCGACGCATATCGGATTCATCCACCACATCATCATGTAGCAGCGTCGCCGTGTGGATAAACTCGATCAGAGCGGCGATAGTCACGTGCGCGTTACCCTGATAACCCACCGCGCGCGCGGCAAGAACGGCAATCATCGGACGAATGCGTTTTCCGCCGCCGCTAATAATGTAATATCCTAGCTGATTAATCAGTTGAACGTCGGAATTAAGCTGTTCAAGGATTGTCGCATTGACACCCGCCATATCTTGCGCGGTTAACTCGTTGATTTTTTCTAAATTCATCGCAAAAGCCGGGCTTATCGCCCCGATTATCCCATGTCTGAATGAGGTAACGTAGGGTTTATGGTTAGAAATATACCCTGATTGTACTGAAAAAACGCCGCAGATAAACGTTACCGTATGCGTTGTGTTTTTTTTCTTCATGTATTGATGGTAGCACTTGTCAAAGCCGTGCAATTTGCGTAATATTCGCGCCCTATTGTGAATATTTATAGCGCGCTCTGAATCATTGAAAGGTGTGCGCGGAAGCGGAGTTTTTTATGTACGCGGTTTTCCAAAGTGGTGGTAAACAACACCGAGTAAGCGAAGGTCAGACCGTTCGCCTGGAAAAGCTGGACATCGCAACTGGCGAAACTATCGAGTTCGCTGAAGTTCTGATGATCGCAAACGGTGAAGAAGTCAAAATCGGCGTTCCTTTCGTTGATGGCGGCGTAATCAAAGCTGAAGTTGTTGCCCACGGTCGTGGCGAGAAAGTTAAAATCGTTAAGTTTCGTCGCCGTAAACACTACCGTAAGCAGCAGGGCCATCGTCAGTGGTTCACTGATGTGAAAATTACCGGCATCAGCGCTTAAGATTAGGGGAGCAGATTAAATGGCACATAAAAAGGCTGGCGGCTCGACTCGTAACGGTCGCGATTCTGAAGCTAAACGTCTGGGCGTAAAACGCTTTGGCGGTGAAGCAGTTCTGGCAGGCAGCATCATCGTTCGTCAACGTGGTACTAAATTCCACGCTGGCACCAACGTTGGTTGCGGTCGTGACCACACTCTGTTTGCTAAAGCAGACGGTAAAGTGAAATTCGAAGTTAAAGGCCCGAAAAACCGTAAATACATCAGCATCGTTGCTGAGTAAGTTTTTTGTGGTCCGGTAACGGATGAAAGCCCCGCACCTGTTGCGGGGCTTTTTACATTCGATGGCCGACTAAAATATACCCGTGTGGCTGTGTGAATGCCGTTAACGGGTCTTTGCAGGGAACACGGCATGAAGCAGCAGGCAGGCATTGGCATTCTTTTAGCGCTCACTACCGCGATGTGCTGGGGAGCGTTGCCAATAGCAATGAAGCAAGTGCTGGAGGTGATGGAGCCTTCAACCATTGTCTTCTACCGCTTCTTAATGGCCAGTATTGGCCTCGGGGCGATACTGGCAGTAAAAAGAAAGCTGCCGCCGCTGCGTATTTTTCGTAAGCCGCGCTGGTTGGTGTTATTGGCGATAGCGACCTGCGGACTGTTCGGCAATTTCATTTTGTTCAGTTCTTCCCTGCAATATTTAAGCCCAACCGCGTCGCAGGTTATCGGCCAGCTCTCGCCGGTTGGCATGATGGTCGCCAGCGTCTTTATTCTGAAAGAAAAGATGCGCGGTACGCAGGTGATTGGCGCGCTGATGTTATTGAGCGGGCTGGTGATGTTTTTTAACACCAGTCTGATCGAGATTTTTACCCGACTGACCGACTACACCTGGGGCGTTATTTTTGGCGTAGGCGCGGCGATGGTGTGGGTGAGCTATGGCGTGGCGCAAAAAGTATTATTGCGACGTCTGGCCTCGCAGCAGATCCTGTTTTTACTGTACACTTTATGTACGATAGCGCTCTTGCCGCTGGCAAAACCGATGGTGATAGCGCAACTGAGCGACTGGCAGCTCGCCTGTTTGATTTTCTGCGGGCTAAATACGCTGGTAGGATATGGCGCCCTGGCGGAAGCGATGGCGCGTTGGCAGGCGGCGCAGGTGAGCGCGATAATCACGCTTACACCGCTATTTACCCTGCTGTTTTCAGATCTTTTATCTATGGCCTGGCCCGATTTCTTCGCCAGACCGATGTTAAACCTTTTAGGTTATCTCGGTGCGTTTGTCGTGGTTGCGGGCGCGATGTATTCCGCCATTGGTCATCGTATTTGGGGCGGTTTACGCAAGCATGAAACGGTGGTTTCGCAACCCCGCTCAGGCGAATGATTTACGGAGAATAAAATGAAGTTTGTTGATGAAGCATCGATTCTGGTCGTTGCAGGCGATGGCGGTAATGGCTGTGTGAGCTTCCGCCGCGAAAAATATATCCCGAAAGGCGGCCCGGACGGCGGTGATGGCGGCGACGGCGGCGACGTCTGGATGGAAGCCGATGAAAACCTGAATACGCTGATCGATTACCGCTTTGAAAAATCGTTCCGCGCTGAACGTGGTCAGAATGGCGCGAGCCGCGACTGTACCGGTAAACGCGGTAAAGACGTGACCATTAAAGTGCCGGTCGGTACGCGCGTTATCGACCAGGGAACCGGTGAAACGATGGGCGACATGACCAAACACGGTCAGCGTCTGTTGGTCGCGAAGGGCGGCTGGCATGGGTTAGGCAATACCCGTTTTAAATCCTCGGTTAACCGTACGCCGCGCCAGAAAACCAATGGTACGCCGGGCGATAAGCGCGACCTGCTGCTGGAACTGATGCTGCTGGCGGATGTCGGGATGCTGGGGATGCCAAACGCCGGTAAATCAACGTTCATTCGTGCGGTATCGGCAGCAAAACCGAAAGTCGCGGACTATCCGTTTACCACGCTGGTGCCGAGCCTGGGCGTGGTACGAATGGACAGCGAAAAGAGTTTTGTGGTGGCCGACATTCCGGGGTTGATCGAAGGCGCGGCGGAAGGCGCGGGCCTGGGGATTCGCTTCCTGAAGCACCTCGAACGTTGCCGCGTACTGCTGCACCTCATTGATATCGATCCGATCGACGGTTCCGATCCGGTGGAAAACGCCCGTATCATTATTGGCGAACTGGAAAAATACAGCCAGGATCTGGCGGCTAAACCGCGCTGGTTAGTGTTCAACAAGATCGATCTGATGGATAAAACCGAAGCGGAAGAGAAAGCGAAAGCGATCGCCGAAGCGTTGGGCTGGGAAGGGAAATACTATCTGATTTCCGCTGCCAGTCAGCTAGGGGTGAAAGATCTCTGCTGGGATGTGATGACCTTTATCATCGAGAATCCGATCGCGCAGGCTGAAGAAGCAAAACAGCCGGAAAAAGTCGAGTTCATGTGGGACGATTATCATCGCCAGCAGTTGGCTGAAGTGGAAGAAGACGCAGACGATGACTGGGATGACGACTGGGATGAAGACGACGAAGAAGGCGTCGAGTTCATCTACAAACGTTAATCTCGTAGCCGGATGGCGCTAACGCTTATCCGGCCTACAAAAGCCAACGGGCCACATTTGCGGCCCGTTTTATTATGTTCGTTGTAGGCCGGATAAGACGCGTTAGCACCGCCATCCGGCAATAATGCACTCAGTTATTCTGATAAATATCCTTATACAACCGACTCTCGAAGCGTACCAGCGGGATTCGGCGATTACGCTGATCGGCAGGTGGAACCGCGTAGCCGGACAAATACTGTACAAATGCCATCCGTTGCCCGCTTGCGGTGGTAATAAAGCCCGCCAGGTTGTACACGCCCTGCAGCGACCCGGTTTTCGCCGAAACCTTACCGTCTACGCCCGCCTGATGCAGCCCGGCGCGGTATTGCAATGAACCATCATAGCCCGCCAGCGGCAGCATAGAGATAAAGTTCAGCTCGTTATCGTGTTGGGCGATATATTGCAGCACCTGCATCATCGTGGCGGGAGCGATCAGGTTATGGCGAGAAAGACCGGAACCGTCGGCAATAATGGTATTGCCGATATCAATTCCCGCCTGTTGGCGCAGGATCTGGCGAACGGCATCCGATCCCGCCCGCCAGGTGCCAGGCACGTTAAACCTGACATGACCAATCATCCGAAAAACAGTATCGGCGATCATGTTGTCTGACTTTTTCAGCATAATCTTAAGCAGATCGTGCAGTGGCGCCGACTGTTTACTGGCGACGATCGTTCCGGGCTCGTTAACCTGCGTCTGGCGCAGCAGCGTGCCGCGGTAAGTTATCCCGGCCTCTTTCAGTTCCTGCTTGAGGATCGCGCCCGCGTAGCTGGCGCCGTCCTGAATAGCAAAGGCCAGCGGCAGCGGGTCGGCGCGCTGTGGTAAACAGCCGGTAAGCGTATAACGGTTCAAATCGCCAGGCACAACATCCAGCTCGCAATACTGCGCGTCTGCCGAACCGCGCGGCAGAGTCCGTACCTGGCTGAACATCGTTACCGGATAATAAGAGGCCACGCGAATAAAGGCTAAATCGTTTGGTTTTTGCGCGCTATAAAGCGACACAGAAAAACAGTTGCGGTCAACAATGGCGGCGGCGGGAGGCGCGCTGAAACACTGCGTCAGGTCGTTCCACGGCCAGCCTGGCGCTTTATCGTGGCTGGCGAAAATCGACGTGTCGATAAGCACATTACCGTCGATTTGCGTGACGCCTGACTTTTTCAGCGTCGCGACCATATTGCGAATATCCTGACGTCTTAGCGTTGGATCGCCACCGAATCGCGCAATTAAGTCACCTTTCAGGATGCCGTTATCGACGTTGCCTTTAGTCTCCAGCGTGGTCGTAAAACGGAAATCCGGGCCGAGTTGAATCAGCGCCGCCAGCGCGGTAATCACCTTTTGGGTACTGGCGGGAAGCGCCATCTGCTGACTATGATAATCAATAGCCGGCGCGGGCGCGCCAATCTTTTGCACCATCAGCGCGAGGTTGGCGCCGGCCGGAAGCTGTTTGATGTATTCGTCAATATTCGCGGCCTGAACGCTGAACGCTATACTGGTGGTCAATCCGATGATAAATCTGGAAAATCGCATAATCTCGCGCTAACACCCTGGAAACAAGCCGTCATACTACGGCGCAACGCCCTAAAAAGTAAACGATGACCCATAGGGAACTCCAGGGTAAAATGGTTATCAAAGAGGAAATTGTAGCTGACCTGGGACTGCGCGCCCGGGTTGGTGTTTTTTTGCTTCTGACCCTGGTATGGCATATGCCGGGGCTGGCTTAGCAGCCGGGGTAGAGTTCATTGCCCCCTACAGGAATGTTCAAGAGGTATAACAAATGCAAGCTATTCCGATGACCTTACGCGGAGCCGAAAAACTGCGCGAAGAGCTGGATTTTCTGAAATCTGTGCGCCGTCCTGAAATCATCGCCGCTATCGCCGAAGCGCGCGAACATGGCGATTTAAAAGAAAACGCGGAGTATCATGCTGCACGCGAACAGCAGGGTTTCTGCGAAGGGCGCATTAAAGATATCGAAGCAAAACTGTCGAATGCGCAGGTGATTGATGTCACTAAAATGCCGAACAATGGTCGCGTGATTTTCGGCGCTACCGTCACGGTGCTGAACCTGGACACCGACGAAGAGCAGACCTATCGTATTGTTGGCGATGATGAGGCGGATTTTAAGCAAAATCTCATTTCGGTAAACTCGCCAATCGCTCGCGGCCTGATCGGCAAAGAGCAGGATGACGTCGTGGTGATCAAAACGCCTGGCGGTGATGTGGAATACGAAGTGCTTAAAGTGGAATACCTTTAAGCAGTACTCAATACGCAAATTGTTGGTGTATTGTAAAGAAAGGAAAAAGGCCGCATAGCGGCCTTTTATCAACGGAGAGAGCGTGGCATTTTGCTCTCCTGCTCGTGGAAAACCCCTCGTTTTACACAGATTTTGTGTTCGACTTTAGGATATCCTTAACGCGGCAGCGAGATTTTACGCTCTTTAGTTGGGCGATACAGTACCAGCGTTTTACCGATGACCTGTACGTTACAGGCGCCGGTTTCGCGCACGATAGCGTCCACGATCAAGGTTTTTGTTTCGCGATCTTCCGAGGCGATTTTCACCTTGATAAGTTCATGGTGCTCTAACGCTTGTTCAATCTCGGCCAGTACCCCTTCGGTCAAACCATTATTGCCAAGCATAACAACAGGCTTGAGCGGATGTGCCAGACCTTTTAGGTGCTGTTTTTGTTTAGTACTCAGATTCATCGTATATTTTTGCTTACGTTGGGATTGAAAACGGGTCATTCTACCGCCATCTCCCTTATATCGCCAAATAGGCGTGTAGAAATTTACGCCATTGGCTACGATGAACTGCCCCGACGGGAAAGTTAAATGACAGGTAAAAAGCGTTCTGCCAGCTCAAGCCGCTGGCTTCAGGAACACTTTAGCGATAAATATGTTCAACAGGCGCAGAAAAAGGGGCTACGCTCCCGTGCCTGGTTTAAACTTGATGAAATACAGCAAAGTGACAAACTTTTTAAGCCGGGAATGACGGTAGTCGATCTCGGCGCTGCGCCAGGAGGCTGGTCACAGTATGTGGTCACGCAGATTGGCGGCAAAGGCCGCATCATCGCTTGTGATCTTTTACCTATGGATCCTATCGTTGGTGTGGACTTTCTTCAGGGCGATTTTCGTGATGAACTTGTCATGAAAGCGTTACTGGAACGCGTGGGTGACAGTAAAGTACAAGTTGTCATGTCGGATATGGCACCAAACATGAGCGGAACACCGGCGGTGGATATCCCCCGCGCCATGTATCTGGTGGAGCTGGCGTTAGAGATGTGCCGCGATGTGCTGGCGCCAGGCGGAAGTTTTGTAGTGAAGGTGTTCCAGGGCGAAGGTTTCGATGAGTATCTAAGGGAAATTCGCTCCCTGTTTACGAAGGTTAAAGTTCGTAAGCCGGACTCTTCGCGTGCGCGTTCGCGTGAAGTGTACATTGTAGCGACCGGGCGAAAGTGATAACCGGCAGATTTCAGACGTAAGGTTTGAAAGAAACTGGATATAGAGTATCCTGACGCTGTTTTTAACACAGTTGTAATAAGAGGTTAATCCCTTGAGTGACATGGCGAAAAACCTAATACTCTGGCTGGTCATTGCCGTTGTGCTGATGTCAGTATTCCAGAGCTTTGGGCCCAGCGAGTCTAATGGCCGTAAGGTGGATTACTCTACCTTCCTGCAAGAGGTCAATCAGGACCAGGTTCGCGAAGCGCGTATCAACGGACGTGAGATCAACGTTACCAAGAAAGATAGTAACCGTTACACGACTTACATTCCGATTAATGATCCGAAGCTGCTTGATAACCTGCTGACTAAAAACGTCAAGGTTGTTGGCGAACCACCTGAAGAGCCAAGCCTGCTGGCTTCTATCTTCATTTCCTGGTTCCCGATGCTGTTGCTGATCGGCGTCTGGATCTTCTTCATGCGTCAGATGCAGGGCGGCGGTGGCAAAGGCGCCATGTCGTTCGGTAAGAGCAAGGCGCGTATGCTGACGGAAGATCAGATCAAAACCACGTTTGCTGACGTTGCGGGTTGTGACGAAGCGAAAGAAGAAGTGGCGGAACTGGTTGAATACCTGCGTGAACCGAGCCGTTTCCAGAAGCTGGGCGGTAAAATTCCGAAAGGCGTCCTGATGGTCGGCCCGCCGGGTACCGGTAAAACCCTGCTGGCAAAAGCCATTGCGGGTGAAGCGAAGGTGCCGTTCTTTACGATTTCCGGTTCTGACTTTGTGGAAATGTTCGTCGGTGTCGGCGCGTCTCGTGTGCGTGACATGTTCGAACAGGCCAAAAAAGCGGCGCCGTGCATTATCTTCATCGATGAAATCGACGCCGTAGGCCGCCAGCGTGGCGCAGGTCTGGGCGGCGGTCACGATGAACGTGAGCAGACGTTGAACCAGATGCTGGTTGAGATGGACGGCTTCGAAGGTAACGAAGGTATCATCGTTATCGCCGCAACTAACCGTCCGGACGTCCTTGACCCGGCGCTGCTGCGTCCTGGTCGTTTCGACCGTCAGGTGGTGGTAGGCCTGCCGGATGTTCGCGGTCGTGAGCAGATTCTGAAGGTGCATATGCGTCGCGTACCGTTAGCGACGGATATTGATGCGGCGATCATTGCGCGCGGTACGCCGGGCTTCTCCGGTGCGGACCTGGCGAACCTGGTCAACGAAGCGGCGCTGTTTGCCGCACGCGGCAACAAACGCGTAGTGTCGATGGTTGAGTTCGAGAAAGCGAAAGACAAAATCATGATGGGCGCCGAACGTCGCTCCATGGTGATGACGGAAGCGCAGAAAGAGTCGACCGCGTACCACGAAGCGGGCCACGCGATTATCGGTCGCCTGGTGCCGGAACACGATCCGGTGCACAAAGTGACGATTATCCCGCGCGGTCGTGCGCTGGGCGTGACCTTCTTCCTGCCTGAAGGCGACGCGATCAGCGCCAGCCGTCAGAAGCTGGAAAGCCAGATCTCCACCCTGTACGGCGGTCGTCTGGCGGAAGAGATCATCTACGGCGTTGAGCATGTTTCTACCGGGGCGTCGAACGACATTAAAGTCGCGACTAACCTGGCGCGTAACATGGTGACTCAGTGGGGCTTCTCCGACAAACTTGGTCCGCTGCTGTATGCGGAAGAAGAGGGCGAAGTGTTCCTCGGCCGTAGCGTCGCAAAAGCGAAACATATGTCTGATGAAACTGCGCGTATCATCGACCAGGAAGTGAAAGCGCTGATTGAACGTAACTACAATCGCGCTCGTCAGATCCTGACTGACAATATGGATATTCTGCACGCGATGAAAGATGCGCTGATGAAATATGAAACCATCGATGCGCCGCAGATTGATGACCTGATGGCGCGTCGTGAAGTGCGTCCGCCTGCGGGCTGGGAAGATCCAAACGGCACCAATAACTCTGACAGCAATGGTACGCCTCAGGCGCCGCGTCCGGTTGATGAACCACGCACGCCGAACCCGGGCAACACGATGTCAGAGCAGCTGGGCGACAAATAAGCGTTTGTTGTACAACATTATGTTTAGCGCTCACCGAAACCCTGGGGCTTGCCCCGGGGTTTTTCTTTTTTTAACTCACCACAAATAAAACAGGGATTTTAACCATGAAACTCTTCGCTCAGGGCGCCACGCTCGATCTCACTCATCCGCATGTTATGGGGATCCTGAACGTAACGCCGGATTCGTTCTCCGACGGCGGCGCGCATAACACGCTGATTGAGGCGGTGAAACATGCGAATTTAATGGTGAATGCCGGGGCGACAATTATTGATGTGGGGGGGGAATCAACGCGACCAGGCGCGGCGGAAGTGAGCGTGGAAGAAGAGCTGGATCGCGTTATTCCGGTACTGGAAGCAATCGCGCAACGCTTTGAAGTGTGGATTTCTGTGGATACCTCTAAACCCGAGGTGATCCGTGAAGCGGCAAGGGCGGGCGCGCATATTATCAATGATGTCCGTTCGCTCTCCGAACCCGGCGCGTTGGAAGCGGCAGCGGAAACCGGCTTGCCGGTCAGTCTTATGCACATGCAGGGCAACCCCAAAACCATGCAGGAGGCGCCGAAATATGACGATGTCTTTGCCGAGGTGAATCGCTACTTTATTGAGCAAATAGCACGTTGTGAGAAGGCCGGCATCGCAAAAGAGAAATTGTTGCTCGACCCCGGATTCGGTTTCGGTAAAAATCTCTCTCACAATTATACCTTACTGGCGCGACTGGGTGAGTTTCATCATTTTAACCTGCCGCTGCTGGTGGGCATGTCACGTAAAACGATGGTTGGTCAGTTACTTAACGTGGGACCATCAGACCGTCTGAACGGCAGCCTTGCGTGCGCGGTAATTGCCGCGATGCAGGGCGCGCAGATCATTCGCGTCCATGACGTCAAAGAAACCGTAGAGGCGATGCGGGTGGTAGAAGCCACTCTGTCTGCAAAGGGAAACAAACGCTATGAGTAATCGTAAATATTTCGGTACCGATGGGATTCGCGGACGTGTAGGCAACGCCCCCATTACACCTGATTTCGTGCTTAAACTGGGTTGGGCTGCCGGAAAAGTGCTGGCGCGTCATGGCTCGCGTAAAATCATTATCGGTAAAGATACGCGTATTTCCGGCTATATGCTGGAGTCCGCGCTGGAGGCGGGCCTTGCCGCTGCGGGGCTGTCGGCCTCGTTTACCGGACCTATGCCAACGCCAGCTGTCGCCTATCTGACGCGGACTTTCCGCGCGGAGGCGGGTATCGTTATCTCGGCTTCGCATAACCCGTTCTATGATAACGGCATTAAATTCTTCTCTATCGACGGTACGAAACTGCCTGACGATGTGGAAGAAGCCATCGAAGCCGAAATGGAAAAAGAGATCACCTGCGTAGACTCCGCCGAGCTGGGTAAAGCCAGCCGCATCGTCGACGCTGCGGGTCGCTATATTGAGTTCTGTAAAGGCACCTTCCCGAACGAACTGAGCCTCAACGGCCTGAAAGTGGTTGTGGATTGCGCCAACGGCGCTACCTACCATATCGCGCCAAATGTGCTGCGCGAGCTGGGCGCGACCGTTATCGCCATCGGCTGTGAGCCAAACGGCGTCAACATTAACGAAGAAGTGGGCGCGACCGACGTGCGCGCGTTGCAGGCGCGCGTGTTGGCGGAGAAGGCGGACCTCGGCATCGCGCTTGACGGCGACGGCGACCGGGTCATCATGGTTGACCATGAAGGCAATAAAGTCGATGGCGATCAGATCATGTATATCATCGCACGCGAAGGGCTGCGCCAGGGGCAACTGCGCGGCGGCGCGGTGGGAACGCTGATGAGCAATATGGGGCTGGAGCTGGCGCTCAAGCAGCTTGGCATTCCGTTTGCCCGGGCGAAAGTGGGCGACCGCTACGTGCTGGAAAAATTGCAGGAAAAAGGCTGGCGCATCGGAGCGGAAAACTCTGGTCACGTTATTCTGCTGGATAAAACGACCACTGGCGACGGTATTGTAGCGGGGCTACAAGTTCTGGCGGCGATGGTGCGTAATCATATGAGTCTGCACGATCTGTGCAGCGGTATGAAAATGTTCCCGCAGATTCTGGTTAACGTGCGTTACACCGCCGGTAGCGGCGATCCGCTGGAAAATGAAGCGGTGAAAGCGGTAACGGCGGACGTAGAAGCCACGCTCGGCAATCGTGGGCGGGTACTGCTACGTAAATCCGGTACCGAACCGTTGATTCGCGTGATGGTGGAAGGCGAGGATGAAGCGCAGGTTACGGCATTCGCCCATCGTATCGCGGATGCGGTAAAAGCCGTTTAAGCGTTTAAGTGACTAAAAAGGCGGCGGTTGCCGCCTTACTGCCCGCAAAAAACAACGCTTTTGCTGTTTTTTTCCGCAGTTGATACAATGCGCTTAAATTGCCCTTGCGAAGGTCATTCGCTTTGGTTAGTATTCACACCCGCTTCAGTGGGAAACAGTAAAAATCCCGCTTTATTGGTAGAAGCATTGGTACGCGGCAACTCCGCAAGGAACAGGTTGATTATGTACGAAGCTCTTTTAGTTGTTTTCCTTATTGTGGCAATTGGCCTTGTAGGTCTGATCATGCTGCAGCAAGGTAAAGGCGCTGATATGGGAGCCTCCTTCGGAGCAGGCGCTTCCGCTACGCTATTTGGTTCAAGTGGTTCTGGTAACTTCATGACCCGAATGACGGCGGTATTGGCGACGCTGTTCTTCATCATCAGTCTGGTGTTGGGTAATATCAATAGCAACAAAACCAATAAAGGAAGCGAGTGGGAAAATCTGAGCGCGCCGGCGAAGACCGAGCAGACTCAACCTGCTGCACCGGCCCAGCCGACCAGCGATATCCCGCGCTAATAGCAGTATCCGTGCCGAGGTGGTGGAATTGGTAGACACGCTACCTTGAGGTGGTAGTGCCCAATAGGGCTTACGGGTTCAAGTCCCGTCCTCGGTACCAATATTCCGAAAGAAAGACGCTGAAAAGCGTCTTTTTTTTCGTTTGTTATTTGTGGTTGTCTGTAGGTCGGATAAGACGTTACGCCGCCATCCGACATTATTACAACCCATGATGGCGCTACGTTTATCAGGCCAACAGACACCTTATATTCCGCGCATAAAAAAGGCCGCTTTCGCGGCCTGTTGCATCAACGACGCGGGCTTATTTGCCTTTGTTTTCCAGATTCTCAACCTGCGGCAGACCGGTCGCGGAAGAGGCGGTTAACAGACCGGCTTTCGCGTAGCCGAACAGTTTCTCGCGGGTATCGGTAATGTCCAGATTACGCATGGTCAACTGACCGATACGATCGTCCGGTGAGAACACGGACTCGCCTTTCTCCATGGTCAGACGCTCAGCCTTATAGGTCAGGTTGTCAGACACGGTGTTCAGGATGGAGTAGTCGTTGCCGCGACGCAACTCGAGTGTGACCTCACCGGTAATCTGGCTGGCGACCCAACGTTGCAGGCCGTCACGCAGCATCAGCGCCTGAGAGTCGAACCAGCGGCCCTGATACAGCAGTTTACCCAGCTGACGACCATGAGAATGATACTGTTCAATGGTGTCTTCGTTGTGAATACCGGTCAACAGACGCTCGTAAGCGATGTGCAGCAGTGCCATTCCGGGGGCTTCATAAATACCGCGGCTTTTTGCTTCAATGATGCGGTTTTCAATTTGGTCGCTCATACCCAGGCCGTGACGGCCGCCGATGCGGTTTGCTTCCAGCATCATCTCAACATCATCGCTGAAGGTTTTGCCATTCAGCGCTACCGGATGTCCTTGTTCAAAACGGACGGTCACCTCTTCTGCCGGGATCTTCACGCTCTCGTCCCAGAACTTCACGCCCATAATCGGGTTGACGATCTTGACGCTGGAGTTAAGAAACTCCAGATCTTTCGCTTCGTGCGTCGCGCCGAGCATGTTGGAGTCGGTGGAGTAGGCTTTTTCGACTGACATCTTATAGTCGAAACCGCAGGCAATCATAAATTCAGACATCTCATGGCGACCACCCAGCTCATCGATAAAGTCGGTATCCAGCCACGGTTTGTAAATCTGCAGCTCGGCATTGGTCAGCAAGCCGTAACGATAGAAACGTTCAATATCGTTGCCTTTATAGGTGCTGCCGTCGCCCCAGATATTCACGCCGTCTTCTTTCATCGCGGCGACCAGCATCGTGCCGGTCACGGCACGGCCCAGAGGCGTGGTATTGAAATAGGTCAGTCCGCCAGTCGTATTATGGAAAGCGCCGCACTGAATCGCTGCGATCCCTTCTGCAACCAACTGCTTGCGGCAATCAATCAGGCGAGCATTCTCTGCGCCATACTCCATTGCGCGACGAGGAATGGCGTCATAGTCATCCTCATCCGGTTGTCCCAGATTCGCAGTATAGGCATATGGGACAGCTCCTTTTTGTCGCATCCACAGCAGTGCGGCGCTGGTGTCCAGACCGCCGGAAAAAGCGATACCAATACGTTGACCTGCTGGAAGATGCTTAAGAATCGTCGTCATAGAATAGAACCCTGCTTGATTGACTGATAATGAGATCGGTTTCTGCTTTATTGCATTTTTATGCAAAATAAATGAGTTTTCATTTAATCATCTTTTAGCAGAGACAGGAAGCGTTTAGTGAAGGTTTGCTGAAATAACGTTGTGAAATGCGTGTATAAGCCGGAGAGATGGGATGAGTATAACGAAGAGTGATATTCATTCATCTGCATATTGGGAATAGGGTTGACATAACTCATGCCTGGTCACTATACTGTGCGCAGATTTTACGTCCCGTCCTCGGTACCAAATCCCAGCAGTATTTGCAAATTTTGCCCAAAACGAGTAGAATTTGCCACGTTTCAGGCGCGGGGTGGAGCAGCCTGGTAGCTCGTCGGGCTCATAACCCGAAGGTCGTCGGTTCAAATCCGGCCCCCGCAACCACTTTCCCTTAGAGTTCTTTTTCAAATATACTGTGAAGATTATGTCCTTCGTAGCTGGATTTGAAAAAAATTCTTTCGGAAGGTACACCAGACCGCCGTTGCGGTTATAGGGTTCAGTTATCTAAAGCCCCGATTTATCGGGGTTTTTTGTTATCTGACTACAGAATAACTGGGCTTTAGGCCCTTTTTTTATGTCTTGGGGGTGGGCTTGTCCACATTAGAGCAAAAATTAACAGAGATGATTACAGCGCCAGTTGAAGCCTTAGGCTACGAGCTGGTCGGCATCGAATTTATTCGCGGTCGCACATCCACACTGCGCATCTATATTGATAGTGAAGATGGCATCAATGTTGATGATTGTGCTGATGTGAGCCACCAGGTAAGCGCGGTGCTGGACGTTGAAGATCCTATCTCCGTGGCTTACAACCTTGAAGTCTCGTCACCGGGTCTCGACCGTCCTATGTTCACTGCCGATCATTATGCGCGTTTCCAGGGTGAAGAAGTTGCGCTGGTTCTTCGCATGGCGGTACAGAACCGTCGCAAGTGGCAGGGCATTATCAAAGCGGTGGACGGTGAAATGATTACCGTCACAGTCGAAGGCAAAGATGAAGTGTTCGCGCTGAGTAATATCCAGAAGGCGAACCTGGTTCCCCACTTTTAACAGTCTGGATGAGGTGAAAAGCCCGCGATGAACAAAGAAATTTTGGCTGTTGTTGAAGCCGTCTCCAACGAAAAAGCGCTGCCACGCGAAAAAATTTTTGAAGCGCTGGAAAGTGCGCTGGCGACAGCAACAAAGAAAAAATATGAGCAGGAGATCGATGTTCGTGTAGAAATCGATCGTAAAAGCGGTGATTTTGATACTTTCCGCCGTTGGTTGATCGTTGAAGAAGTGACCATGCCGACGAAGGAAATTACGCTGGAAGCGGCGCGTTTTGAAGACGAAAGCCTGAATGTCGGCGACTATGTTGAAGATCAGATTGAATCTGTCACCTTTGACCGTATCACCACGCAGACTGCGAAACAGGTTATCGTACAGAAGGTCCGTGAAGCTGAACGCGCGATGGTTGTCGATCAGTTCCGCGACCAGGAAGGCGAAATCGTCACTGGCGTGGTGAAGAAAGTGAACCGCGACAATATCTCTCTGGAAATTAAATCCGAAGGGATGGCCGGTAACGCTGAAGCGGTGATTCTGCGTGAAGATATGCTGCCGCGCGAAAACTTCCGTCCTGGCGACCGTATTCGCGGCGTGCTGTATGCTGTTCGCCCGGAAGCGCGTGGCGCGCAGCTGTTCGTCACCCGTTCCAAGCCGGAAATGCTGATCGAACTGTTCCGCATCGAAGTGCCGGAAATCGGCGAAGAAGTGATTGAAATTAAAGCGGCGGCTCGCGATCCGGGTTCTCGTGCGAAAATCGCAGTGAAAACCAACGATAAACGTATCGATCCGGTCGGCGCTTGCGTGGGGATGCGCGGCGCGCGCGTTCAGGCGGTCTCTACCGAACTGGGCGGTGAGCGTATTGATATCGTGCTGTGGGATGATAACCCGGCGCAGTTCGTCATTAATGCGATGGCGCCGGCAGACGTCGCGTCTATCGTGGTGGACGAAGATTCTTGTACGATGGATATCGCCGTTGAAGCGGGTAACCTAGCGCAGGCGATTGGTCGTAACGGTCAGAATGTTCGTCTGGCATCTTTGTTGCTGAAGCAACATCGCGGCGACGACAGGTGGGAAATCAACGTGATGACCGTTGACGACCTGCAGGCTAAACATCAGGCTGAAGCACATGCCGCTATCGAGATCTTTACTAAATATCTTGATATTGATGAAGAGTTCGCGACTGTTCTGGTAGAAGAAGGTTTCTCCACGCTCGAAGAACTGGCCTATGTGCCAATGAAAGAACTGCTGGAAATTGACGGCCTTGATGAGCCGACCGTTGAAGCACTGCGCGAGCGTGCTAAAAACGCACTGGCCACTCTGGCGCAGGACCAGGAAGCAAGCCTCGGTGATAACAAACCGGCTGACGATCTGCTGAATCTGGAAGGATTAGATCGCGATATGGCTTTCAAACTGGCGGCTCGTGGTGTTTGTACGCTGGAAGATCTCGCCGACCAGGGCATTGATGATCTGGCTGATATCGAAGGGTTGACCGACGAAAAAGCCGGTGAGCTGATTATGGCTGCCCGTAATATTTGCTGGTTCGGCGACGAAGCGTAATAAACTGTAGCAGGAAGGAACAGCATGACAGATGTAACCCTAAAAGCGCTGGCCGCAGAGAGACAGGTTTCCGTGGATCGCCTGGTACAGCAGTTTGCTGATGCAGGTATCCGGAAATCTGCTGACGACTCTGTGTCCGCACAAGAAAAACAGACTTTACTGGCGCACCTGAACCGCGAAGCGGTTTCTGGTCCCGATAAACTGACGCTGCAGCGTAAGACGCGCAGCACCCTGAATATTCCAGGTACCGGTGGAAAAAGTAAATCGGTACAAATCGAAGTCCGCAAGAAGCGCACCTTTGTGAAACGCGATCCGCAAGAGGCTGAACGCCTGGCCGCGGAAGAGCAGGCGCAGCGTGAAGCGGAAGAGCAAGCCCGTCGTGAGGCAGAAGAACAGGCCAAACGCGAGGCGCAACAAAAAGCTGAACGCGAGGCCGCAGAACAAGCTAAGCGTGAAGCCGCTGAAAAAGCGAAACGTGAAGCTGCGGAAAAAGACAAAGTGAGCAATCAACAAACTGACGATATGACCAAAACCGCCCAGGCCGAAAAAGCCCGCCGTGAGAATGAAGCTGCAGAGCTGAAGCGTAAAGCGGAAGAAGAAGCACGTCGCAAACTCGAAGAAGAAGCGCGTCGTGTAGCAGAAGAAGCTCGCCGCATGGCGGAAGAAAACAAATGGACCGCAACGCCTGAGCCAGTAGAAGACACCAGTGACTATCATGTCACCACTTCTCAGCACGCGCGCCAGGCCGAAGACGAAAACGATCGTGAAGTAGAAGGCGGTCGTGGTCGTGGCCGTAATGCAAAAGCGGCGCGTCCGGCGAAAAAAGGCAAACATGCCGAATCCAAAGCCGATCGCGAAGAAGCGCGTGCTGCGGTTCGCGGCGGTAAAGGCGGCAAGCGTAAAGGGTCTTCTTTACAGCAAGGCTTCCAGAAGCCCGCTCAGGCCGTTAACCGCGACGTGGTGATCGGTGAAACCATCACCGTTGGCGAACTGGCGAACAAGATGGCGGTGAAAGGCTCTCAGGTCATCAAAGCGATGATGAAGCTGGGCGCCATGGCCACCATCAACCAGGTCATCGACCAGGAAACCGCACAGCTGGTTGCCGAAGAGATGGGTCACAAAGTTATCCTGCGTCGTGAAAACGAACTGGAAGAAGCGGTAATGAGCGACCGTGATACCGGCGCTGCGGCTGAACCGCGCGCACCGGTTGTGACCATCATGGGCCACGTTGACCACGGTAAAACCTCTCTGCTGGACTACATTCGTTCCACGAAAGTGGCCTCTGGCGAAGCGGGCGGCATTACCCAGCACATCGGTGCTTACCACGTTGAAACTGACAACGGGATGATCACCTTCCTGGACACCCCGGGCCACGCCGCGTTTACTTCCATGCGTGCTCGCGGCGCCCAGGCAACGGATATCGTGGTTCTGGTGGTTGCGGCAGACGACGGCGTGATGCCGCAGACTATCGAAGCTATCCAGCACGCGAAAGCGGCAGGTGTGCCGGTCGTGGTTGCGGTGAACAAAATCGATAAGCCGGAAGCCGATCCGGATCGCGTTAAGAACGAACTGTCCCAGTACGGCATTCTGCCGGAAGAGTGGGGCGGTGAAAGCCAGTTCGTTCACGTGTCTGCGAAAGCGGGTACCGGTATTGACGAACTGCTTGATGCTATCCTGCTGCAGGCCGAAGTTCTGGAGCTGAAAGCGGTACGCAAAGGTATGGCGAGCGGTGCGGTTATCGAATCCTTCCTGGATAAAGGTCGTGGTCCGGTGGCTACCGTGCTGGTTCGTGAAGGTACGCTGCACAAGGGCGATATCGTTCTGTGTGGCTTCGAATATGGCCGCGTGCGTGCGATGCGTAACGAACTGGGTCAGGAAGTGCTGGAAGCGGGTCCGTCCATTCCGGTGGAAATCCTCGGTCTGTCCGGTGTTCCGGCTGCCGGTGACGAAGTGACCGTCGTTCGTGACGAGAAGAAAGCGCGTGAAGTTGCTCTGTATCGTCAGGGTAAATTCCGTGAAGTTAAACTGGCTCGTCAGCAGAAATCTAAACTCGAGAACATGTTCGCCAACATGACCGAAGGCGAAGTTCACGAAGTGAACATCGTGCTGAAGGCCGACGTACAGGGTTCTGTGGAAGCGATCTCCGACTCCTTGCTGAAACTGTCTACCGACGAAGTGAAAGTGAAGATCATCGGTTCTGGCGTAGGTGGTATCACCGAAACCGACGCGACCCTGGCTGCGGCGTCCAACGCCATTCTGGTGGGCTTCAACGTTCGTGCCGATGCCTCTGCGCGTAAAGTGATCGAATCTGAAAGCCTGGATCTGCGTTACTACTCCGTCATCTATAACCTGATCGACGAAGTGAAAGCGGCGATGAGCGGTATGCTGTCTCCGGAACTGAAACAGCAGATTATCGGTCTGGCTGAAGTGCGCGATGTGTTCAAATCGCCGAAATTCGGCGCGATCGCGGGCTGTATGGTTACCGAAGGTACGATTAAACGCCATAACCCAATCCGTGTTCTGCGTGACAACGTGGTTATCTATGAAGGCGAGCTGGAATCCCTGCGCCGCTTCAAAGATGACGTTAACGAAGTCCGTAACGGCATGGAATGTGGTATCGGCGTGAAGAACTACAACGACGTTCGCGTTGGCGATATGATTGAAGTGTTCGAGATTATCGAGATCCAACGTACCATCGCTTAAGGTTGGTTGGGTGTAGGCCGGATAAGGCGTTTATGCCGCCATCCGGCAATGTTATGCCTGATGGCGCTAGCGCTTATCAGGCCTACAGCCTGAATACCGTATTAATTTCAAAAAGGGGCTGATAGCCCCTTTTTTGTCTGGAGAATTTATTATGGCGAAAGAATTTGGTCGCCCGCAGCGCGTGGCCCAGGAGATGCAAAAAGAGATCGCAATCATCCTGCAGCGCGAAATTAAAGACCCGCGCCTGGGTATGATGACTACCGTCTCCGGTGTGGAAATGTCCCGTGACCTGGCCTATGCCAAAGTGTTTGTCACCTTTTTGAACGACAAAGATGAAGACGCAGTAAAAGCGGGCATCAAAGCGTTGCAGGAAGCGTCTGGTTTCATCCGCAGCTTGCTGGGTAAAGCGATGCGTCTGCGCATCGTACCGGAACTGACCTTCTTCTACGACAACTCGCTGGTGGAAGGGATGCGTATGTCCAACCTGGTGACTAACGTGGTGAAACATGACGAAGAACGTCGTGTGAACCCGGACGACAGCAAGGAGGACTGATGAGTCGTCCTCGTCGTCGTGGCCGCGACATTCACGGCGTTCTGCTGCTGGATAAGCCGCAGGGTATGTCCAGCAATGACGTGCTGCAGAAAGTTAAGCGCATCTACAATGCCAACCGCGCCGGGCATACCGGCGCGCTGGACCCGCTGGCGACCGGCATGTTGCCGATTTGCCTCGGCGAAGCGACAAAATTTTCGCAGTACCTGCTGGATTCTGACAAACGCTATCGTGTTATTGCCCGTCTGGGGCAGCGCACGGATACCTCTGACGCCGATGGTCAAATCGTGCAGGAGCGTCCGGTGACTTTCAGCGCTGAGCAGCTTGCGAGCGCGCTGGAGACCTTTCGTGGGGATATCGAACAGATTCCCTCGATGTATTCGGCGCTGAAGTATCAGGGCAAGAAACTGTACGAATATGCCCGCCAGGGTATCGAAGTGCCGCGCGAAGCCCGCCCGATTACCGTCTATGAGCTGCTGTTTATTCGCCATGAAGGTAACGAGCTGGAGCTGGAAGTTCATTGCTCCAAAGGCACCTATATTCGTACCATTATTGATGATTTAGGTGAGAAACTGGGCTGTGGCGCGCACGTAACGTACCTGCGTCGTCTGACGGTCAGCAAGTATCCGGTGGATCGTATGGTGACGCTGGAGCATTTGCAGACGCTGGTAGCACAGGCGGAACAGCAGGGCGTTCCGGCGGCGCAGTTGCTCGATCCATTATTGATGCCAATGGACAGTCCAGCTTCGGACTATCCTGTTGTTAATCTGCCGTTAACATCTTCGGTATACTTCAAAAATGGCAACCCGGTTCGTACCACGGGCGCGCCGTTGAAGGGACTGGTTCGTGTGACGGAAGGCGAAGACGGTAAATTTATCGGTATGGGCGAAATTGACGACGAAGGCCGTGTCGCGCCTCGTCGGCTGGTAGTAGAGTACCCAGCGTAATGTCGCTTCGTCTTGCGATAAGAGAGCGCTGCGAGTAGAATACCGCCGCTTAACGTCGCGTAAATTATTTAACAGTTTACGCGGCGTACACTGGGATCGCTGAATTAGAGATCGGCGTCCTCTCATTCTTAAATACTTTGGAGTTTTAAAATGTCTCTAAGTACTGAAGCTACAGCTAAAATCGTTTCTGAGTTCGGTCGTGACGCAAACGACACCGGTTCTACCGATGTTCAGGTTGCTCTGTTGACTGCACAGATTAACCACCTGCAGGGTCACTTTGCAGAGCATAAAAAAGATCACCACAGCCGTCGTGGTCTGCTGCGTATGGTTTCTCAGCGTCGTAAACTGCTCGACTACCTGAAACGTAAAGATGTTGCACGCTACACCGCGCTGATTGAGCGTCTGGGTCTGCGTCGCTAATTCTTTCGAGTTTCAGAAAGAGGGGGCCTTCATGGCCCCTTTTTTCCAGCAGATGGCAGCAATTCGCTGGAAACTAATGTATTGTTGCTATGAATGATCTTCCGTTGCAGAGGTTCGCGCGGCTAATGAGAGGCTTTACCCATATCAGGGTTAGGGTTGTCATTAGTCGCGAGGATGCGCAGAAGATCGGGTATTAACGACGGCACGTATTGCGCCGTCAAAAATTGGAAAGGATATTATTTTGCTTAATCCGATCGTTCGTAAATTCCAGTACGGTCAGCATACCGTTACGCTGGAAACTGGCATGATGGCGCGTCAGGCCACTGCCGCTGTTATGGTAAGCATGGATGACACCGCCGTATTCGTTACCGTTGTCGGCCAGAAAAAAGCCAAGCCAGGCCAGGACTTCTTCCCACTGACCGTTAACTATCAGGAGCGTACCTACGCTGCTGGTCGTATCCCGGGCAGCTTCTTCCGTCGTGAAGGCCGTCCAAGCGAAGGCGAAACCCTGATCGCGCGTCTGATTGACCGCCCGGTTCGTCCGCTGTTCCCGGAAGGCTTCGTTAACGAAGTGCAGGTTATTGCGACCGTCGTTTCCGTTAACCCGCAGGTTAACCCGGACATCGTTGCCATGATCGGCGCATCTGCTGCGCTGTCGCTGTCCGGCATTCCGTTCAACGGCCCAATCGGCGCGGCGCGCGTAGGTTACATCAATGACCAGTACGTGCTGAACCCGACCCAGGACGAGCTGAAAGAAAGCAAGCTGGACTTGGTGGTTGCCGGTACCGAAGCGGCTGTGCTGATGGTGGAATCCGAAGCTGAACTGCTGAGCGAAGACACTATGCTGGGCGCGGTGGTATTCGGTCACGAGCAGCAGCAGGTTGTTATCCAGGCGATCAACGATCTGGTGAAAGAAGCCGGCAAACCGCGTTGGGACTGGCAGCCGGAAGCCGTCAACGACGCGTTGAACGCGCGTGTTGCTGCGCTGGCTGAATCTCGTCTGAGCGACGCGTACCGCATCACCGATAAACAAGAACGCTATGCTCAGGTTGACGTAATCAAATCCGAAACCATCGAGCAGCTTATTGCAGAAGATGAAACTCTGGATGCTAACGAGCTGGGCGAAATCCTGCACGCAATCGAGAAAAACGTGGTGCGTAGCCGCGTACTGGCAGGCGAGCCGCGTATTGATGGCCGTGAAAAAGACATGATCCGTGGTCTGGACGTGCGCACTGGTGTACTGCCGCGTACTCACGGTTCCGCTCTGTTTACCCGTGGTGAAACGCAGGCGCTGGTTACCGCGACTCTGGGTACTGCTCGTGACGCGCAGGTGCTTGATGAACTGATGGGCGAGCGCACTGATAGCTTCCTGTTCCACTACAACTTCCCTCCGTACTCCGTAGGCGAAACCGGCATGGTCGGTTCTCCGAAGCGTCGTGAAATTGGTCACGGTCGTCTGGCGAAGCGCGGCGTGCTGGCAGTGATGCCGGACATGGATAAATTCCCGTACACCGTTCGCGTGGTGTCTGAAATCACCGAATCCAACGGTTCTTCCTCTATGGCTTCCGTGTGCGGCGCTTCTCTGGCGCTGATGGACGCTGGCGTGCCAATTAAAGCCGCCGTAGCAGGTATCGCTATGGGTCTGGTGAAAGAAGGCGACAACTACGTTGTACTGTCTGACATTCTGGGCGACGAAGATCACCTGGGCGATATGGACTTCAAAGTGGCGGGTTCCCGCGACGGTATCTCTGCGCTGCAGATGGATATCAAAATTGAAGGTATCACCAAAGAGATCATGCAGGTTGCGTTGAACCAGGCTAAAGGTGCGCGTCTGCACATCCTGGGCGTGATGGAACAGGCGATCAACGCGCCGCGCGGCGATATCTCTGAATTTGCGCCGCGTATCCATACCATCAAGATCAGCACGGACAAGATCAAAGACGTGATCGGTAAAGGCGGTTCTGTGATCCGCGCGCTGACTGAAGAGACCGGCACCACCATCGAAATCGAAGATGACGGTACTGTGAAGATCGCGGCGACCGACGGTGAAAAAGCGAAATACGCTATCCGTCGTATCGAAGAGATTACCGCGGAGATCGAAGTCGGCCGTATCTACAATGGTAAAGTGACCCGTATCGTTGACTTTGGCGCGTTTGTTGCCATCGGCGGCGGTAAAGAAGGTCTGGTTCACATCTCTCAAATCGCGGATAAGCGTGTAGAGAAAGTGACCGACTATCTGCAGATGGGTCAGGAAGTCCCGGTTAAGGTTCTGGAAGTTGACCGCCAGGGCCGTGTACGTCTGAGCATTAAAGAAGCAACCGAGCAGTCTCAACCTGCGGCTGCGCCGGAAGCTCCGGCGAGCGAACAGGCCGAGTAAGGTAGCCTTTTGCCCTCCGCACTGCGGAGGGCTTTAGACCTGGCTGGACGCCTTGTTGAGCCACCGGGGAACAGGACGTTCATTCAATCGTTGTCTTCGGGAGTGGGAAATGAAGCCTTTTTTGCGCTGGTGTTTCGTTGCGACAGCACTTACGCTTGCAGGATGCAGTAATTCCGCCTGGCGTAAAAGTGAAGTCCTCGCAGTACCATTGCAACCGACTTTACAGCAGGAAGTGATTCTGGCGCGTATGGAACAGATTCTTGCCAGTCGGGCTTTAACCGATGACGAACGCGCACAGCTTTTATATGAGCGCGGAGTGTTGTATGATAGTCTTGGTTTGAGGGCATTAGCGCGAAATGATTTTTCACAAGCGCTGGCAATCAGACCGGATATGCCTGAAGTATTCAATTACTTAGGCATTTATTTAACGCAGGCAGGCAATTTTGATGCTGCCTATGAAGCGTTTGATTCTGTACTAGAGCTTGATCCAACTTACAACTACGCGCACTTAAACCGCGGTATCGCATTGTATTACGGCGGCCGTGATAAGTTAGCGCAAGATGATCTGCTGGCGTTTTATCAAGACGATCCCAATGATCCTTACCGCAGCCTGTGGCTGTATCTTGTTGAGCAGAAGCTTAATGAGAAGCAGGCGAAAGAAGCGTTAAAAGCACGCTTCGAAAAATCGGATAAAGAGCAATGGGGATGGAACATTGTCGAGTTCTACCTGGGCGACATTAGCGAAGCAACGCTGATGGAAAGGCTCAAGGCGGACGCAACGGATAACACCTCGCTCGCTGAGCATCTCAGTGAAACCAACTTCTATTTAGGTAAGTATTACCTAAGTCTGGGGGATTTGGACAGCGCCACGGCTCTGTTCAAACTGGCGGTGGCCAACAACGTTCATAACTTTGTTGAGCACCGATACGCATTGTTGGAATTATCGCTCCTGGGCCAGGACCAAGATGACCTGGCAGAATCGGACCAGCAATAGCTGACGAACATATCAGCCCGTAATCTTTTTGATTGTCATCACCTTCGCGGGTGAGGGCGTTGTTGTTCGTTAATACACCTACTTTGAGCCGGTTCACACTTTTCAATGAAAATTGCAGATCAATTTCATGATGAGTTATGTAGACTGGCCGCCATTAATTTTGAGGCACACGTACTACATGGCTGAATTCGAAACCACTTTTGCAGATCTGGGGCTGAAGGCTCCTATCCTTGAAGCCCTTACCGATCTGGGTTACGAAAAACCATCTCCAATCCAGGCAGAGTGCATTCCGCATCTGCTGGGCGGTCGCGACGTGCTGGGCATGGCCCAGACCGGTAGCGGCAAAACCGCAGCGTTCTCTTTACCGCTGCTCAACAATCTTGATCCTGAGCTGAAGGCACCTCAGATTCTGGTGCTGGCGCCAACCCGCGAACTGGCGGTACAGGTTGCCGAAGCCATGACGGATTTCTCTAAACACATGCGCGGCGTAAACGTGGTTGCCCTGTACGGCGGTCAGCGTTATGACGTGCAGTTACGCGCCCTGCGTCAGGGGCCGCAGATCGTTGTCGGTACGCCGGGACGTCTGCTTGATCACTTAAAACGCGGCACCCTCGACCTCTCTAAACTGAGTGGTCTGGTGCTGGATGAAGCCGACGAAATGCTGCGTATGGGCTTCATCGAAGACGTTGAAACTATTATGGCGCAGATCCCGGAAGGTCATCAGACCGCTCTGTTCTCCGCCACCATGCCGGAAGCGATTCGTCGCATTACCCGCCGCTTTATGAAAGAGCCGCAGGAAGTGCGCATTCAGTCCAGCGTGACTACCCGTCCTGACATCAGCCAGAGCTACTGGACTGTCTGGGGTATGCGTAAAAACGAAGCGCTGGTGCGTTTCCTGGAAGCGGAAGACTTTGATGCGGCGATTATCTTCGTACGTACCAAAAACGCGACCCTGGAAGTAGCAGAAGCGCTGGAACGTAGCGGCTACAACAGCGCCGCGTTGAATGGCGATATGAACCAGGCGCTGCGTGAGCAGACTCTGGAACGCCTGAAAGATGGTCGTCTGGACATCCTGATCGCTACCGACGTTGCGGCACGTGGTCTGGACGTTGAACGTATCAGCCTGGTGGTGAACTACGATATCCCGATGGATTCCGAGTCCTACGTTCACCGTATCGGTCGTACCGGCCGTGCGGGTCGCGCCGGTCGCGCGCTGCTGTTCGTTGAGAACCGCGAGCGTCGTCTGCTGCGCAACATCGAACGCACCATGAAGCTGACCATTCCGGAAGTGGAACTGCCGAACGCAGAACTGCTGGGTAAACGCCGTCTGGAAAAATTCGCCGCGAAAGTTCAGCAGCAACTGGAAAGCAGCGATCTGGATCAGTACCGTGCGCTGCTGGCGAAAATCCAGCCGTCTGCTGAAGGTGAAGAGCTGGATCTCGAAACGCTGGCCGCCGCACTGCTGAAAATGGCGCAGGGCGAGCGTCCGCTGATCCTGCCGCCGGATGCGCCGATGCGTCCTAAGCGTGAATTCCGTGACCGTGATGACCGTGGTCCGCGCGATCGTAATGACCGTGGCCCGCGTGGCGACCGTGAAGAACGTCCGCGTCGTGAACGTCGTGACGTTGGCGATATGCAGTTATACCGCATTGAAGTGGGCCGTGATGACGGCGTTGAAGTTCGTCATATCGTGGGCGCTATCGCTAACGAAGGCGACATCAGCAGCCGTTACATTGGTAACATTAAGCTGTTCGCGTCTCACTCCACCATCGAGCTGCCGAAAGGTATGCCGGGCGAAGTGTTGCAGCACTTCACGCGTACCCGCATTCTGAACAAGCCGATGAATATGCAGCTGTTGGGTGATGCTGTTCCGCACGCGGGCGGCGAACGTCGCGGCGGTGGTCGTAGCTTCAGTGGCGAACGTCGTGAAGGCGGTCGTAATTTCAGCGGAGAACGTCGTGAAGGTGGTCGTGGTGATGGTCGTCGCTTCAGCGGCGAACGTCGTGAAAGCCGTGGTCCGCGTCGTGATGACTCTACCGGTCGCCGTCGTTTCGGCGGTGATGCGTAACTCGCGCTGACCTGCGCATTCACAGCGTAAAGTAAAATATACAGCCCCGATCGTCACAATCGGGGCTTTTTTTATTTCTTTTGTACTCGTGTACTGGTACAGTGCAGCGTATTGAGAGATAGTCACACTATAAATGACTGGAGAGAGAGCTGAATGGCAACACTTACCACCACCCAAACGTCACCTTCGCTGCTTGGCGGCGTGGTGATTATCGGCGGCACCATCATTGGCGCGGGGATGTTCTCCCTGCCGGTGGTCATGTCCGGGGCGTGGTTCTTCTGGTCGATGGCGGCGCTGGTCTTTACCTGGTTTTGTATGCTGCACTCCGGGCTAATGATCCTCGAAGCCAACCTTAACTACCGCATTGGTTCGAGTTTCGACACCATCACCAAAGATCTGTTGGGGAAAGGCTGGAACATTGTCAACGGCATTTCTATTGCCTTTGTGCTCTACATCCTGACTTACGCCTATATCTCGGCGAGCGGCTCGATTCTGCATCATACCTTTGCTGAGATGTCGTTGAACGTTCCGGCGCGAGCGGCAGGTTTTGCCTTTGCGCTGCTGGTGGCGTTTGTTGTGTGGCTGAGTACGAAGGCGGTCAGCCGGATGACGGCGATTGTGCTGGGCGCGAAAGTGATTACTTTCTTCCTGACCTTCGGCAGCCTGTTAGGGCACGTTCAGCCTGCCACGTTGTTTAACGTGGCTGAAAGCCACGCGTCATATACGCCGTACCTGCTGATGACGCTGCCATTTTGTCTGGCCTCTTTTGGTTATCACGGTAACGTACCGAGCCTGATGAAATATTACGGCAAAGATCCGCGCACCATCGTGAAATGCCTGATTTATGGGACGTTACTGGCGCTGGCGCTCTATTCCGTCTGGCTGCTGGGGACGATGGGCAACATCCCGCGTCCGGAATTTATCGGCATTGCGCAGAAAGGCGGCAATATTGATGTGCTGGTACAGGCGTTGAGCGGCGTGCTGAACAGCCGCAGCCTGGATCTGCTGCTGGTGGTGTTCTCTAACTTTGCTGTCGCCAGTTCCTTCCTTGGCGTGACGCTGGGGCTGTTTGACTATCTGGCGGATCTGTTTGGCTTTGATGACTCGGCAATGGGGCGTTTTAAAACGGCGCTGCTGACGTTTGTGCCGCCAATTGTCGGTGGCCTGCTGTGGCCGAACGGTTTTCTGTACGCCATTGGCTATGCAGGTTTAGCTGCAACTATCTGGGCGGCCATTGTGCCTGCGCTGTTGGCGCGTAAATCTCGCGAACGTTTCGGCAGCCCGAAATTCCGCGTCTGGGGCGGCACGCCGATGATTGTACTGATTCTGCTATTTGGCGTTGGGAACGCACTGGTGCATATTTTATCGAGCTTTAATTTGCTGCCGGTGTACCAGTAACGTTATTGTGCCGGATGAGCTGTTTTCATCCGGCAATATTTCACAAGTCCGCGAAATGGTATCAAATAAATCCCTGTTTATTATAAAGTTCTTCGGCGAGTGCTTCCCCGTGTTCATCGAAAAAAGCATCGGCGATAGTTAAATTTTCTGCCTTAGGATTTGCCGTTATTCTGCTACCATTGGTGTCAAATTCGAGCGCGATGGCGATCTCCGAACCCCACCAGTAATAATAAATTAGCGCAAAATTATTTTCCCCTGGCGTAATAAATTTCTCGATTCCCCGCACACAGGCCATGAGTGGCATGAACATTTCATAGCTCTCTGAGAGAAATATGTGATCCATCGTGACTATCTGTGTTTCTTTATTAAAGTTGATATGTTCAGCATAAATATTCTTTTCACTTTCACCAGAATTACATGCGGCAAGATTGTTAAGCATTTTTGCAGGCTCGCCGTACAACCTTTGCTCCTCAGTAAACCATGGCAACCAGTCGTCATAGTCTTTAATATTTGTTGCCGGTGAATGGAAAAATTTCTTGAGGTTGCTCTCGGTAATATGTGCATGAAGAAAAAAGGAAGCAGGTTCACTCATGATGATTTTCTCTGGTAATAAGTCGATTTATTCATATCCCTGTTCGGTTATGATAAAACGATTACTATTTTATAAAAGTACAGAACTGGACCTTTCCTCTATTCCCTGTCATAGGAAAATATATACTTGAACTGGTTCAGAATAAGCGGAATACGAAAATGGGGCGTAAAGGACTACTCGCTATTGTATTATTGAGCCTGTTTATCGCTTTTATTTTAAAATTTTTCTGGCTCACTCCGTACGATGAACACGTTTACCTGCCAGTGGAAAAACCTGTCGTATCGTCTTTAAAAATCATTCACCCCGGCGACCAGTTATTTATCCGCATTCTGAAAGCGGAAGATAAGCTGGAACTGTGGGCAAGCGCCAATAACAAGCCTTACGAACTCTACAAAACCTGGACTATATGCGCATGGTCTGGTGGCTTAGGGCCAAAACATAAACAGGGAGATGGTAAAAGCCCGGAAGGCTTTTATGCCACCAACAAAGGGTTGCTTAACCCAAACAGCCGCTATCATCTGGCATTTAATATTGGCTACCCGAATGCTTACGATCGGGCAAATGGCTACACCGGTGATTTCATTATGGTTCATGGGAACTGCGTTTCGGCGGGTTGCTATGCCATGACCGATGCCGGTATTGAAGAGATTTATCAACTGGTGGCGCAGGCGCTAAACAGCGGGCAGAAGAACGTGCCTGTCCATATCTTCCCATTTATGATGAATGACAAAAATATGCGCCAGGCGCAAGCATGGCCGGAATATAATTTCTGGCGTATGTTGAAGCCCGGCTATGATTACTTCGAAAAAAATCGCCGATTGCCAACCATCACCGTTGAAAATCGGCGTTATAAAATCAGCCCAACAACTCTTCCTTAACATCCATCGCTAAATCAAACGAATGCAGGCGTGCCTGGTGGTCGAAAATCTGCCCGTTTACCATAATTTCATCCGCCTGGGTTTCGCGCAGAATGGACACCAGCCCGTGGCGGACTTTCGCTTTATCACCGACCAGCGACATACTCAGCGCCTGCTGCACGCCATACTGCTCGGATGGCGACCAGAAGGTCTCCATATTCTCAATCGGCGGCGGCAGTTGGCCGGTTTCCCCACGACGTAGCTTCACAAAAGCCTGCTGCATGGAGGTAAACAGGAATTCGGCGTCGCGGTTGCTGTCGGCGGCGATAATATTGATACACACCATCGCGTACGGTTTTTCCAGCCGCGCTGAAGGTTTGAACTGGGTACGGTACAGATGCAGCGCCTGGAACAACATATCCGGCGCGAAATGCGAAGCAAAGGCGAACGGCAGGCCAAGCTGGGCCGCCAACTGTGCGCTATACAGGCTGGAGCCCAACAGCCAGACCGGGATCTTCTCGCCGTAGCCGGGAACCGGGCGCACATGCGGATTAGGGTCGCGAGTGTCGAACCAGTCCACCAGCTCTGCGACATCGCGTGGAAAGTTATCGATATCGCCGCTCATATGGCGACGCAGCGCGCGCATCGTCGGCTGATCGCTACCCGGCGCGCGTCCCAACCCTAAGTCGATACGTCCCGGGTAGAGCGTATTCAGCGTGCCGAACTGCTCGGCAATCACCAGCGGTGAATGGTTAGGCAGCATCACGCCGCCGGAGCCAAGATGTAATGTTGTGGTATTGGCCGCCAGATAACCAATCAATACCGAGGTCGCCGCGCTGGCGATACCGGTCATGTTGTGATGTTCCGCCAGCCAGTAGCGGTGATAGCCGCGCTTTTCAGCCAGCCGTGCGAGATCAAGCGAGTGCGCGAAGGCTTCTTTTGCCGAAGATCCTTCAGGGATCGGTGCCAGATCCAGCACCGAGAACGGAATAGTTTTGTCAGTCATAACGGCTCACTTTGTTACCGGTTAATCTTTTAATACTGCATTAAAGATTAGCGAATGTTGTTAACAAAGTGAGCTTTATGAGACTGACGGCAAAACAATGCCCGATAGCGCTGCGCTTATCGGGCCTACGGGAGCGCTATTTGTAGGCCCGATAAGGTCTTTATGCCGCCATCCGGCTAGGCCTGTAGCTCCAGCCCGGCCAGCCGCTTCCAGTAGCCGTTGCAGTCACTATGGGAGGCAAGCGGTAATGGCGCACCGCCGTTTTCGTTAGCGCGAAAGGCATCAAGCATGGCAAATGTCTCCGTACCCAACGGCGACAGCCGCACGATATCGACCAATCCCTGCATCGACGTCAGTTCGTTGCCAAGGTTATAGACATAGCCGCTCATGGTCTGAATACCGTTAAGCACAAACACCTGCTGATTCTCTTGCGAGAGCACGTCACGACCGTTTGGATACTTGATACAGCAGGTTTCGCACTCATCTTTCGGACGGTCTTCCGAACGGGCGGTAAAGCAGCGAGCGGAGTAGGCCAGCGGCAGATGGCCGTAGCTCAACACTTCCACTTCAAACTGATTGCGGATGCCCAGTTCATCGCACTGATTAAGCAAATTCACCAGCCAGTCGCGGGACAGCTCCACTGGCATACACCAGCGTACCATGCCTTCTTTCAGCAACCGGCGCAGCGTGACCGCGTTGTAGCAGTTCAGCGCATGGCCGGCGACAAACGGCAGTTTGCGCTCGGCGCACAGATTCACCACGCCAAGATCGCTGGCTTCCAGCAGAAAATCGCCGTTGTCCACATAGCGTTTCAGCTCGCTTAATTCAGATGACGCCTGTACCAGCGCCAGGGTGGAGAGCACCACCTGCTTACCGCTGGCGGCGAGGGATTTCGCCATTTCCAGCCAGTCGCCGACTTTGGTCGCGCGACGCTTGCTGCACACCGCTTCGCCCAGATAAATGACATCAGCGCTGCTTTTTGCGGCCTGCTGATAAAAATCTTCCAGCGTCTCTTTCGGCCAGTAATAAAGCACCGGTCCTAAGGAATATTTCATAGCTCCTCTCACTGCCATTTACGGTGATATGCGCCAAGCGTGGTTTGGGTGCCTTCGGACATCGCGCCGAGCGTCTCCATCCAGTCGCGCTGTGGAACGAAGTTTTGCGGGGCGGCTTTGCAGCGATCGATCGCCTGGCGCCACACTTTCGCCACCTGGCTGACATAGGCCGGGCTGCGCTGGCGACCTTCGATCTTCACCGAAGCGATGTTCGCCGCCATGAGCTCCGGCAGTAGTTCCAGCGTGTTCAGGCTGGTTGGCTCCTCCAGCGCGTGATAGCGCTCGCCGTCCACTAAATAGCGGCCTTTACACAGCGTTGGGTAGCCCGCGTTTTCGCCATCCTGGTAACGGTCAATCAGGACATCATTCAGGCGCGATTCCAGCCCCTGCGGCGTTTGCTGCCAACGGACAAAGCGGGCGGGAGAGCAGGCGCCGACGGTATTGGGCGACTCCCCCGTCAGGTAGGAAGAAAGATAGCAGCGACCTTCCGCCATAATGCACAGGCTGCCAAACGCGAATACCTCCAGCGGCACCGGCGTGACGCGGGCCAGTTGTTTTACCTGGTGAATCGACAGTACACGCGGCAGTACTACACGGTGGACATCAAAGTTGCGGTGATAAAAGCGAATCGCCTCTTCGTTGGTTGCCGAGGCCTGAACGGAAACATGGCGCTCAATATGCGGGTAACGCTCTGCGGCATATTCCAGCATAGCGAGGTCGGCGAGAATCAGCGCGTCGGCGCCAAGCTGCGCCGCCATATCCACGGCGCGCTGCCAGCGGGCATAGCCGTCCGGATGCGCAAAAGTATTAATGGCGATGTGTAATTTGCGGCGATGCTGGTGAACAAAACTCACCGCTTCCTGCAATTTTTTTTCGGTAAAGTTAAGGCCGGCAAAATGACGGGCATTGGTATCGTCTTTTAACCCGATATAAACGGCGTCAGCGCCGTTTTCGATGGCCGCCTTCAGCGCCGGGAGATTTCCGGCAGGGCAGAGCAGCTCCATAATTTATCCTGAGGGTTACGTCTGAGACGCAAAATTGTTAACGAACAGGGATTTTAGTTAACCTTGCTGCGACAATTTTTGATTTAAGGCAGTTAAAGGCGTATTGGTAACACCAATAATGGGGTAGAAAATCAGACCCAATTGTTGATTTACGCCGCCATGTGATTTATTGGATATGGCAAAATAACAGGACTATTGAAACAGGGAGTAAAGCTCGTGTTAGATAAACTGCGTTCACGCTTAGTCCATGCTGGCCCGTCTCTGATGAGTGTACCGGTTAAACTGACGCCCTTTGCGCTAAAGCGCCAGGTTCTGGAACAGGTTCTGAGCTGGCAGTTTCGTCAGGCGCTGGCCGATGGAGAGCTGGAATTCCTCGAAGGTCGTTGGTTAAGCATTCATGTTCGTGACATCGACTTAAAATGGTATACCACGGTTGAAAATGAAAAGCTGATCGTTAGCCAGCAGGCGGATGCTGACGTCAGTTTTAGCGCCGACGCCAGCGATCTGCTAATGATAGCTGCCCGTAAACAGGACCCGGATACGCTCTTTTTCCAGCGTCGACTGGTCATTGAAGGCGATACTGAGTTAGGGTTGTATGTGAAGAATCTGATGGACGCCATCGAACTGGAGCAGATGCCGAAAGCGTTACGCGTTATGCTGCTGCAACTGGCGGATTTTGTTGAGGCGGGTATGAAAAACTCGCCGGAAACCAAACAGACCTCGGTAGGTGAACCATGCTAATTCGAGTAGAAATTCCCATTGATGCGCCTGGTATTGATGCGCTGTTACGCCGTTCATTCGAAAGCGATGCGGAAGCGAAGCTGGTTCACGATTTGCGTGAAGATGGTTTTCTGACGCTCGGACTGGTGGCCACGGATGATGAAGGCCAGGTGGTGGGCTATGTCGCCTTTAGTCCGGTTGATGTGCAGGGCGAAGATTTACAGTGGGTCGGCATGGCGCCGCTGGCGGTCGATGAAAAGTATCGCGGGCAAGGGCTGGCGCGCCAGTTAGTGTATGAAGGGCTGGATTCGCTCAACGAGTTCGGCTACGCGGCGGTCGTGACGCTGGGCGACCCGGCGTTATATAGCCGCTTCGGTTTTGAACTGGCCGCGCATTACGATCTTCACTGCCGTTGGCCCGGTACGGAAAGCGCTTTCCAGGTACACCGTTTGGCTGAGGATGCGCTGGAAGGCGTGACGGGGCTGGTGGAGTATCACGACCACTTCAATCGTTTTTAAGCACCGGCGTTTGCAGGCTGGACAGCAGCGCCTCAAACGCTTCGCGTTCCGTCACAAGGCGCTCCTTCTGGCGCTTTGTGAGCTGTTTGATGCGATACTCTATGCGCAGGGCCAGCGAGCGATCGCCGACCTGCGCCGCAAACGCCAGCGTTAACTCGCCTTTTCCCCGTAATGCTTTTGCGCCTTTTCCCGTTTGATGCTGCCTGTAACGACGCGCCACATCGGTGGTTATTCCGGTGTAAAGCGCATTGTCTGCGGTACGAATCAGATACAGATACCAGGGTGTCATTGTCGCCATCAGCATGATAATTTTCAGGTTCCCAGTATAAGCGAGAATAAAGATGGACACACTTACCGCTATTGGCCGTTGGCTGGCGAAACAACACGTGGTGACCTGGTGCGTACACCATGAGGGAGAGCTGTGGTGCGCCAATGCGTTTTATTCGTTCGATGCGCAAAACGTCGCGCTGTATCTGTTAACGGATGATAAAACCCGCCATGCGCAAATGTCTGGCGCGTGCGCGCCAGTTGCGGGAACGGTCAATGGTCAGCCGAAAACGGTGGCGCGCATTCGCGGCGTACAGTTTAAAGGGGAAATTCGCCGTCTGGAGGGGCAGGAGAGCGACGCCGCGCGTAAAGCTTACCTTCGTCGCTTCCCGGTCGCCAGGGTGCTGCCAGCGCCGGTATGGGAAATCCGGCTGGATGAAATTAAATTCACCGACAACACGCTGGGGTTTGGTAAAAAACTGCACTGGTTACGCGACTCACGCGCCCAGCAGGCGTAGCGCCTCGCGGTTAAATGCCGGCAGGTCGTCAGGCGTGCGGCTGGTCACCAGCTGATCTTTATCGACGACGACTTCCTGATCGTAAAATTCCGCGCCCGCATTCTTCACATCGATAATAATCGGTTTCACCGCCGTGAGTTTGCGGCCACGAATGACATCGGCGCTGATTAACAACTGCGGGCCGTGGCATATGGCAAAAACCGGTTTACCGCTGTTAACGAAATCGCGGGTAAAATCCACGAAACGGCTGTCGCCGCGCAGGTAGTCCGGCGAGTGACCTCCCGGCAATAGCAAGGCGTCGAACTCGTCGGGGCGAACGTCATCAATAGCCTTATCAATGGTGACGCTGGCCTCGCCTTTTTTTCCTTTCACCGTTTTACCCGCCTCTTTTTCGATGGTGATGACCTCATGGCCGGCCTGACGGAATTCTGCTGCCGGAGAGGTAAATTCTGAATCTTCAAATTCATCGGTAATCAAAACGGCAATTTTCTTACTCATGCGTTTCCTCCGCAGTGGTGGCGTCGGGTAAGGCAAATTTTCCACAATGATGGATACTTACCTCATAGACTATTAAGCCTGGTCGATAGGGCCGAGAGTGCAAGGTGGACAAATCTGTAAAGGAGCGAGGATGAGTCAGGTACTGATTACCGGCGCGACCGGACTGGTCGGCGGACATCTGCTGAGAATGTTAATCAACACGCCGCAGGTGAGCGCTATCGCCGCGCCGACGCGTCGCCCGCTGACGGATATTGTCGGCGTTTATAACCCTCACGATCCGCAGCTTACCGATGCGTTAGCTCAGGTGACCGACCCGGTGGATATTGTTTTTTGCTGCCTGGGCACGACCCGGCGTGAAGCGGGAAGTAAAGCGGCGTTTATTCATGCGGATTATACGCTGGTGGTTGATACCGCGCTGACCGGGCGTCGACTGGGCGCGCAGCACATGTTGGTGGTCAGCGCAATGGGAGCAAACGCGCACTCTCCGTTTTTCTACAATCGGGTGAAAGGAGAAATGGAAGAGGCGTTAATCGCGCAAAATTGGCCTCGTTTGACGATTGCCCGGCCTTCTATGCTGCTCGGCGACAGAACAACGCGGCGGGTGAATGAAACGCTTTTCGCTCCGCTATTCCGGCTGTTGCCAGGAAACTGGAAATCGATTGATGCGCGGGATGTGGCGCGGGCCATGCTGGCGGAAGCGCTGGCGCCAGCACAAGAAGGCGTGACGATTCTGACCTCATCGCAACTGCGGGAAAAAGCGGAGTAGCGAAGCCGGATGATTTACCGGATGGCGACGCGGTTTACACATTCTTATCGCCACCCGGCACACCGGTTACTTAATATACGTAAAGGCGGTGGTCACGCGTTTCACGCCGCTCACCCGGCTGGCGATGTCCGCTGCCGCTTTTCCTTCACGTTCAGTCACCAGGCCCAGCAGGAATACTTCGCCATTTTCGGTGGTAACTTTCACATTTGACGATTTTACCTGATCGCTGGTCAGTAGCTGTGAACGAACTTTCGTGGTGATCCAGGTATCGTTAGAGGCGGTCCCCAGGCCGATAGGCTGACCCTGGCGAATCTCGTTATAGACCTCGGTGGTGCCTTCAACGCCCATCGCTATCTGTTTAGCGCGTGCGGAGAGTTCGCTGTTTGGCGACTGGCCCACTAACAAAACTTTGCCCTGATAAGCCGTGACATTGATGCGCGTCTCTTTTTTGATTTGCTCATCTTTCGACAGTGCGCTGCTGACACGCAGTTCCAGCGTTCCGTCATCCACCTGGGTGCCCACGCTACGCGGGTCGGTTGCGGCTTTGGTGCCGACGGCTGCCGTACCCACTACCGCGGCGGCGACGCAACCTTGCAATAGCAACGCAGAAATAAGGACTGCGAGCGGCGAAAATGCCTTCATGTGTACTCCTTAATCATCCTGGTGAGGAAAAAGCGTGTTATCGATCAAATCGCACAGGCAGTTTACCGTCAGCATATGCATTTCCTGAATGCGCGCGCTGTGGTGTGAAGGGATACGAATTTCGACATCCTGCGGCCCTAATAGTCCGGCCAGCTCGCCCCCGTCATACCCGGTTAGCGCCACAATGGTCATGTCACGTGTGACGGCTGCTTCAACGGCTTTTACGATATCGCGACTATTACCACGCGTAGAGATCGCCAATAAAACATCGCCTGCATGTCCCAGCGCCCGGACTTGTTTTGCATAAACTTCATCGTGCAGGCGATCGTTAGCGATCGCAGTTAAGACCACATTATCGGTATTTAGTGCAATGGCGGGTAAACTGGGTCGCTCCGTTTCAAAGCGGTTAATCATGCTGGCAGCAAAATGCTGTGCGTTGGCCGCGGACGTCCCGTTTCCACAACAGAGGATTTTGTTGCCGTTAAGCAGGGAATGAACCAGCGTCATGGCGGCGCGGGAAATGGCATCCGGAAGCGCTTCCGCCGCAGCAATTTGAGTTTGAATGCTTTCTGTAAAGCAAACTTTGATTCTTTCGAGCACGCTAATCCTTAAAATCTTCAATTATGAGTGGTCGTTAAACGCATCCCGAAACCACTCAATCTCATTTCCGGTGAAGGCTAACACATCGAACCGACAATCCACAGTATCAAAACTCCCATTCTGGCGGGCGAGCCACAAGCGGGCAGTATGTAATAATTTGTGTTGCTTGCTGCGGGTCACACTGGCCGCCGCGCCGCCATAAAGCCCGGAGCGCCGATAGCGGACCTCAACAAAAACCGTCGTTTTTCCGTCGCGCATGATCAGATCGATTTCGCCGCCGCGCTCGCGCACGTTGGCGGCGATAAACCGCAGTCCTTTGCTTTCCAGCCAGCGACGCGCGGCAGCTTCCCACGCGTCGCCAGCCTGTTTACGCGTTAGCTGGCGGGAACAATCTCCCCTTGCTGGTATTTGAGCCATGATAACTTCCTGTTAATCACACAATCCGGGCTGGCGGTTAATGCGCCGGTATTACCATTGATCTCAAACCCCTGCACCTGACGCATCTGCGAAAAGTGGTTCGCCAGCGTCCAGGCATCCACGCCCATGGCGTACATCCGCGCCAGAGAATAGTCGTTATGTACAGCGCTCAGCGCCTGCTGCATCAACGGCATATTGCCGCCTGCCAGCATAGGAATTTCACTGTATTGTAAACCCTCCATTTCCAGACGGAAGTCGGGGCCGGAGGTGCCTTGCGCGCTGCGGGAGCTGGCATACAGCGTCGCGCCGCTCTGGGTGCCGTTACGCATGGCGATCATCGGTTTGATAAAGCCAATCTCTTCCGGCGTAGCCAGAATATAGACCGCGTCTACGCGTCCGTCGCCGGTGATTTGCACGTCGGTCGGCGGCGCAGGGATGGTCAGACCGCCAATGGTGACGCCAGGCTGCGCAGGCACGCTGGCGGCGACCGGACTGCCCGTCAACGCGATACCCGCGCCGCCGTTCACGCCCATTTTCAGCTCGGCTACGGAGCCGAATTTTTGCTGTAACACGATGCCGCCGCCCAGTTTTTGCCACTCCTGGGTGAAGGCGTTCGCCACGCGATCGCCAAGCGCGCTGCGTGGGATCAACAGCAGCGGCGACTGCTTGCCCTGGTCATAAATATGATGCGCCGCGTCACGGGCTTCATCTTCAGGTGAGAGCGCGAAATAGCAGATATTAGGGAAGCTACGTACCGTTTCCGGCTGGTTGAGTGCCAGCACGTTGAGCGGCGTGTTGCTTTTCATCAGCGCTTCCACATTGTTTTTCAACAGCGGCCCGACCACGATACTGGCGCCGTCTTGCTGAACCTGAGCAAGCACCTGATCCAACGGCTGGGAAGAGGTATCGTAGATTTTTAATTCAGCGGAGGGATCCGCCGGCGCGCTTGCTGTAGCAGGGGGAGTTTGTGGCGCGCTGACTGGCGTAGCGGACTGGGATGGAGCGTCATCAGTCAGATCGCTCACCGAGGCCTGCGACGGACTGGCGACGCCGTTGGTCATTTGTGGCTGCGTCTCCTCCACGCCAGGTTCGACCGGCGCGTCAGGCGCGGCGGCAGGCTGCGTCTCTACCGCCTGGGTGCCGAGGTTTTTCGCGGCTTCGAAACCTTGCTGGATGGTACGGCCAAACACGGCAGCCTGACCGTTCAGCGGCAGCAGCAGAGCGATTTTGCTGGTGGAAGCTGGTTTAAAACGTTGCACATTGACGAGCTGCGTCGGCAGCATTTTCGCCCCCGGATTTTGCGGGTAGCGTTTTTGCCAGTCGGCGATCCCGGCTTTCAGCATGTCTGGATCGTTGCGGTTGTCAAACCAGACGCGTTGCAGATCCAGCCAGCCCTGAAGCACATTTTCATCGGCGTTGATAACCAGCGTCCTGGCCTGATCCGGCGTCATGGCGGAGAGCGCCTGCCAGGTGGCGTCGATATTTTTTTGTTTCTCTTTCGCCGCCAGTAGCGGTTCCTGGGCGATTAACGCCCGCAACAGGGTAAGCGACGGGCGTCCCTGGCTGGCAACGATCTGCGCCTGCCAGTAACGCGCTTGCTGATGTGGCGCAAAGTCGGCGGGTTTTAGTTTATCCAGCAAGGCCTGCGCGCCTGCGACATCTTTTTGCGCCAGTTTGATCTCTACCGCTAATAAAGACTGTTCGCGACGCTGGGCATCGTTCAGATTTTGCGGGAGTTGGTTGAACAGGTCGACGGCCTGCTGGCTTTTTCCTTCTTTCAGCAGTGCATGAATGGCGAGTAATTGCCAGTTGGTCTTGCTATCATCTGCGCTTTGCTGCATCTGATGCAGGTAAAAGGCGGAGTCAGCTTGCGCTGAACCCTGCATATAGGCTGCGCTTTGATCTGGCGCCTGGGTGCCGCACCCGGCGAAAAGTAGCGCAGCCAGGACGACAGGCAGCGCGCGCGCGGCGTTCAAACGAGAAAATGTTGAGGGTACCATACTGTATCCAGTGATATTTTTTACGCAATGCTCAATATTAAATCGGCAATACGGACGACACAATGAAACAAAACGAATCGGCGGATAATTCTCAGGGCCAACTCTTTATTGTACCTACTCCTATCGGGAATTTGGCTGATATTACTCAACGCGCGCTGGAAGTTTTACAAGCCGTTGATTTAATTGCCGCTGAAGACACTCGTCATACCGGTTTATTACTGCAACATTTTGGGATTAACGCCCGGCTGTTCGCGTTGCATGACCATAACGAACAACAAAAAGCGGAAACGCTGGTCGCGAAGCTAAAAGAAGGGCAGAACATTGCGCTGGTTTCCGACGCCGGTACGCCGCTGATTAACGATCCGGGCTACCACCTGGTGCGTACCTGCCGTGAAGCGGGGATTCGCGTGGTGCCGCTACCGGGGCCGTGTGCGGCGATTGCCGCCCTGAGCGCCGCTGGCCTGCCATCCGACCGTTTCTGCTATGAAGGCTTTTTACCGGCGAAATCCAAAGGTCGCCGTGATGCGCTGAAGGCGGTTGAAGCGGAGCCGCGAACGCTGATTTTTTATGAGTCCACCCATCGTCTGCTGGATAGCCTGGAAGATATGGTGGACGTGTGGGGCGAATCCCGCTACGTGGTGCTGGCGCGTGAGCTGACCAAAACCTGGGAAACCATTCACGGCGCGCCGGTCGGCGAGCTGCTGGCGTGGGTCAAAGAAGATGAAAACCGTCGCAAAGGCGAAATGGTGCTGATTGTTGAAGGGCATAAAGCGCAAGAAGACGACCTGCCCGCCGACGCGCTGCGCACGCTGGCGCTGCTACAGGCAGAACTGCCGCTGAAAAAAGCGGCGGCGCTGGCAGCAGAAATTCACGGCGTGAAGAAAAATGCGCTGTATAAGTATGCGCTGGAGCAGGAAGGGTAAAAGCGAGCGCCCGGGAACCGCCTTTTATCGCCATCGCGTTAATACTCAATCAGGTGATTGATGTGGGTAAATTGATGGGGGCATTGGGCGGTGATAGCGGGCCGGGCCTTTCCTTCGGGCTTACTCTCGCGATCAGCAACGCATAACCGACTCCTTTTTAGACGATCATTAGTTCCACGCCTGTTTTCGCTAATGCCGCTTTATCCTGTTTGCTGATAGTGTCATCGGTTATCACACAGTCGATCTTGTCCATCGGCAATACCTGGTTAAAGCCGCGACGGTTAAATTTGGTCGCGTCCAGTACCGCGATAACTTTGTGTGCCGCCGCCGCCATGACGCCGCTAATGGAATAACCTTCGTTAAACGTGGTAATACCGTTTGTCGCATCAATGCCATCCGCCCCGACAAACATGACATCGGCGCTGATGCCGTGTAGCGATCGTTCCGCAATCGTGCCGTGCATTGAGTGGGTTTTATGCCGTACCGTACCGCCGCAAACCACCAGCGTGAGATCTTTATTTTCTGATAGCGTAAAAGCGGCAGGCAAGCTGTTAGTGATCACCGTAATATTGCTTTTTCGCGCGAGCGCTTCCGCAATCAGTAATGTTGTGCTCCCGCTATCCAGAATGATGGTCATTCCTTCTTCAACCATTGCCGCAGCCGCCTGGGCAATCCGCTTTTTCGGATCGCTGGCGAGTTGATACCGATCTTCCAGAATGACTTCCTGATTGTCGCCTTCCGCCAGATGACTTCCCGGTTTTGCCGCGCCGCCATGAAAACGGGTGACAAGGCCTTTCTCTTCCAGCAGACGCAGGTCAGCACGGATAGTCACTTCAGAAATACCAAAGGTATTTGAAAGGTCCATCACCAGCACGCTGCCTTGCGTATTAATCAGGTCGACAATTTTATTTCTTCGCTCAAATGAGTTCATATTGATTTGCCTGATAATTAACTGTAACTAGTTTAAACGAAGGATTGCGAAAGGTGAACGCTAAATTTCGAAAGGAAATGTGAGCCAGCGCAGGTTGCTGGCTCGTACCATCAGGAAAGTTGAAGTAAGATTTTGCCCTGCATGGGCGCGCCATTAAGCGCTTTGACTGCTTCTGCAAAGCTTTCCGCATCGCCGCGATGGGCAATGAGAGGGGTCAGTTGAAGACGTTTTTCAGCCAACAGGCGCGCTGCGGTTTCCCATTCTTCTCCTGGCCATGGCGCGGAGTAGTTCATCCAACTGCCGAGGAGCGTGAGCTCTTTACGCAAAATTAGCCCGAATGTACGCGTTGTCAGGGTGAGATCGTGATGTAACGTCCCCACCAGCGCCAGTTGCGCGCGCGGCCCGGCGATATCGATAGCCAGCGAGACGGTCTGGGGAGTTCCTGCCGTTTCGAGAACCAGTTGATCAAACTGAATGTCGGACAACGCGGTCTGGATGTCGTCGGCGGTCATTTCCCGGCTATTACAGGTATGCGTTGCGCCGAGCGCTTTCGCAAGTTCCAGTTTCTGCGGATTGATATCAATCGCCGTTACGCTTCGCGCGCCCAGTTCCCGCGCGCACTGTAAGGCCAGCAGGCCAATTGTCCCGGCACCGACGATAATTACGTTTTTCCCCTCGCAGCCCTGCGCCAGATGAAAGGCGTGTAAGCCCACGGTAATCGGTTCGATAAACGCGCCATCTTCAATCGGCATATCAGACGGCAAGCGGAAAAGATTGGCCCGTTTGACCACCACATATTCCGCATTACCGCCTTCACTGCGCGATCCTACAAACTGATACTGTTTGCATAAAGAAAAGTAACCGCGTTCGCATTGCGGACAGTGAAAGCAGGGAAGAAGCGGGACACAAGCGACGGCATCGCCAGGCTGCATATCCGTTACGCCTGTGCCGTAGGATTCAACGTAGCCGCTGAATTCATGACCTAACGTAATAGGATAATAATGGGCGCCCTGCGCGAAAATACGCGGGATATCTGACCCGCAAAGCCCTGAGCTAACGACCTTGACCAACACATCGTCCTCGACTTGCAGTTGTGGTAAGGGGCGTTCTTCAACGCGCACATCTCCCTCAGCGTGAATAACCACTGATTTCATAACATTCTCCAGGAAGGTGAGGGGAGCGATTGCTCCCCTAAAATTAAGAGGCGATTTGACTTTGCTGTAGCGCCGTGGCTTTCTCAGCCGCGACAAACTGTCGGGCGCGACGCCAGGTCAGCAGTACGCCGACCAGATAGATAATGGCAATGACGGCGAAGCCGACGATATTCTGCCAGGTAAAAAGTTGAATCAGCAGCCAGGTGATGGGGGAACCGCCCTGATCCAGCGAGGCGACTTGTCCGCCAGCTTTTAGCGCTCCGGCATTGGCAGCCAGTTGGGTATGCAGGCCAATCGTCTGGGTGGCTATCCACAGGGTGATACCCATAATAATGACACCTGAAATCAGCGTGCGGAACAGGTTGCCCTGGTGTACCGCGACCGCCATCGCAATAAAGAAACCGATGGTGGCGAGGTCGCCGAACGGCAGCACCTGGTTCCCCGGTACTAAGACGGCAATCAGGATGGTCAGCGGAATGAATATCAGGCTCGCGGAGACAACAGAGGTATGACCGAGCAGTAGCGCTGGATCAAGGCCTATCAGGAACTCCTGCCCGCCAAATTTGGCCTGTAGACGTTTACGCGCATGTTTGGCGATAGGCGTTAGGCCATCCATAATAGGTTTAATGACGCGTGGCATAAGCAGCATCACCGCTGCGGTTTTGACCGCCAGTTGCAGAACGGCTTTGGCGTCGTAGCCTGCCAGTACACCAATCACCAGCCCCATCACGAAGCCGACAGTCACCGGCTCGCCAAACGGTCCGAAGCGTTTCTGGACATCGTCTGCGCTAAAGTGAATACGATTGAGACCCGGAATTTTTTCGATAATGGTATCAACGAGCACCGCCACGGGGCCCAGGTACGCGGATGAGCCGTGTGGGATTGCAATCCCCTCCAGGCCAAAATAGTCGCGGGTATCTTTGGCAAACCAGTCCCCCAGTTTGTAGACAAAGGCGGCATGAACCACAACGCCCAGAATCCCCAGCCAGTATGAACCGGTCGCCAGATGCAGCATGGCGCCCGTGAAGGTCATGTGCCAGATATTCCAGATATCGACATTCACCACGCGGGTCATGCGGGTCACCAGCATCAGGACGTTAACCCCGATGGCGACAGGGATCGCGACCAGCGCGATTTGTGACGCCCAGGTCATGGGCGATGAACCTGGCCAGCCGACGTCAATAACGTGGAGATTGATTTGGAAATGTTCCGCCATGGCTTTCGCCGCGGGGCCGATAGAATCCAGCATCAGGCCGATGACCAGACCAATACCCACGAAGCCGATACCAATATGCAAACCCGATTTAAAACAATCCCCAAGCTTCATTCCCAGCAGTTTAGAGAACACGATGATCACCAGAGGCAACATCACCGTTGGGCCTAAGTCGAGGATATAACGCATTATTTCGCTAAACATACGTTACCCCATGAGAATGGACAGAATTTTTTGCTGTAATGCTTCAATACCCACGCCGGAAACAAAAGGCATACCGTGAACGACGGGAATATCGCCGAAGGCGCGATCGACCCTGGCAGTGGTACAGATAAGATCGGCGCCGTCCATATAGGTTTCGATTTCGGTGACCCGGCATTGCACTAAGTCGAGCTCAATATGGTTGGCATCACATAGCTCTTTAATTTCTTCCGCAGCCATCGTTGAGGTTGCAACCGCACCGCCACAGGCCACAATTACTTTACGTTTCATAGGGTATTCCTCATTATTATCAATTTATTATCAAACCTGGACGCACTGCTCAGGCTCAAGGATGGTTTCCTGAAAGCGTATCGCCAGTTCGGCATCCGGCGCGCTTAACAGGGCATCGAGGGTGCTCGGGTTCTGTAGCTCACTAAACAGGCGGCGCAGAAGTTTTAGCTGTGCCGCCGGGTTTTCAACGATTAAGGCGATGATTAACGAAACGGCAATCTCTTCGTCATCATCCGCCTGTTGAAACATGACCGGCTTATCTGGACGAATCAGATAGATAGCGGGTGATTTCGCATGAACCGCCTCGCAATGAGGGATAGCGACGGCGTGACGCTCCAGCGCAATGCCGGTAGGAAAAGACGCTTCACGTTCCACCAGCGCCTGCGGATAACTATCATGTACCACGCCTTTCGCCAGCATCTCTTTGCCAATGTGCGCCAGCGCCTGTTGGCTCGAGTCGAATGTGATTCCGGTTCGGACAAATAGTTGGCTCATAAATTCTCCATTATTCAGGCGACATCCGGCGTGCAACCGAAGCGATAAGCGCGCAGAACATCCTGAATTTTGTCAATAATCAGGTTATGCGGCGTGGGGGTGAGCACGCCCTCAGACAGGCGTTCAAACTGTACGGGCATAAACTGGCTAATTAATCCCAGCGGCAATGTGACGTTATTCAGATTGGCGATTAACTTCTCTACGCTTTGACGAATACGCGGGTGCGGCCAGTAATAGCGAATACGGTCAGACAAACTAAAGTGGATGTCGACCATCGCCTGGCTCCAGGTTGGACGGTAGTATTTTTTCCAGTAGCCCGGTTCGTTTAGCATAACTTCATCAATGACCTCCAGTACCCGACTACGTTGTTCCGGGGAGATCAGCTCGTTTTCCATTTGCGCAAGTGCGAAAATGGCTTCGCGCAGCGCGAAAGTGAGCGCCGGGCCGACCTTCAGAATGGCGTAATGATCGCGAACGAGGGCGCGGTAGGCCTGTCGCGTCTGATAATCAGTCGAATGCGCTTCATAGACCATCGGCGTTTCTTTTATCCATGCGGAGAGCGCCTGTGCCGCCTGCGGCTGATAATGAATAATCTGGGTATGATCAAATTCAACGCCCGGTTGCACCACAATGGCGATCACGCGTGACAGTGCTTCTTCCAGACCTGATTCACGAAACGCGATTTGGTGAGTTTCCAGCGTACGGGCAGCATCGACTTCGCGGGTGACATGAACGCTGCCGATAGTACTGGCTTCACCGCCAGGAACGGGCACTTCCGTGCCGATGACATAAGTCAGATGGCATTTTTGTTCTTCGTTTGCGATCTCTTCTGCTGCTTTACAAAGCACGGCGGCACGGCGTGCAACGACCATCGGATCCAACGGTGTCGGGTCATCTGCGCAGGACATCGACGCGTCCAGGTGAATTTTGCTAAAACCAGCGGCGACATACGCTTTTATTAACTCAACCGACTTTTCCATTGCCGCCGCTGCCGGTTCGTTCTGCCAGCAGTTAGGCCCTAAATGATCGCCACCAAGAATCAACCGCTCACGTGGAAATCCCACTTCCTGGGCGATGCCATAGACAAAATCACGAAAGTCAGCCGGTTTCATGCCGGTATAACCGCCAAACTGATTCACCTGGTTAGAGGTCGCTTCGATCAGAACTTTGTTCCCGCTATTCAGATCAAAACGTAATGCGGATTCAATCACCAGCGGGTGTGCTGAACATACGGAACAGATCCCTATCTGTTCCCCTGCTTTGTGACGAGAAATTATTTCTTTCACTTCTGGCTCCGATATCTTTTGTTTATCTTCATAATATTTTTGGTTTGAAGGCAAAGGATAATAATGGCTTTCGTGATCCAGCTATGAAAACGCCCTTTGCCGTGCTAAATCCGGGGGCTTTAGAGCTTCCCTTCACAACCGCAGTCGGCAATCACTTTACGTACAACCTCTTTCATGGCCGCTTTCGCCGGGATCATGTAATGGCGGGGATCGCTGGCCTCTGCGTGTTGCGTTAAATAGTTTTTAAGCGCGCCGGAAAAGGCGATTTTAAGCTCGGTCGCGACGTTAACTTTGCAGATGCCCAGCGAAATAGCGCGGGTAATATCGCGGGTCGGCAGGCCAGAGGCGCCGTGAAGGACTAAGGGGACATCAACCCGCTGACGAATTTCCGTCAGTCGTTCAAAATCAAGTTTTGGTTCAGCGGTGTAGAGGCCGTGAGCGGTGCCGATAGCAATGGCTAACGAGTCGATACCCGTTTTTTCTACAAATTCCCGGGCCTGTTCCGGATGGGTATAAAGCGCATCTTTGCCGTCAACGATAAGATCGTCTTCCTGCCCGCCGAGACGCCCAAGTTCAGCTTCAACGCTGACATCGTAGCGATGACAGTAATCAACCACGCTTTTCACCAGCGCAATATTGTCGGCAAAGGGGAAATGCGACCCGTCGATCATGACCGAGCGTACCCCTGCGGCGACTTTCATTTTGATGTCGGCCAGTTTTTCATGATGATCGAGATGTACCGCGAGAGGATGGTTCCAGCTTTTCGCCAGTTCTGCGGCGATAGCCACGATATTACCGACGCCTGCGTAGCTAAAGGTGCCTGGCGTACCGGCGACAATCAGCGGAGAGCGCAATTCTGCGGCGGTTTCCACCACCACTTGCAATGTCTCCAGGTTGTGGATGTTAAACGCCGGCACAGCATAACCTTCCTGCTGCGCCTTCTTTAGCATTGTTCTGCCTGAAATGATAAACATCCTTCCTCCGAAATCTTTCGTTTGTTTTCTTTGAAAGAATTTATAGGCTTTCGGAATGTTTTTTTGTGATTTTGATCTGATAAATGAAAGTTTCGAAATAAAATGGAAGTTATCGAAAGTCAGGCATAAAAAAGCATGTCGGGCAGACATACTTCAGACTACAGACTAAGGGCGAAAAAATACCGGGTGGCGCTGGCGCTTACCCGGTCTACAGATTATGCGGCTATACCCTGGTCGGAGAATAGCGCCGCCTGGATCAGGTCACTGGCGCCGGGTTAAATATCGCCAGCTGGTTATGCAATCCCCACTGGTCCGAGAAAGTCTTTTTCCGGCCGCTGGCGACATCGAGAATAAAGTGAAACAGCTTCCAGCCCACATCTTCGATTGTCTCTTCACCCGTGGCGATGGTGCCTGCATTGATATCCATTAAGTCATACCAACGGTTCGCCAGCTCGGTACGCGTCGCCATTTTAATGACCGGCACCGCCATCAGCCCGTAAGGCGTGCCGCGTCCGGTGGTAAAGACCTGTACGGTAATGCCGGAAGCGACCTGCTGCGTGCCGCAGACGAAATCGCTGGCGGGCGTCGCGGCGTAAATCAGGCCGCGTTTGGTGGGGCGCTGGCCCGGCGACAATACTTCGACAATGGCGCTCTTACCCGATTTAGCGATAGAGCCCAACGCTTTTTCCACGACGTTCGCCAGGCCGCCTTTTTTGTTGCCAGGGGACGGGTTAGCGCTGCGATCGGTTTTCCCCATATCAAGGTAGTTATCGTACCAGGCCATTTCATCCAGCAGGCGTTTACCCACGGCTTCGTTGATGGCGCGCGGCGTCAGAAGATGAATGGCATCGCGCACTTCGGTGACCTCCGAGAACATGACGGTCGCGCCGCAGCGTACCAACAGATCGGAAGCATAACCCACCGCCGGGTTTGCCGTGACGCCGGAAAACGCATCGCTGCCGCCACACTGCATCCCGACGACCAGCTCGGAGGCCGGGCAGGTTTCGCGCTGGCGCTGGTTCAGTTTCGTCAGATGGCGTTCGGCGACCCGCAAAATATCGTCGACCATTGATTTAAAGCCGACATGCTGCTCGTCCTGTAAACGCACAATACTGGCGCTTTCAACGGCGATGGCGGGAACATCCTCGGTGCCTTCCAGCAGCCGTTCCGGCTGCAGTTTTTCGCAACCGAGGCCAATCACCATCACTTCGCCGCCAAAATTGGGGTTGAGCGCGATATTATGAATCGTGCGAATCGGCACGACCGCCGCCGGCGCGTTGATTGCCACGCCGCAGCCGTACAGATGGTTTAGCCCTACAACGCCATCGACATTCGGGTATTTGGGCAGCAGATCGCGCTCAATCACTTTCACCACATAATCGACCACGCCCGCCACACAGTGCACGCTGGTGGTAATGCCAAGCAGATTTTTGGTGCCGACGCTGCCATCGGCGTTACGATAGCCCTCAAACGTGTAGCCTTCCAGCGGCGGCAGCGGTTCCGGTACTTTGGTCGCCAACGGTAGCGTATTCAGCGGCGGCGCTTTTGGCAGTTCAACCAGCGACTCGTCGATCCAGCTTCCGCGCGGGATGTCGCGTACCGCATAACCGATGACTTCGCCATAACGGATGATTTCGCCGTGAGCGGGGATATCCGTCAGAGCGACTTTATGGCCTTGCGGAATATGTTCAGTCAGTTCCAGGCCATCCGGAAAACGTGTTCCGGCTTTAAGACCGTGGTCATTAACAATAATTGCGACATTATCGGTTTCATGTACTTTTATATAAAACGCCGATGGCGATTCCTGACGAATTTCGATATTGGCCATTGTTCAACATTCTCCAGCCTGGATGATAGAAATAGGATTATCTATTTTGGTTATGGTTAAATCGTTAAATCTCAATATAAGAAATAAAGTTCATGCATAATGAAATAAGAATGACAGGAGTATAAATATAAGAATGTGATCCAGATCACCGCAAATTATGAAATTTTTTATGTAGGCCGGGTAAAGCGTAAATGTGTGCATTAGCGCCCAGTATCATGGGCGTATGCTCAAAAATAAGCGTTAAATAATCCCTTTTTAATGAGCGTTTGCACAATGATTATCCGCCATAGGCTGTTTATACTGAATGGCGAATTCAGTGTATCTGACGAGTTATTTGAAAATACCATGATAATAATAAAAGACGATAAAGATATCAGAACGGTATATTGTGCTACAGGATGTGTACCACATTAGAAATAGAATGTGGAGATCCATTCTGATTTCAGATAAGCATTTTATTGTCGTTGCTATAAGTTATGGTGGCGGCATCACATGTAGAGAATTAAAGAAATAAGCGAAGGTATAAGCGATGAATAACGCTATTTTCCCTAATAAGTTTAAAGCGGCGCTGGCGGCGCAACAGGTGCAGATTGGCTGCTGGTCTGCACTGGCAAGCCCAATCACCACCGAAGTTCTCGGTCTGGCGGGATTTGACTGGCTGGTGCTGGATGGCGAACATGCGCCGAACGATGTGACCACCTTAATTCCGCAGCTAATGGCATTGAAAGGCAGCGCCAGCGCGCCTGTGGTACGTGTGCCAACCAATGAACCGGTCATTATCAAACGGATGCTGGATATCGGGTTTTATAACTTCCTGATCCCCTTTGTTGAAACGCAAGAGGAAGCGGCTCGCGCCGTCGCCTCGACGCGTTACCCGCCGGAAGGCATTCGCGGCGTCTCCGTTTCTCACCGCGCGAATATGTTCGGTACGGTGCCTGATTACTTTGCGCAGTCGAACAAAAACATCACCATTATTGTTCAAATCGAAAGCCAGTTGGGTGTCGACAATGTTGATGCCATCGCCGCAACGGAAGGCGTTGATGGCATTTTTGTCGGCCCAAGCGATTTGGCCGCCGCGCTGGGTCATCTCGGCAATGCTTCTCACCCTGACGTGCAGCAGACGATTCAACATATTTTCGCCCGCGCTAAAGCGCACGGTAAACCGTGCGGCATTCTGGCGCCGGTAGAGGCGGATGCCCGCCGTTATCTGGAATGGGGCGCGACCTTTGTCGCCGTTGGCAGCGATTTAGGCGCATTCCGCGCCAGCACGCAGAAGCTTGCCGACACCTTTAAAAAATAATCCTGGTATGGAAAGAGAGAACGCTATGACGATGAAAGTTGGCTTTATTGGCTTAGGCATCATGGGTAAGCCCATGAGCAAAAACTTACTGAAAGCAGGGTATTCGCTGGTGGTGTCCGATCGTAATCCTGAAGCGATTGCCGACGTCATTGCCGCAGGCGCGGAAACGGCCTCTACGGCGAAGGCGATCGCTGAACAGTGTGACGTCATCATCACGATGCTGCCTAACTCTCCGCATGTGAAAGAGGTTGCGCTGGGCGAGAACGGTATCATCGAAGGCGCGAAGCCGGGAACCGTATTGATTGATATGAGTTCTATCGCGCCGCTGGCAAGCCGTGAAATCAGCGATGCGCTGAAGGCGAAGGGCGTTGAGATGTTGGATGCGCCGGTCAGCGGCGGCGAGCCGAAGGCGATTGATGGCACGCTGTCGGTGATGGTGGGGGGCGATAAAGCCATTTTCGACAAGTACTACGACCTGATGAAAGCGATGGCGGGTTCCGTGGTGCATACCGGCGATATCGGCGCAGGCAACGTCACAAAACTGGCTAACCAAGTGATCGTGGCGTTGAATATCGCCGCCATGTCTGAAGCGCTGACGCTGGCGACTAAAGCGGGCGTCAACCCGGATCTGGTCTATCAGGCGATTCGCGGCGGTCTGGCTGGCAGCACGGTACTGGATGCGAAAGCGCCGATGGTCATGGACCGAAACTTTAAACCAGGTTTCCGTATCGATCTGCACATTAAAGATCTGGCGAATGCGCTGGATACCTCCCACGGCGTTGGCGCGCAGCTCCCGCTGACCGCCGCCGTTATGGAAATGATGCAGGCGTTACGCGCGGATGGACACGGTAATGACGACCATAGCGCGCTGGCGTGCTACTACGAAAAACTGGCGAAAGTGGAAGTCACTCGCTAACGACGTTGTGCCCGGATGGCGTGTAGCGATCCGGGCCTGAATTTCAGGCTGGATAAGTGAAACGCCATCCGGCGTTGTGCAGTAACAGGCTACCACTATGAAAATCGTAATTGCCCCCGACTCCTACAAAGAAAGCCTTTCTGCCGCCGAGGTAGCGCAGGCGATAGAAAAAGGATTTCGGGAAATTTTCCCCGATGCGCAATATGTCTCTGTTCCGGTTGCCGATGGCGGTGAAGGAACGGTCGAAGCCATGATTGCCGCGACGCAGGGCGTTGAACGCACCGCATGGGTGACCGGGCCGTTGGGTGAAAAAGTGAAAGCCTGCTGGGGAATGTCCGGCGACGGCCACACCGCCTTTATTGAAATGGCGGCGGCCAGCGGACTGGCGCTGGTTCCGCCAGAAAAACGCAACCCTTTGATTACTACCTCGCGGGGAACGGGGGAGCTGATATTGCAGGCGCTGGAAAGCGGCGCAAGCAATATCATTATCGGCATTGGCGGCAGCGCGACAAATGACGGCGGCGCAGGGATGATGCAGGCGTTAGGCGCAAAACTGCGCGATGCAAACGGCGCGGATATCGGTTACGGTGGCGGAAGCCTTCATTGTCTAAGCGACATTGATATTTCAGATCTCGATCCCCGTTTAAAACTCTGCGCGATTCGTGTCGCTTGCGATGTCTCTAATCCTCTGATCGGCGACAACGGCGCATCACGAATTTTTGGGCCGCAGAAAGGCGCGACCGAAGAGAACATTGTTGAGCTGGACAGAAATCTTGCTCACTATGCCGACATCATAAAAAAATTGCTGAATGTCGATGTAAAGGCGGCGCCCGGCGCAGGCGCGGCAGGCGGTATGGGGGCGGCGTTAATGGCTTTTCTCGGTGCGGAATTACGCAGCGGGATCGAAATTGTCACGGCGGCACTGAACCTGGAGGAGCATATCCACGACTGTACGCTGGTGGTGACGGGAGAAGGGCGGATTGATAGCCAAAGTATTCGCGGTAAAGTGCCGATTGGCGTCGCGAATGTGGCGAAAAAATATCATAAGCCAGTGATTGGCATTGCCGGCAGCCTGACGCACGATGTAGGGATAGTGCATCATTATGGCATCGACGCTGTCTTTAGCGTACTCACGCGCATCGTGACGCTGGAGGAGGCTTTTCGGGGCGCTTTTGACAATATTTATCGGGCATCCAGAAATGTTGCTGCCGCTCTGGCGATAGGAATGCGCAGCGCAGGGTGACAAAGTCGCGCGAACCCTCTATACTGCGCGCCGAAGCTGACCAGACAGTCGCCGCTTCGTCGTCGTCCTTTCGGGGAGACGGGCGGAGGGGAGGAAAGTCCGGGCTCCATAGGGCAGGGTGCCAGGTAACGCCTGGGGGGGAAACCCACGACCAGTGCAACAGAGAGCAAACCGCCGATGGCCCACGTAAGTGGGATCAGGTAAGGGTGAAAGGGTGCGGTAAGAGCGCACCGCGCGGCTGGTAACAGTCCGTGGCACGGTAAACTCCACCCGGAGCAAGGCCAAATAGGGGTTCATAAGGTACGGCCCGTACTGAACCCGGGTAGGCTGCTTGAGCCAGTGAGCGATTGCTGGCCTAGATGAATGACTGTCCACGACAGAACCCGGCTTATCGGTCAGTTTCACTTCTTCATAAAACCCGCTTCGGCGGGTTTTTGCTTTTACAGGGCGGCAGGATGAATGACTGTCCACGACGCTATATCCAAAAGAAAGCGGCTTATCGGTCAGTTTCACCTCTTCATAAAACCCGCTTCGGCGGGTTTTTGCTTTTACAGGGCGGCAGGATGAATGACTGTCCACGACGCTATGTCCAAAAGAAAGCGGCTTATCGGTCAGTATCATCTCTTCATAAAACCCGTCAGTGTAAGCTGGCGGGTTTTTGCTTTTACCGGGCGACAGGATGAATGACTGTCCACGACGCTATACCCAAAAGAAAGCGGCTTATCGGTCAGTATCATCTCTTCATAAAACCCGTCAGTGTAAGCTGGCGGGTTTTTGCTTTTACAGGGCGGCAGGATGAATGACTGTCCACGACGCTATACCCGAAAGAAAGCGGCTTATCGGTCAGTTTCACCTCTTCATAAAACCCGTCAGTGTAAGCTGGCGGGTTTTTGCTTTTACAGGGCGGCAGGATGAATGACTGTCCACGACAGAACCCGGCTTATCGGTCAGTTTCACTTCTTCATAAAACCCGCTTCGGCGGGTTTTTGCTTTTACAGGGCGGCAGGATGGATGACTGTCCACGACGCTATACCCAAAAGAAAGCGGCTTATCGGTCAGTTTCACCTCTTCATAAAACCCGCTTCGGCGGGTTTTTGCTTATCAGGCCAGTGAAGGATATAGAGGTTGCAGAAGACGCCAGCGTCACCATCCGGCAATTAATTGACAGCCGTGGTGACATAATATTATTCGTTTTTGTGATGATAAACACAAAACGCTATAGACTGCGCTCTTTTTAGTTGAAGTGAAAAGCAATCGATTTCTTTCGCAAAATTACATCCTGAAAAACAGCAAGAAAGCGGTGTAAATTATTTGTTGTAGATGAAAATTAAATGTATGAAATATTTTGGTTAAAATTTTATTAAATGTTTCTTTACAAACAAATAAGGTAAAAAAATGTGACGCGTAACGGTTTTTAAGCGCATTTACCTTCGGTTTATACTTAAATTTGAGAAATTACGCTTTAAATTTAACGCTGGAATTGTCGATAAAATGTCCCGTAATTGATTGAAATATCGTCTTCATGGGATGTCGAAAATAGGAGATAAAATAGGCTGGTTATCGCCATAATATATCGTTATCCCGACCCTATTTTTTGATTGAAATCAGACTAAGTTGCTGTTTTATTTTTGTAATCTATTGAAATAATAGGTTTTCTTTATTTAATAAAGACCATGTAAAAATTGCGGTAAGTTAATTTGTGAGTGGTCGCACATAACCTTTAAGATTTAATTTGCTACACTTCCTGCCGTTCACAATGTTATTTCAGAGCGGTAGATATGAATACTCTTGTTCTCCCTAAAACACAGCATTTGGTGGTCTTTCAGGAAGTCATTAGAAGTGGTTCTATCGGTTCTGCCGCAAAATCGTTAGGGTTAACCCAGCCCGCCGTCAGTAAAATCATTAGCGATGTTGAGGCCTATTTTGGCGTTGAGCTAATTGTACGTAAAAATACCGGCGTTACGTTGACCGAAGCGGGACAGGTACTGCTTTCCTGGTCTGAATCTATCACCCGCGAAATGAAAAACATGATCAACGAGATGAACAGTATGACGTGCAATACCGTTGTCGACGTCTCGTTTGGCTTTCCTTCGCTGATTGGCTTTACCTTCATGTCCGATATGATTCATAAGTTCAAAGAGGTCTTTCCAAAAGCGCAGGTATCCATGTACGAAGCCCAGCTCTCTTCATTCCTGCCGGCCCTGCGCGACGGGCGGCTGGACTTTGCTATCGGTACGCTCAGTAATGAAATGCAGCTACAGGATCTGCATGTCGAGCCGCTGTTTGAATCAGAGTTTGTCCTGGTAGCCAGCAAGTCCCGAACATGCACCGGCACCATCACACTGGAATCGTTAAAAGACGAACAGTGGGTGTTGCCGCAAACGAATATGGGCTACTACAGCGAATTACTCACCACTCTACAACGAAATGGCATCAGCATCGAAAACATTGTTAAAACAGATTCCGTTGTCACAATATATAATCTTGTTCTCAATGCTGATTTCTTAACTGTTATTCCCTGCGATATGACCACGCCTTTTGGCTCTAATCAATTTATCACGATACCCATAAAAGACACGTTACCCGTCGCACGTTATGCGGCGGTATGGTCTAAAAATTATCGTATCAAAAAAGCCGCTTCAGTATTAGTAGAATTGGCTAAACAATATTCATCATATAATGGATGCAGACGCAGGCAGTTAATAGAAATTGAATGATATGGAATAAACATATTTAGCGAAATTGACGTCACCTGTTTCTTTTGAACAGTGGGCAACGGTAACTTATTTTTAATACCCAGGTTAAGAGGTTATAATGCACATTACATACGATCTCCCGGTTGCAATTGAAGATATCCTCGAAGCGAAAAAAAGACTGGCGGGGAAGATATATAAAACGGGAATGCCTCGCTCTAACTATTTTAGTGAACGTTGCAAAGGCGAAATATTTCTCAAGTTTGAAAATATGCAGCGTACGGGTTCATTTAAAATTCGTGGCGCTTTTAACAAACTTAGCTCGTTAACGGAGGCGGAAAAACGTAAAGGCGTCGTGGCCTGTTCCGCAGGTAATCATGCACAGGGCGTTTCTCTTTCTTGCGCAATGCTGGGTATTGACGGCAAAGTCGTGATGCCGAAGGGCGCGCCAAAGTCAAAAGTGGCGGCCACCTGTGATTATTCGGCGGAAGTGGTGCTCCACGGTGACAACTTCAATGACACCATTGCTAAGGTGAGTGAAATTGTCGAAACCGAAGGCCGCATTTTTATTCCGCCTTACGACGATCCAAAAGTCATTGCCGGACAGGGCACTATTGGTCTGGAAATTATGGAAGATCTGTACGATGTCGATAATGTCATCGTGCCTATTGGCGGCGGCGGTTTAATTGCAGGTATTGCCATTGCGATTAAATCGATTAACCCGACCATTAAAGTTATCGGCGTACAGGCCGAAAATGTTCACGGTATGGCGGCGTCTTATTACGCTGGCGAAATAACCACGCACCGAACGACCGGCACCCTGGCGGATGGTTGTGATGTCTCCCGCCCGGGTAATTTAACCTATGAAATCGTTCGTGAATTAGTCGATGACATTGTCCTGGTTAGCGAAGATGAAATTCGTAACAGCATGATCGCTTTAATTCAGCGCAATAAGGTTATTACTGAAGGCGCTGGCGCTCTGGCCTGTGCCGCACTATTAAGCGGGAAATTAGATAGCCATATTCAGAACAGAAAAACGGTCAGTATTATTTCTGGCGGCAATATCGATCTTTCTCGTGTATCACAAATTACGGGTTTAGTTGACGCTTAATCTTTTCGTGAGGATAGGATATGAGTACTACTGATAGCATTGTATCCAGCCAGGCAAAACAGTCGTCATGGCGTAAGTCGGACACGACGTGGACGCTGGGTTTATTTGGTACCGCCATTGGCGCCGGGGTGCTGTTTTTCCCTATCCGCGCCGGGTTTGGCGGGCTTATCCCCATTCTGCTGATGCTGGTTTTAGCTTACCCCATTGCGTTCTATTGTCACCGGGCGCTGGCGCGTCTGTGTTTATCCGGATCTAATCCGTCCGGCAATATTACGGAAACGGTCGAAGAGCACTTTGGTAAAACGGGCGGGGTAGTTATCACGTTCCTTTACTTCTTTGCGATTTGTCCGCTGCTGTGGATTTATGGCGTCACCATCACTAACACGTTCATGACGTTTTGGGAAAACCAGTTGCAGATGCCAGCGTTGAATCGCGGTTTCGTGGCGCTGTTCTTGCTGCTGCTGATGGCCTTTGTGATCTGGTTTGGTAAAGATCTGATGGTTAAGGTGATGAGTTACCTGGTATGGCCGTTTATCGCCAGCCTGGTGCTAATTTCATTATCGCTGATTCCTTACTGGAACTCGGCGGTTATCGATCAGGTTGATCTCAGTAATATCGCGCTGACCGGGCACGATGGCATACTGGTTACGGTGTGGCTGGGCATCTCTATCATGGTGTTCTCCTTTAACTTTTCGCCTATCGTCTCTTCCTTCGTGGTGTCTAAGCGTGAAGAGTATGAGAAAGAGTTTGGCCGCGAATTTACCGAGCGTAAATGTTCACAGATCATCTCGCGCGCCAGTATGCTGATGGTCGCCGTGGTGATGTTCTTCGCCTTTAGCTGCCTGTTTACGCTCTCTCCACAGAACATGGCGGATGCGAAAGCGCAGAACATTCCGGTACTTTCCTACCTGGCCAACCATTTCGCCTCTTTGTCGGGGACAAAATCCACTTTTGCAACGGTGCTGGAGTATGGCGCGTCTATCATCGCGCTGGTTGCTATTTTCAAATCTTTCTTCGGTCACTACCTGGGGACGCTGGAAGGGCTGAACGGCCTGGTGCTGAAATTCGGTTATAAAGGCGATAAAACCAAAGTCTCTATGGGCAAGCTTAATACCATCAGCATGATCTTCATTATGGGGTCTACCTGGGTCGTAGCTTACGCAAACCCGAACATTCTGGACCTGATTGAAGCGATGGGCGCGCCGATTATCGCCTCGCTGTTATGCCTGCTGCCGATGTACGCCATTCGTAAAGCGCCGTCGCTGGCGAAGTACCGTGGTCGTCTGGATAACGTGTTCGTCACCCTGATTGGTCTGCTGACCATCCTGAATATTGTCTACAAATTGTTCTAATCCTCACGTTTAGCCTGCGTTCCGCCCCAAGGCGCGGACGCAGGCTGACATCGACGGAGTCACTACATGAATGAATTTCCGGTCGTTCTGGTCATTAATTGCGGCTCATCTTCTATCAAATTCTCTGTACTGGATGTCGCTACCTGTGATGTTTTAATGGCGGGAATAGTAGATGGGATGAATACTGAAAACGCCTTTTTATCTATTAATGGCGATAAGCCGATACACCTCGCGCACTCTAATTATGAGAACGCGTTAAAAGCCATTGCCTTTGAGCTGGAAAAACGTGATTTAACGGATAGCGTGGCATTAATTGGCCACCGTATCGCGCACGGTGGAGAGCTATTTACGCAGTCCGTCATTATTACCGATGAGATTATCGATAATATTCGTCGGGTATCGCCTTTAGCGCCGCTGCATAATTACGCTAATTTAAGCGGCATTGACGCGGCGCGGCACCTTTTCCCGGCCGTGCGTCAGGTGGCGGTATTTGATACCAGTTTCCACCAGACGCTGGCGCCGGAAGCCTATTTGTACGGATTGCCGTGGGAGTATTTTTCCAGTCTGGGTGTGCGTCGCTACGGCTTTCACGGTACGTCGCATCGCTATGTTTCGCGGCGCGCGTATGAACTGCTTGACCTCGATGAAAAAAACTCGGGTCTGATTGTCGCGCATCTGGGCAATGGGGCGTCTATCTGCGCGGTACGCAATGGTCAGAGCGTGGATACCTCAATGGGGATGACGCCGCTTGAGGGGCTGATGATGGGCACTCGCAGCGGCGACGTTGATTTCGGCGCGATGGCGTGGATAGCCAAAGAAACCGGGCAGACGTTGAGCGATCTGGAGCGAGTGGTGAATAAAGAGTCCGGTTTGCTCGGCATCTCCGGGTTGTCATCCGACCTTAGAGTCCTGGAAAAAGCCTGGCACGAAGGACATGAGCGCGCCCGGTTAGCGATAAAAACATTTGTCCACCGTATCGCCCGTCATATTGCCGGACACGCGGCATCGTTACATCGGCTGGATGGCATTCTTTTTACCGGCGGTATTGGTGAAAATTCAGTATTAATTCGCCAGTTGGTAATTGAACATTTGGGCGTGCTGGGGCTTACGTTAGACGTTGAAATGAATAAGCAGCCGAATTCTCACGGCGAGCGCATTATTTCCGCTAACCCTTCTCAGGTTATTTGCGCTGTTATTCCCACGAATGAAGAGAAAATGATTGCCCTTGATGCCATTCATTTAGGCAACGTGAAAGCACCAGTGGAATTTGCATAACTTAACGGCTGTTCTGTAGAGAGATTATTTTTCATGAAGGTAAATATCGATACCAGCGATATGCTGTATGCCGAAGCATGGCGTGATTTTAAAGGTACGGACTGGAAAGAAGAAATTAATGTCCGTGATTTTATTCAGCATAACTATACGCCCTATGAGGGGGATGAATCTTTTCTCGCCGACGCGACGCCAGCGACCACGGCGTTGTGGGAAAAGGTGATGGCGGGAATACGTATCGAGAACGCGACCCATGCGCCGGTGGATTTCGATACCAACATCGCGACGACGATTACCGCGCACGATGCGGGGTATATTGAAAAAGATCTGGAAAAAATCGTCGGTTTACAAACAGATAAGCCGCTTAAACGCGCTTTGCATCCGTTTGGCGGCGTTAACATGATCAAAAGTTCATTCCACGCCTATGGCCGCGAAATGGACGCCGATTTTGAATATACCTTTACCGATCTGCGGAAAACCCATAATCAGGGCGTATTCGATGTTTACTCGCCGGATATGCTGCGCTGCCGTAAATCCGGCGTATTAACCGGTTTGCCGGATGGTTATGGTCGCGGGCGCATTATTGGCGATTATCGCCGCGTCGCGCTGTATGGCATCCGTTATCTGGTACGCGAACGCGAGCTGCAATTCGCCGACCTGCAGTCGAATCTGGAGCGGGGACAGAACCTTGAGGCGACGATTCGCCTGCGTGAGGAGTTGGCGGAGCACCGTCGCGCGCTGCTGCAAATGCAGGAGATGGCGGCGAAATACGGCTACGATATCTCCCGCCCGGCGCGAAACGCGCAGGAAGCGGTACAGTGGCTCTACTTCGCTTATCTGGCGGCGGTAAAATCGCAAAATGGCGGTGCAATGTCGCTGGGAAGAACCGCCTCGTTCCTTGATATCTACATTGAGCGCGATTTCAACGCGGGCCTTCTGACAGAGCAGCAGGCGCAGGAACTGATCGACCATTTCATCATGAAGATCCGCATGGTGCGCTTCCTGCGCACGCCGGAATTTGACTCGCTCTTTTCCGGCGATCCGATCTGGGCCACCGAAGTTATTGGCGGGATGGGGCTTGATGGCCGCACGCTGGTGACGAAGAACTCCTTCCGTTATCTGCATACCCTGCACACGATGGGGCCAGCGCCGGAGCCGAACCTGACCATACTGTGGTCAGAAGCGTTGCCGGTGGCATTCAAAAAATATGCTGCGCAGGTCTCCATCGTGACCTCATCTTTGCAGTATGAAAACGACGATTTAATGCGTACCGACTTTAACAGCGACGATTATGCCATCGCTTGTTGCGTCAGCCCGATGGTCATCGGCAAGCAGATGCAGTTCTTCGGCGCGCGCGCCAACCTTGCCAAAACGTTGCTGTACGCTATCAATGGCGGCGTTGATGAGAAACTGAAAATCCAGGTTGGGCCGAAAACCGCGCCGTTAACGGATGAGGTGCTGGATTACGACGCGGTAATGGAGAGTCTCGACCATTTTATGGACTGGCTGGCGGTGCAGTACATTAGCGCGCTGAACATCATTCACTACATGCACGATAAGTACAGCTATGAAGCTTCGCTGATGGCGCTGCACGACCGTGATGTGTATCGGACGATGGCGTGCGGCATCGCCGGACTGTCGGTGGCGGCGGATTCCCTGTCCGCCATCAGGTACGCTCAGGTGAAGCCGATTCGCGACGAAAATGGCCTTGCCATCGACTTCGCTATTGAAGGCGAGTATCCGCAGTACGGCAACAACGATGAGCGCGTGGACAGCATCGCCTGTGACCTGGTGAAACGCTTTATGCAAAAAATTAGCGTGTTGCCGACGTATCGCAATGCGGTGCCGACGCAGTCCATTTTGACCATCACCTCGAACGTCGTGTACGGGCAGAAGACCGGCAATACGCCGGATGGACGCCGCGCCGGAACGCCGTTCGCGCCGGGGGCGAACCCGATGCACGGTCGTGACCGCAAAGGGGCGGTGGCCTCGCTGACGTCGGTGGCGAAACTGCCGTTTACCTACGCCAAAGACGGTATTTCGTACACCTTCTCGATTGTGCCTGCGGCGCTCGGGAAAGAAGATGCGGTGCGGAAAACCAATCTTGTCGGCCTGCTGGACGGCTATTTCCATCATGAAGCACAAGTAGAAGGCGGGCAGCATCTGAACGTCAATGTCATGAACCGTGAAATGTTGCTGGATGCGATTGAACATCCGGAAAACTACCCGAACCTGACGATCCGCGTTTCCGGCTATGCCGTGCGCTTCAATGCGCTGACTCGTGAGCAGCAACAGGACGTTATTTCGCGCACCTTTACTCAGGCGATGTAACGTGAACGGGGCGATCGTGTGGATCGCCCCGCGACGGATCTTCACTGAACGGTAATCTTAGGGGGAGATATGATTAGCGCATTTGATATTTTTAAGATTGGCATTGGACCTTCAAGCTCCCATACCGTAGGGCCAATGAATGCAGGAAAATGTTTTATCGATCGGCTGATCGACAGCGGCGACCTGTCGCGAACGACGCGCATCACGGTTGATCTTTACGGATCGCTATCGCTGACGGGCAAAGGCCACGCGACCGATACCGCCATCATTATGGGCCTGGCGGGCAATACGCCGCAGGATGTCAATATTGATAGCATTCCGGCGTTTATCCAGGAGGTTGCCCGCAGCAGCCGTTTATCGGTGGCGGGTGGCGCGCATGTGGTGGATTTTCCCGTCGCCGACAGTATTCTCTTTCACGCTGAAACCCTGGCGCGCCATGAAAACGGTATGCGAATTACCGCCTGGCACGGGCAAACGCCGCTTTTACACAAAACGTATTACTCTATTGGCGGCGGCTTTATTGTCGAAGAGGAACGCTTTGGTCAGTCGCACGACGTAGAAAAATCGGTGCCGTATGATTTTCATTCCGCCAGCGAACTGCTGACGCTGTGTGAAAGGCAGGGGCTCTCGGTTTCCGGTCTGATGATGCAAAATGAACTGGCGTTGCGGAGCAAAGAGCAGATTGACGCTGGCTTTGCCCGCATCTGGCAGGTGATGGCGACCGGAATTGAACGTGGCATGAATACTGAGGGCGTGCTGCCGGGGCCGCTGAACGTTCCACGCCGCGCGGTAGCGTTACGGCGTCTGCTGGTCTCCAGCGATAATCTCTCCCGCGATCCGATGAACGTCATCGACTGGATTAACATGTTCGCCCTGGCCGTGAGCGAAGAGAACGCGGCGGGCGGGCGAGTGGTCACCGCGCCGACCAACGGCGCGTGCGGCATTATTCCTGCGGTGCTGGCCTATTACGACAAATTCCGTCGTCCGGTCAATGCCAACTCTATCGCCCGTTATCTGTTGTCGGCGGGGGCGATTGGCATGCTGTACAAGATGAACGCCTCGATATCCGGCGCGGAAGTGGGGTGTCAGGGCGAGGTTGGCGTCGCGTGTTCGATGGCGGCGGCGGGGCTGACAGAACTGCTGGGCGGTAGCCCGGCGCAGGTCTGTATTGCGGCGGAAATTGCGATGGAGCATAACCTTGGCCTCACCTGTGACCCGGTGGCGGGTCAGGTGCAAATCCCTTGTATTGAACGTAATGCGATTAACGCCGTTAAAGCGGTAAATGCGGCGCGAATGGCGCTACGCCGAACCTCTGAGCCGCGGGTTTCGCTCGATAAAGTGATCGAAACCATGTACGAAACGGGTAAAGACATGAACGACAAATATCGCGAGACGTCGCGCGGCGGTCTGGCGATTAAAGTCGTTTGTGGATAGGCCCGACAGGCGCAGAGTGAGTAGGCTATGGGATAACGCAGAAGACAGAAGCTGAGAAAAGGGCGCACCAATGTGCGCCCTTTTTTGTTGTGATGTGCGTCAAATAGAGAAAATAACAACATTAAACCAATAGTAAATAGAAAAGAATTCTTAACCCACAAGAAATGCAGGTGTTTTATTGGTAAGTTTTTCTCTTATCGTGCGCGTATGATTTTCTTATTACAAGAAAGTACCTGCACCTCACGTTCTGCATATCGCCTTGCTGCGGCACGAAAAATAAAAAAAACCTCTACCTACACATTGAGCGAGAATTTTATGGAATCGGCTAGTAATACCAGCGTAATCCTCGACGCATCAGCCCCGGCGCGTCGGGCAGGGATGACAGAAAGCGAATGGCGTGAAGCCATCAAATTTGATAGTACCGACACCGGTTGGGTCATTATGAGTATCGGGATGGCGATCGGCGCAGGGATCGTTTTTCTTCCTGTCCAGGTTGGCCTGATGGGACTTTGGGTCTTTTTACTCTCTTCTATTATTGGCTATCCGGCCATGTACCTGTTCCAGCGGCTGTTTATTAATACGCTGGCGGAATCCCCGGAATGTAAAGACTACCCCAGCGTGATCAGCGGCTATCTGGGCAAAAACTGGGGTATTTTATTAGGCGCGCTGTACTTTGTAATGCTCGTCATCTGGATGTTCGTCTATTCTACGGCGATTACTAACGACAGCGCCTCTTATCTGCATACTTTCGGCGTAACGGAAGGATTACTTTCCGATAGTCCGTTTTATGGTCTGGTGCTGATCTGCATCCTGGTGGCGATTTCCTCACGCGGTGAAAAATTACTGTTCAAAATTTCCACCGGCATGGTGCTGACCAAGCTACTGGTAGTGGCGGCGCTGGGCGTCTCTATGGTGGGTATGTGGCATTTGTATAACATTGGCGCGCTGCCGCCGATGGCCCTGCTGATTAAAAACGCCATTATTACCCTGCCATTTACGCTGACCTCGATTTTATTTATCCAGACGTTAAGCCCAATGGTGATCTCTTACCGTTCACGCGAAAAATCTATTGAGGTCGCACGCCATAAAGCGCTGCGTGCCATGAATATCGCGTTTGGCATCCTGTTCGTTACCGTATTTTTCTATGCGGTTTCCTTCACCCTGGCGATGGGGCATGACGAAGCGGTGAAAGCCTATGAGCAGAATATTTCCGCCCTGGCGATCGCCGCGCAATTTATTAGCGGCGATGGCGCTGGCTGGGTCAAAGTGGTTAGCGTAATTCTGAACATCTTTGCCGTCATGACCGCCTTCTTTGGCGTTTATTTAGGATTCCGCGAAGCGACGCAAGGCATTGTGATGAATATCCTGCGCCGCAAAATGCCCGCCGAGAAGATTAAGGAAAATCTGGTACAGCGCGGCATTATGATTTTCGCTATTTTGCTGGCCTGGAGCGCCATTGTGCTCAACGCGCCGGTACTGAGCTTCACCTCTATTTGTAGCCCTATCTTCGGTATGGTGGGCTGTTTAATTCCGGCATGGTTGGTCTACAAGGTTCCCGCATTGCACAAATATAAAGGCGCTTCGTTGTACCTGATTATTATTACCGGTCTGCTGCTATGCGTTTCTCCGTTCCTGGCATTCTCTTGATATACCTGAGATTAAGGTTGTTGTTATGTTTGAATCTAAAATAAATCCATTGTGGCAAAGTTTTATCCTGGCCGTACAGGAAGAAGTAAAACCGGCGCTGGGGTGTACTGAGCCAATTTCACTGGCGCTGGCGGCAGCGGCGGCGGCGGCTGAACTTGACGGCACAGTTGAACGCATTGACGCGTGGGTTTCGCCTAATCTGATGAAAAATGGTATGGGCGTTACCGTTCCAGGAACGGGAATGGTAGGGCTACCGATCGCCGCGGCGCTTGGCGCGTTGGGCGGTGATGCGAAAGCCGGGTTGGAGGTGTTAAAAGACGCTTCCGCTAAAGCCGTTGCCGATGCAAAAGCGATGCTGGCCGCCGGACATGTCGCAGTGATGTTGCAGGAGCCATGTAACGACATCCTGTTTTCACGGGCGAAAGTGTATAGCGGCGATAGCTGGGCATGTGTCACGATCGTCGGCGATCATACAAACATTGTGCGGATAGAAACCGACAAGGGCGTGGTATTTACCCAGGCCGATAATGCGCAGGAAGAAGAAAAAACCTCGCCGCTGGGAGTGCTGTCTCATACCTCGCTGGAAGAGATCCTGGCGTTTGTGAATGCGGTGCCCTTTGACGCTATCCGCTTTATTCTCGATGCGGCCAGGCTAAACGGCGCGTTGTCGCAGGAGGGACTGCGTGGTTCCTGGGGGCTGCATATCGGTTCGACGCTGGCCAAACAGTGCGATCGCGGTCTGCTGGCGAAAGATCTCTCCACGGCGATTTTGATCCGTACCAGCGCGGCGTCAGACGCCAGAATGGGCGGTGCCACGTTGCCCGCGATGAGCAACTCCGGCTCCGGCAACCAGGGGATTACCGCCACGGTGCCAGTCATGGTGGTTGCTGAACATGTCGGTGCCGATGACGAGCGCCTGGCGCGCGCGCTAATGTTATCGCATTTGAGCGCTATCTATATTCACCATCAGCTTCCGCGTTTGTCGGCTCTGTGCGCGGCAACCACGGCGGCGATGGGCGCGGCGGCGGGTATGGCGTGGCTGATAGATGGTCGTTATGACACTATCGCAATGGCTATCAGCAGCATGATCGGCGATGTCAGTGGGATGATTTGCGATGGCGCGTCGAATAGCTGTGCGATGAAAGTCTCTACCAGCGCGTCGGCGGCGTGGAAAGCCGTACTGATGGCGTTGGACGATACGGCGGTGACCGGAAACGAAGGGATTGTGGCGCACAATGTCGAACAATCTATTGCGAATTTGTGTTCGCTGGCGTGTCGCTCAATGCAGCAGACAGACAAGCAGATCATCGAGATTATGGCCAGTAAAGCGCATTAATAATAACGCCCCGGCATGTCGTCGGGGCAGCGTGTTGCCCGATGGCGCTGCGCTTATCGGGTCTACCTGTTATCAGCCGGATCGGGCGCTTGCGTCGCCATCCGGCATGATTTCAGGCTGCGGCCTCTTCTTCTGCCAGCCGGGCTTCGGCGTCCGCCACGATGGCTTCCAGTTCGGTTAGCATCTCTTCATAGCCCAGCGGCACAGCGGCGCTCATCGCCTCCTGTACGGCAGGTTTTACCACGGGCTGACGTTTCTTCGCCGATTTTTTGCTCATCTTGCGACTCCTTTTCTGGCTGGCTACACCGGTAAATCTACCAGTAATGCGCGCAGCGGCGTATCGGCAACCAGCGTAATGTTAGGTTCATCACGAATAAATGCGCCATCTCCGCAGGTTAACGCCTCGCGTTCTTCGTTGTGCGTCATCGCGTGGAACGTACCGTGAATCGATTGCAAATAGGCGCGCGGCCCGTGAAGCTGGAAATTAAGCGATTCGCCTTTCTCCAGCGTAATATGATGTACCCAGACCTGTTGGCGCAGTTGTAAGCTGTTTTGCTCACCGTCGGGCGAGGCAAGAAGCTGTTGTTGCGCCGCCAGGAGTGGGATTTTTTGTACCAGCGTGTTTTCCCGTTCAGGACAGGCGTCAAGCCACAGTTGCATTCGGGTTAACGGCTTAACTTTGCTGATATTATGTTCGCTGTAGCTAATGCCCGGCTGCGCGGCGAGCAGTAACGCTTCGCCCGCTTTAGCCTGTACATGGTTACCGTCGCTGTCGCGGTATTCCGCTTCGCCGTCCAGAATCAGGTTTAAAATATCCACCTTTGGATAAGTTCGAGGCTGAAAAGAGGCGCCCGGCGCCAGCACTTCCTGGTTCAGTACGCGCAACGACGCGTAGCCCAGCAGTGTAGGGTCGAAATAGTGTCCAAAGGAGAAGGTATAGCGGGCCTGTAGCCATCCGTAGTCTGCCTGTCCACATTGTTTGGCGGTTCGGGTCGTAATCATCGTTATTAACCTCTCTTTACTTCCTTTTATGTTAAGGGGCTGGACGCTGCATTGTTAGCCAGATATTCTGCCCGGTATGTTCAAATTTCCTGAATGAGAACGTTATGGCTAAAGAGAGAGCGCTGACGCTTGAAGCATTGCGTGTGATGGACGCCATTGACCGCCGGGGCAGTTTTGCCGCAGCGGCTGATGAGTTGGGGCGGGTGCCCTCCGCGCTGAGTTACACCATGCAGAAGCTGGAAGAAGAGTTGGACGTTGTACTGTTCGATCGCTCCGGCCATCGTACAAAATTCACCAACGTCGGACGTATGCTGCTGGAACGCGGGCGGGTATTGCTGGAAGCGGCAGACAAGTTAACGACGGATGCTGAAGCGTTGGCCCGTGGTTGGGAAACGCATCTGACGCTGGTCACTGAAGCTCTGGTACCGACGCCTGCTTTTTTTCCTCTGCTCGACCGGCTGGCCGCTAAAGCCAATACGCAGCTTTCATTGATTACCGAAGTACTGGCTGGCGCATGGGAGCGGCTTGAGCAGGGACGGGCGGATATCGTTATCGCTCCGGATATGCATTTTCGATCGTCGTCGGAAATTAACTCCCGTAAGCTGTATACGTTAATGAATGTGTATGTCGCCGCGCCTGACCACCCTATTCATCAGGAGCCGGAGCCGCTTTCGGAAGTGACGCGGGTTAAATACCGCGGCGTAGCGGTAGCGGATACCGCGCGCGAGCGGCCGGTATTAACGGTGCAACTGCTGGATAAGCAGCCACGTCTGACGGTAAGCACGATTGAAGATAAACGTCAGGCGCTGCTGGCCGGGCTTGGCGTCGCGACTATGCCATATTCGATGGTGGAACAGGATATTGCCGAAGGGCGGCTACGCGTGGTCAGCCCGGAATCGACCAGCGAAATCGATATTATTATGGCCTGGCGGCGCGACAGTATGGGGGAGGCAAAAGCCTGGTGCCTGCGGGAAATACCTAAGCTATTCGCCGGAAAATAAATAGCGCGCGGCGCTTTAAAAGCGGCGCCGCGCCGCCATCAGGAAAAACGTTTCGGGTCGGGGCCGAAGCGGTTGTCGCCTGGCGTACCATTCTGGCAGTTGAACGCGATGATGATAAGCCAGCCGATAATGGGGATAAGTAGCAACAGTAGCCACCATGCGGAGCGGTCAGTGTCATGCAGACGACGGAACTGCACGGCCCACCACGGTAAAAAGATCAGAACGCCGTAAATGGTGGTCAGAACGCCTTCACCCCCGGCGCGTTGCCAGCCAAGCATGGCGTCCAGCAGGCCCAACACAAAGGTAAAGATGATATTGACCAGAATAAACATCCAGTACTCTTTGCGTCGCGCGCGGCCGCCAAATCCCAGATAATTTTTTAAAACCTTTAAATACCAATCCATTTTCGCCTCAATAATGGTTCAATCACTTGTTTTTAAAGTAATCAAACTAAGAATAGCCGCGAATGAAATGCTGGTAAATATTTGTGGTATTAATTAATAAGGCGTCCCGGAGGACGCCTGAAATTAGCCAAAGCGCACGTCGCGCCCGTGAGGTTCGAGCAGATCCTGCCACGGTCCGATAGAAATGATACCCGTGGGGTTAATCGTTTTATGGCTACGGAAATAGTGGTGACGAATATGGTCCATATTAACGGTTTCAGCAATGCCCGGTATTTGATAGATATCGCGCAGGAAACCGTATAGATTCAGGTAGTCGCTGATTCGGTATTTGTCGCATTTGAAATGAGTCACGTAAACCGGATCAAAGCGTACCAGGGTCGTCCATAAGCGGATATCCGCCTCGGTCAACTGGTCGCCCGTCAGATAGCGGTGCTGTCCGAGAATCTGCTCCAGGCGCGCCAGCGCAGTAAACACCTTTTCTACCGCTTCATCATACGCTTGCTGGCTGGTGGCGAAGCCTGCTTTATAAACGCCGTTATTAACGTTGTCATAAATCCAGCCGTTTAACTCGTCAATTTTGCTTTGCAGCGCGGGGGGATAGTAATCCCCGGCTTTAGCGCCCAGTCCATCAAAGGCGGAGTTAAACATACGAATGATTTCGGCGGACTCGTTGCTGACGATAGTATGATTTTTTTTATCCCATAAGACCGGTACGGTGACGCGGCCGCTGTAGTGTGGATCGGCGTGCAGATACAACTGGTAGAGAAATTCATGCTGATAGAGGGTATCGCCGGTGGCCGCCGGAAAAGTATCATCAAACGTCCAGCCGTTTTCCAGCATCAATGGATTCACGACGGAAACCGGAATAAACGGCTCCAGACCTTTCAGTTTACGGAAAATGAGCGTGCGATGCGCCCAGGGGCAGGCAAGGGAAACGTACAGATGGTAACGATCTTTTTCTGCGGCGAATCCGCCTTCGCCGGAAGGTCCGGGCGCGCCGTCAGCGGTAAGCCAGTTGCGGAAAGCCGACGCTGAACGCTGAAATTTCCCCCCGGAAGATTTGGTGTCATACCAGGTGTCGTGCCAGACGCCATCGATCAGTTGTCCCATGTCTCTCTCCTTCAGATGACAAAAGCGAGGCGCTATTCCCTCGCTTTTTTAATTGAGTATAGATTGCTTACCACTTTTTATTCAGCAAACGGTCAAGGCTGAACGCGCCAGGCCCGGTTAACGCCAGTAATAAGAATCCGCCGGCAATGGTGAGGTTTTTCATAAACATCAGCGAGTTTACACCTTCTGCAAAATTGCTATGGAAGATCAATGCCGTCAGCAACGTAAAACCAGCGGTGAAAAGCGCAGTGGTGCGGGTGAGGAACCCCAGCAGAATCGCCAGACCGCCGCCGAACTCAAGCAGTATGGTGAGCGGCAGCAGGAATCCTGGTACGCCCATCGCTTCCATATACTGTTGTGTGCCCGCATAGCCGCTAATTTTTCCCCATCCTGCGGTAATAAACAGAACTGGCATTAAAATACGCGCTATCAGTACACCAACATCTTCTAATTTTTTCATTTTATTCTCCAGGAGGCCGATTCGGCGGCTGCTGCTATTTTCATGAGCAATGACGCGGTATAGCGCGTCATTGTTATCGCTGGAGAGAATCATAAACGTGGCGTACTGGAATTGTTAGCAAGGAAAATTGCCAAATTTTTTCAAAAAATTTGAGTGATTGCTAAAGAGACGATATGCATAAAAGTATCGCGCCATCAGGTGTAATCGGGTGATAGCCTGATGGCGCGATGCTATAAAAGAAAAGATATTAGCTGCGGAGCTGTTGTTGACGGAGGGTAGTTTTTACCAGGCGCCAGGCGCTCCAGATACCCAGGCCGCGTTTCGCCCAGCGTACCAACATATTAGGATGACGGATGGTCCAGATGGCCATTACGCTGCTACCGACCAGCGCCCAGGAGCGCAGGCTTAACACCGTATTCCAGCCGCGATCGTACGCGCCAGTGGTCTCCAGCCAGTCGCGACGGCTGGCGGACAGATCCAGCCGTTGCTGCTGGATCTGACTGAGAAGCAGCGCTTTACGTTTCTCGCGTTCGCCTTTGCTGCTCACGACTGATCGTCCTCCAGAATTTGCCGATCGTTAGCCAGTTCGTGCCGCGTATGGCGCAATAGCGTGGACTGACGCGCTTTGCGCAAAGTCCAGATGCCGCCGATTAGCGCAAGCACTAACAGCACAACTGTGGTAGCGATCATCGCGTTCAAACGGTACTGAGGATCGATAGCCCAGATGACCAGAACCATCAGGCTCATTAAGCCAAACGCCGCGAAGAGCATGGTAAGACCTACCATCAGCAAAAGCTGAAAGAGGTTCGCCTTCTCTTCTTCCAGTTCTACTACCGCCAGTCGCAGCCGGGTTTCCACCATCTCAACGATAATGGTGACAATCCGCTGCCCGATACCCAGTACGCTTTTGCCTGGTCCTTGTGCCTGTCGAGAGTCCGCCATAATTAACGACGCGTCAGCAGTACGCCCAACACCAGACCGACAGCGGCGCCAATGCCTACGCCTGTCCAGGGATTTTCGCGCACATAATCATCGGCGCGGGCGGCGGCGACGCGAGTCTGTTTGGCAATCACATCACCCGTTTCGCCCAGGCGGTAACGGCTCTCTTTCAGCGCGCGCTCGGCTTTGCTACGAATCTTACTCAACTCTTCTTTCGACTTTTCGCCCGAAGAGCTCAGCACTTCTTCAAGCGTATCGGTCAGGGATTTCAACTCAGCGCGCAGATGTTCCGTAGTGTTATCTTTCGACATAGTTTTCTCCAGGTGAGTGAGTATTTACATTCGGCGTTAATTTAGTAGTCTCTGGCCTCAAGTTTTTTTAGCTCATCCTGAGCCTCGGCCAGCTTACGTTCACGTTTGTCTATTTTATCCGCATCGCCTTTTGCTTTTGCCTCGGCTAAATCACGTTGGCGTTCGGCTACCTCTTCTTCTTGCTCAGCGATCTTTTTCTGATGCTCGGCGCGCAGCTTGCTGTCAGTACAATTGGCGCGTACTTCGCTGAGCGCCTTGTTCAGACCCTCAATACGGCGCTGATTGTTGTGCTTTTCAGCGTAGCTAATTTCCTTTTGTATATCCTGCTCTTTTTCCTGACAAAGCGAATTAGCGTAGCTACCGGCGCTAAGTGTAAAAAGCGTGATAGCCAAAGCGATGCGATATTTCATTCCTGAACTTTCCCTTATGTTCGGACCCGTTGTCCGGGGCGGTGATCCCGATAATAACGCGGTGGGTTAAACACCGCTTTATTAATCATAGTCATTAAACAATGAAATCACCAAAGTGAGTGATATGATTCGGATTCCTGGAGATTAGCCAAAGCGGTGTGAGCTTTCCCGTAAGCGGGACAGCCACTGTACCGTTTCGTTGTCATCGTCCTGCTGAGCGACGACATAACCGTGTGGTAACGTTTGATCAAGCACTGTTTTTGCTGCGGCGCTTTGCGCAGGGGAATCGAAGGTAATGAGCAACATGTCATTTTTAGGCGTAATGCTTTTAAAATGAATGCCGTTCGCATCCAGATGATGCAGAACTGAGAAGCCGTCTGGCATACTGGCGCCCTGGTTAACCGCGCGAATGGCCAGCGTCGACTCTTGCTGACGCAGCGTTGACCACGCCATCATGAGTATGGTCAGCATCAGTAGAAAAGCGCTGATCCAAATGAGTTGTCGGGCAGTTATGCGTGGTTTAAGCATAAGTTATCCCCGGCTCCCATACTTCTTTTTCCACAGCATGACCAGTGAACCCGCCAGGCCAAAAAAGAGCAGCACTACGGGCAGCAGCATCAGGCATGACATTAACTGATCTTCATACTTCATAAAGACGGGCGTTTTGCCCAGCAGATAGCCCAGCGACGTCAGGATAAGCACCCACAACAAGCCGCTCATCCAGTTGAAAAACTGAAAGCGCGCGTTATTCAGGCCGGATATGCCGGCAATGGTGGGCAGCAGCGTTCTGACAAACGCGATAAAACGGCCTATCAATAATGCCGACAGGCCGTGTTTATGGAAAAGGTGATGGGCGCGTTGGTGATAATGTGCGGGGAGATGAGAGAGCCAGTTTTGCACGGTGCGGGTATTCCCCAGCCAGCGGCCCTGAATATAGCTCACCCAGCAACCCAGGCTGGCCGCGACGGTAAGCAGCAAAATGGTTTGTGGATAACCCATCGCGCCTTTGGCGATCAGCACGCCGACCAGGATCAACAGGCTGTCGCCAGGCAAAAAGGCGGCAGGGAGCAGCCCATTTTCCAGAAACAAAATCATAAATAACACAAAATATAACATGCCAATCATGGAAGGATTGGCCAGTGTTTCAAAGTCCTGAGCCCACAGGGCATTCAGCAATTGAGTCAGTAGTTCCATTCAGTATTCCTGGAGAATCGGTTAACGTCACGCCGGTGATCTGAGGTTTGCACTGCCGCAACAGAGTTGGAGTTTTTATCAGCGTTGCGGAAACGGCAAATTCGCGGCCTGAACTATTCCTTGTTAAGTTGTGAAGTAAGCAAGCACTAACACACAAAAATTCAAAATGCATCTAATTGTAACAAAGGTCAACGAAGTCCGTTATAGAAATTACGCGTCGTTGAGCTTTGATTTTGCTTATCGCAAGGGAGGGTGGCGAGAGGATTTACACAGGCTGACACTTTATACTTTACGCTGACCGAGCGCCGCGGCAGACGCCATCTATATATAACGTTACGCGAGGATGTTGCGTGTGGATATAAATTCGCTTTACGTCACAGCCTACGGATTGGGAGATTCAGATCTATCGTTACGCCGGATGGCATACGCCATCCGGCATCAATAATCACTTAGCTACGCAAGGCGTTATTCGCCAGACGTTCGTCCTCTGCCTGGCAGGCTGCCGCAGTGAACAGAACATCGGTAGATGAGTTCAGCGCCGTTTCACACGAATCCTGCAATACGCCGATAATAAAGCCGACCGCTACTACCTGCATCGCGATATCGTTCGGGATGCCAAACATGTTGCACGCCAGCGGGATCAGCAGCAATGAACCGCCTGCCACGCCGGAGGCGCCGCAAGCACACAGCGAGGCCACCACGCTCAGCAGCAGCGCTGTAGGCAGATCCACCGGGACGCCTAACGTATGAACTGCCGCCAACGTCAGAACCGTAATGGTAATTGCCGCGCCGGCCATATTGATGGTGGCGCCCAGCGGAATGGAAACGGAGTAAGTATCCCTGTCCAGATTCAGTTTTTCGCACAGCGCCATATTCACTGGAATATTGGCGGCAGAGCTGCGGGTAAAGAAGGCATAAACGCCGCTTTCACGCAGGCAGGCGAACACCAGCGGATAAGGGTTGCGACGAATTTTCCAGAATACCAACAGCGGGTTGACCACCAGCGCGACCAGCAGCATACAGCCAATCAAGACGACCAGCAGGTGCGCATAGCCCCACAGGGTGGAGAAGCCGGTGGTTGCAAGCGTTGATGAAACCAGACCAAAAATACCGACTGGCGCGAAACGGATCACCAGTTTCACCATAAAGGTCACGGCGTTAGACATATCGTTCACGAGGTTTTTGGTGGTTTCATTGCCATGACGCAGGGCAAATCCCAGACCGACGGCCCACACCAGAATCCCGATATAGTTAGCGTTCAGCAGCGCGTCGATGGGGTTCGACACCATGCTCATCAGCAGACCGCGCAGGACTTCTACAATGCCGGACGGCGGCACGATATCCTGGGCGCTACTGGACAGATGCAGCGTTGAAGGGAAGGCGAAGCTGAACACAACGGCCGCCAGCGCGGCTGAAAAGGTGCCTAGCAGGTAAAGAAAGAGAATAGGGCGAATATTGGTTTTTTGACCGTGCTGGTGGTTGGCGATCGAGGCCATGACCAGCATCAGCACCAGAACGGGGGCGACCGCTTTTAAGGCGCCGACGAACAGGGTGCCAAGCAAGCCAACCGCTTCTGCCGCAGGCTTAGAAATCCATGCCAGTAAAATCCCCAGTACCAGACCCACTAAAATTTGTTTAACCAGACTGCCTTGCGCTAAACGCTGCAGTAGCCCTGATGCTCGTTGCGTAGCCATTTCATGTTCCTTGTATTGTGTTGCTGGTCATCCCCTGCACGCTCTTACGGCGCATCTTTCAGGATGTAACAAAGTGTTTGCCTGGTTGAGTATAAGGAAAGTTGAAGGTTCGGGAAGCGAAATATCCTGGATTTTTTGCTGTGATCATGTTTTATAACTTTATATTAACAGTATTGTGACATGTTAAACAAAAACGCCCGGCAGGTGTGCGCTGCCGGGCGTTTTTGACGGGGCAGGTTTACCCCGATAAAAGATTATTGCGCTCGTAGTTTCTTATCGCGCTGATGGTTAACCCAGGCGTTAATCACCAGCGTAATGGTCAGAATGCCAAACACTACGCCCAGCGAAATCGCGATAGGAATATGGTAGAAGTCGACGATCAGCATCTTAATGCCGATAAAGACCAGAATGACCGCCAGACCATATTTCAGCATCGAGAAACGTTCCGCCACGCCGGACAGCAGGAAGTACATCGCGCGCAGTCCTAAGATGGCAAACAGGTTAGAGGTCAGTACGATGAACGGGTCGGTGGTGACCGCAAAGATCGCCGGAATACTGTCAACGGCGAAGATCACATCGCTGAACTCAACCATAATCAGCACCAGCAGCAGCGGCGTGGCATACAGCAGGCCGTTTTTACGTACGAAAAAGTGCTCGTTCTCGATCGTATCGGTCATGCGCAGATGCCCGCGCAGCCAACGCACCATCGGTTTTTCGCCAATGCCGGATTCGTCTTCCTTCGCCAGCGCCATTTTTACGCCGGTAAACAGCAGGAAGGCACCGAACACATACAGCAGCCATTCGAACTGAGTGATAAGCCAGGTACCGGCGAAAATCATGATAGTACGCAACACGATCGCGCCAAGAACCCCATACACCAGCACCCGGCGTTGCAGAGCCGGAGGGACGGAGAAATAGCTAAACAGCATCAGCCAGACAAAGACGTTATCTACGGCCAGCGACTTTTCAATCAGATAGCCGGTAAGGAACGCCAATGCCTGCGGGTCAGCAACTTCGCGCCCTTGCGTTTCAGCCAGATACCACCAGAAAGCAGCGTTAAACAGTAGCGAGAGCGTTACCCACAGGATTGACCATCCTGCTGCTTGTTTCATCGACATCGCATGTGCGCCACGGCGTCCCTGCAACAACAGGTCGATGGATAGCATTATCACCACAACAACCGCGAATCCACCCCATAATAATGGCGTACCAACAGTATTCATTATTTCTCCCTATGCAAAAAAAAACGGCTAACGCCGAATGGCATTAGCCGCTGCTTTTATGCATAGACCTTGCCATTCGGCAAGGTCTCACTTACAACAATAAAGGAATACGCTGACGCATTCCTTTATGGCTGCCCGGTGACCGGATGTGGTTTTGCACACATCGTAATGACGATCGACCGGCAATGAAGTTACTCCCCTTTGCGCGTAACAAAGTATGACAGGCCACGCGTAGAGTCAATGACCTGTAACATATAATTTACATAATTTTACGCAGTAAGGGGATGAGTCAGATCGTCCGCCGGGAAGATGACCCCGGTTTGACGGCGTATTTCTGTCAGCCATTTTGCCGTGGCGCGACTTAGCGACAACCCCGGATGTTCCACGGCGTGGTTTTCAATAAGCTGGGCAAACGCCCCGGCTTCATACAGCATGGTATTAATATGCTGAGGCTGGGTCAGATCCTGCATCAGCGCGCCGCGCGGCGCAAAACACACTTTCTGGCATTCCGACAGCTTTTCAATGACCAGCGATCCCCTCTCGCCCTGAATTTCACTGGCCAGTACCGAGTCGCTGACTTTGGAATGCTGTAGCGTGACGCTAAAATCGCCGTAATCCATAACCACGACGCCGTGCGCATCTACTCCGCTTTCCAACAAATTCGCTGACGCCTGAACGCTGCGCGGCTCGCCCCATAGCGCGATCGCCGACGCCAGACAGTAATACCCGATATCCATAATCGAACCATTGGAGAAGGCCGGATTAAACGTATTCGGATTTTCACCGTTCAGATAGCGCTGATAACGTGAAGAGTACTGGCAGTAATTTAGGAATGCTTTATGCATTCTGCCGATTTTCGGCAACGATTCCCGCAGCAGCAGGAAATTGGGCAGGCAGGCGGTTTTAAAGGCTTCAAACAGTACCCGCTGGTTATCGCGCGCGCAGGCGATAGCGGCATCAACCTCCGCCAGGTTAGAAGCCAGCGGCTTTTCGCACATGACATGCTTTTTATGCTGCAAAAAGCGCTGCGTCTGGGAGAAATGCAGGGAGTTCGGGCTGGCGATATAAACCGCCTCAATCGCGTCGCTTTGCGCCATCGCTTCCAGCGAGGTAAACAGATGCTCGACGGGATAATCATTTGCGAAAGACTGCGCCTGTTCAAGACTACGGGAGTAAACGGCGGCGAGCCTGAATTTGCCGGTTTCATGGGCGGCGTCGACAAACTGGCGCGTGATCCAGTTAGTCCCAATTACAGCGAAACGTATCATAAACGTCAGCGGACTCCAGAAAGGGATTTTTTGTCAATGTAGCACGCCTTTCCGCCCTTGCCAGTGCGCTGCGACGCACTCTGTCATTTTACTGGCGAGAAGGGCACCCGTGTGCGCTATCAGCCCCAATAGTGACACCAGCGCCCAGATATTTAGGCTGACGGTGCAAAATTTTGGCATCCAGCACCGCGCTAACCCGCGCCAGCTTTTCCCGAAGTCGTGTGTAGGTTCCGTGCCTTTTATTCAGATCCGGCGCGTTAACGCCGATAGCGTCTATGCCATATTGTTGCGCTAGCCAGATCGCCCGTTGATTATGAAATGCTTGCGAGATAATCGTAATGCGGCTTTCGCCAAACACTTTCCGGGCGCGAACCACGGAGTCCAGCGTGGAGAATCCGGCATAATCACAAAAAATGGCCGCCTCCGGTACACCTTTCGCTATCAGCGCCTGCTGCATCGCCGAAGGTTCATCGTACTCTTTTTTGCCATTATCGCCGCTGACTAACAGCCACTTCACTTTACCGGCGTGATACAACGCGGCGGCAGTATTAATCCGCCGGGTAAAATACCGATTGCCGGGTTTGGCGCCTAACACCAGCCCGACGTTGCGGGCGGGAACGGTCTGAATGTCATTCCATGTCAGATGCTGTGAGGCGTTGACGATAAGCCAGTTAGAATAGAAAAGCGCGACGCCTGCCGCGACAAGCAGAAAGCACGCCACTGTTAACGCCCGGCGTGTAAAACAGAGGCGGCGGATAAAACGGGCACATTGTGAGAGCATGGTCGTTGCGCGGTTCCGTTGGCGGTGGATAAAAAATACCCTCTACAGATCGTCATCCTTGACGTGGCGGCAGGCAATGAGCGAAATGTGAACGCGTCGATTTTATGCCCACGCCGTTAAAAAGATACGGGGGAAGGGGCATTTTCAGAATTTATTGTGCCGACAGCGCCTGATGCGTCAGCCACAGGCGCGTATCAAACTCCAGTTGATGGTACTGCGGCTCCATATGGCAGCAGAGCTGATAAAACGCTTTGTTATGATCTTTCTCTTTCAGGTGCGCCAGCTCGTGAACCACAATCATCCGTAAGAATGGCTCCGGGGCGTTGCGAAACACGGTGGCGACGCGGATCTCCGCCTTTGCCTTGAGCTTGCCGCCCTGAACGCGCGAGACAGCGGTATGCAGTCCCAGCGCATTTTTCAGCACATGGATCTTGCTGTCATACATCACTTTATTGATGGGCGGCGCATTGCGCAGAAACTGACTTTTCAGTTCCTGAGTATAGTGATATAGCGCTTTGTCAGTGGCGTAATCATGCGCGCCGGGATAACGTTTTTCCAGCACCGCTCCCAGGCGCTGCTCGGCGATTAAGGTGCGCACCTGGGCAAGGAGATGTTCCGGATACCCCTGAAGGTAAGTTAGTGAGGTCATCAAAGCTCCATGTTGCTGATAAAAAGTGTATACTCACGCACCCTTTTCAGGGATAACGCCGCAATTTTACCATTCAGGAGGCCTAATGAGCCACGTAGACGACGGTTTCCGTTCACTGACGCTGAAACGTTTTCCGCAAACGGATGATGTTAACCCGCTTCTGGCGTGGGAGGCGGCCGATGAGTATCTGCTGCAACAGTTGGATGAGACGGAAATTCGCGGCCCGGTGCTGATCCTGAATGATACGTTTGGCGCGCTAAGCTGTGCGCTGGCGGAGCATTCGCCATACAGTATTGGCGATTCATATTTAAGCGAACTGGGTACGCGAGAGAATTTACGCCATAACGGCATCGCGGAGTCCAGCGTAACGTTTCTCGACAGTACCGCTGACTACCCGCAGGCGCCAGGCGTGGTATTGATTAAGGTACCGAAAACACTGGCGTTGCTGGAACAGCAGTTACGCGCTTTGCGTAAGGTCGTTACGGCGCAAACGCATATTATCGCCGGCGCGAAAGCGCGTGATATTCATACCTCTACGCTGGAACTGTTTGAAAAAGTGCTGGGCCCAACCACGACGACGCTGGCGTGGAAGAAAGCGCGCCTGATTAACTGTACCTTCAGTCATCCGCAACTGGCCGACGCGCCGCAAACGCTAAGCTGGAAACTGGAAGATACAGGCTGGACGATTCACAACCACGCGAATGTGTTTTCTCGTACCGGATTGGATATCGGCGCGCGCTTCTTTATGCAGCATTTGCCGGAAAACCTCGACGGGGAGATTGTCGATCTCGGCTGCGGCAATGGGGTGATTGGCCTGAGCTTACTGGCGAAAAATCCGCAGGCGAACGTGGTATTTGTCGATGAATCGCCGATGGCGGTAGATTCCAGCCGTTTGAATGTAGAAACGAACCTGCCGGAAGCGTTCGAACGCTGCGAATTTATGATCAACAATGCGCTCTCCGGCGTGGAGCCGTTCCGTTTTAACGCTGTATTCTGCAACCCGCCGTTCCACCAGAAACATGCGCTGACGGATAATATCGCCTGGGAGATGTTCCATCACGCCCGCCGCTGCCTGAAAATCAACGGCGAACTGTATATTGTGGCGAACCGCCATCTGGACTATTTCCACAAGCTGAAGAAGATTTTCGGTAATTGCGCGACGATAGCAACCAACAATAAATTTGTTATTTTGAAAGCGGTGAAGCAGGGACGCCGTCGATAAGGCGCTCAAGCGTCATACCGGCCTATAAAACCGGTATGACGACGTAAGCCCGATAAGCGCAGCACCATCAGGTAAAGTCGTTAAATCTCCAGCGCCAGTCGGGTGCCCTGGGCAATCGCCCGTCGGGCATCCAGCTCCATCGCGACATCGCATCCGCCGATAAGATGTACCGTTTTACCTGCGGCGCGTAACGGGTCCGCCAGTTCACGGCGGGGTTCTTGTCCGGCGCAGATCACCACATGATCCACTTCCAGCAACTGCGGTTCGCCGCCGATCAAAAGATGTAATCCGTCGTCGTCGATCTTCTGGTAACTGACTGCCGGGATCATCTTCACGCCGCGCGCCAGTAACGTCGCGCGATGGATCCAGCCGGTGGTTTTACCTAATCCTTCGCCCGGCTTGCTGGCTTTACGTTGCAGCATGACGATTTGCCGTGGACTACGTGCCAGGCGCGGGCCTTCCGGGCGCAGACCGCCTGCCTGTTGCAGGCTGGTATCAATTCCCCATTCCGTACAAAATTCAGCAATATTTTGGCTGGTGGATTCGCCGTGCTGGCTCAGATACATGGCCGTGTCAAAACCGATCCCGCCGCAGCCGATGATCGCCACTCGTTTACCAACCGGCGCCTTATCGCGCAATACCTCCAGGTAGGTCAATGCTTTTGGATGATCAATACCGTCTATCGGCGGGCGGCGCGGTACTATTCCGCAGGCGAGGATCGCTTCGTCAAACGGCTGAAGATCCTCTGCGTTCACCTGTTGGTTCAGTTTCAGCGTAACGCCAGTAATATCGATCATTCGACGGTAGTAGCGCAGCGTTTCGTAAAACTCCTCTTTACCCGGGATCTGCCTGGCGATAGTGAACTGACCGCCAATTTCACTCTGGGCGTCAAACAGCGTGACATGATGGCCGCGCGACGCGGCGTTAATCGCGAAAGCCAGCCCCGCCGGGCCTGCGCCGACAACGGCCAGATTCTTTTTGCGTATGGCCGGCGTTATCGGCATGTGGGTTTCGTGACAGGCGCGTGGGTTCACCAGACAGGAGGTCACTTTGCCGATGAAGATCCGATCCAGACAGGCCTGATTACAGCCGATACAGGTGTTGATCTCATCTGCGCGTCCGGATTGCGCTTTAGTCAGGAATTCGGCATCGGCAAGGAAGGGACGCGCCATCGACACCATATCGGCATCGCCGCGCGTCAGGATCGTCTCGGCGACCTGCGGATCGTTAATGCGATTGGTCGCGATCAGCGGAACCGACACATGACCTTTGAGTTTCCGCGTCACCCAGCTAAAGGCGCCACGCGGTACTGGCGTGGCGATGGTCGGGATTCGCGCCTCATGCCAGCCAATGCCGGTATTAATTAGGCTTGCGCCTGCGGCTTCAATGGCTTGCGCCAGTTGTACCGTTTCGTCGAACGTGCCGCCATTTTCCACCAGATCGAGCATCGACAGGCGATAGATAATAATAAAGTCGTTCCCTACCCGCTGGCGTACCGCGCGTACTACCTCAACCGCGAAGCGCATACGGCTGGCATAGTCGCCGCCCCATTCGTCATCGCGATGGTTAGTTCGCCGGGTGAGAAATTCATTAATCAGATAGCCCTCTGATCCCATCACCTCTACGCCGTCGTAACCTGCTTCCCGCGCCAGTTGCGCGCAATGCGCGAAGCCGTCGATTAACTGCAAGATTTCATCATGCGTCAGTTCATGCGGCATAAAGCGGTTGATTGGCGCCTGAATTGCCGACGGCGCGACCAGGTGCGGCTGATAGCTGTAACGTCCGGTGTGCAGAATTTGCAGCGCGATTTTACCGCCTTGCGCATGTACGGCATCGGTCACCACGCGGTGAGGCGTTAATTGGCTGGCATCGTTCAGCATCGCGCCGCCGGTCATCACGACCCCGGAGGGAACGGGCGCAATACCGCCGGTGACGATTAACGCTACGCCGTGTCGCGCGCGCTCGGCATAAAATGCCGCCAGGCGCTCAGCGCCATCAGGATGTTCTTCCAGACCCGTGTGCATCGATCCCATCAGCACACGGTTTCTGAGAGTAGTAAAGCCCAGATCGAGCGGGGCGAACAGCGACGGGTAGCTCATAAGCGTATCCAGTATGTAAAATTATTGTTATGTGGTCGGATGAGTTACTAATGTAGCCGTCGCGAGGTAAAAGGGAAAAGGGGAATGTGGTGATTGTGATGGGATTCAAAAAAGAGGCCGCGACCCGGGGAAAACAGGCCGGATAAGCACAGCGCCATCCGGCATCGTTTTTAAACCTCTTCAACGCTCACCTGCATCGCCGCCAACGCATTACGCGCTGATTTCAATACCTGTTCGCACAGTTCAATGGTTAGCGTGAGCGGTGGCTCGATACGAATTGTTTTCGCATTATTCAGCGTACCAGCGACCAGCACGCGTTGACGGAACATCTCACTGGCAAAACGGTAGCCCGTTTCGTTATCGACAAATTCAATGGCTATCAACATACCTTTGCCGCGTGCATCGTGTACCAGATTGGGATATTCACGCGCAAGTTGTCGAAAACCATCCAGGAGCGTATCGCCTTTTTGTTCCGCCTGGGCCGGGAGGTTTTGCTCCAGCAGGACGTTAATGGTCGCCAGCGCGGCAGCACAAGCCAGCGGATTACCGCCAAAAGTGGTGGTATGCAGGAAGGGGTTGTCGAACAGAACCGAAAACACCTCTTCAGTCGCGATGGTGGCGCCAATCGGCATCACGCCGCCGCCCAAGGCTTTCGCCAGACACAGAATATCAGGCTGCACATTTTCGTGCTCACAGGCAAACATCTTGCCGGTACGCCCCATGCCGGTTTGTACTTCATCCAGAATCATCAGCGCGCCGAATTCGTCACAGAGCTTACGTACCTCTGTCAGGTATCCCTGCGGCGGCAGGATCACGCCGCCTTCACCCTGAATAGGCTCCAGAATCACGGCTGCTATCTCGTCGCCCGTTTTTTTGCCTTCGCTAAATGCCATGCTCATCGCGTCGATATTGCCAAACGGCACATGGCGGAAGCCCGGCAGTAAAGGCATAAAGGGTCTGCGGAAGGTGGATTTGGCCGTGGCGGAGAGCGCGCCCAATGATTTGCCATGAAATGCGCCGCTGGTGGCGATAAAGGTAAACTTGCCGCGCGGCGACTGATACGCTTTTGCCAGTTTTAGCGCCGCTTCGACGGATTCGGTGCCGCTGTTACAGAAAAAGCTGTATTTGAGTTTCCCCGGTGTCAGCGCCGCCAGCGTTTTTGCCAGCATCGCCCGCAAGGGATCAAGTAACTCCTGGCTGTGGAGAGGTTGTTTTGCGAGTTGATTCTGGACGGCGGATACCACAACAGGATTACGGTGCCCCACGTTAAAGATGCCAAACCCCCCAAGACAGTCGATAAACTCCTGCCCCTGGGTGTCGACAAGCGTATTCAAACTGCCCGCTTGCCACTCTACGGCTCCGTAATCCCCGCCGGCGGTAACAGATTTCCGGTATTCCAGAAATCCTGGGTTTACATGCTCTTTAAAGTAGTCAATGACCTCTCGGTTTAGTGCTTTCATTTCCTCATGGTTTAGCGTTCGCTTCTCGATGAGATTCAGTGCGTGCGCGCTACAGGCCAAAGCCGATGCGCTGGAAGGTAACCTGTTCAAAATGAGCTCCAGAGGGCCGTGTATCACATGATACTGAATTAAGTATTGCAGGGATTAGCGGGGGTCTAAGCCCATAGTGAAAATCGGGATAAACACCAGGAATAATCACATTTACACAACATTTAATGTCATGCGTTAACAATTGGATGCATTTTGAGCAGATCTTGTTTTACGGTTTACGGTGTGTTGCGGTAGCGGCGGCGTGAGAAAAAGGTGAGCCAGGGCAGATTTTAAAGAAAAAGGTTGTCTACGCTAAACAATTTCATAATGAAAATAAGGCGCAGGATGAGGTGAAAATCGTACAAATATTAAGGATTAATCGCAAATTGCGATCCAGAGCAATTTTAACAACTAAAGATAAATAGATTAGCGCCGAAATAACATCTGAGCGAAAAATTAACATCCAGATAACCTGCACAGGACGCTATCATGTCTTCTCATCCCTACGTCAGCCAGCTAAATACCCCGCTGGATGATGATACCACTCTGATGTCTACGACCGACCTGGAAAGCTATATCACTCACGCCAATGACACTTTTGTCCAGGTGAGCGGCTATCAGTTAAACGAGTTACTGGCGCAGCCACATAATCTGGTGCGTCATCCGGATATGCCGAAAGCTGCCTTCGCAGATATGTGGTACACCCTAAAACAGGGCGAACCGTGGAGCGGCATTGTGAAAAACCGGCGTAAAAACGGCGACCATTATTGGGTGCGGGCCAACGCGGTACCGATGATACGTGAAGGGCGTGTGACGGGATATATGTCGATCCGTACCCGCGCCACGGATGATGAGATTGCCGCCGTCGAGCCTTTATATCAGGCGCTAAATGAAGGGCGGTGTAGTAAACGTATTCATAAAGGCCTGGTGGTTCGTCAGGGTTTGCTGGGCAAACTGCCCGCTATGCCTGTTCGCTGGCGAGTGCGTAGCATTATGGGGCTAATGGCCGTAATGCTGGCGTTGGCGCTGTTCGGTACGGATGCGTCATGGCAGGCGTTGCTGTTGGGCGCGTTGGCGATGCTGGCAGGTACGGCGCTATTGGAATGGCAAATTGTGCGTCCCATTGAAAATGTGGCGACGCAGGCGCTGAAAGTGGCGACCGGCGAACGCAACAGCGTACAACATCTTAATCGTAGCGATGAGTTGGGGCTGACGCTGAGGGCCGTAGGGCAGCTTGGCTTGATGTGCCGCTGGCTGATCAATGACGTATCAAGTCAGGTTTCCAGCGTCAGAAACGGCAGTGAAAGGCTGGCGAAGGGTAATAATGATCTGAACGAACACACCCGTCAGACCGTGGAGAATGTTCAGGAAACGGTAACGACCATGAATCAGATGGCGGAGTCCGTGAAGCTCAACTCCGAGACGGCTTCCGCTGCGGATAAGCTTTCCATGGCGGCCAGTAGCGCGGCGACTCAGGGAGGTGAGGCGATGGATACGGTGATTAAAACGATGGATGATATCGCTCACAGTACGCAACGTATCGGGACGATCACCACGCTAATTAACGATATCGCTTTTCAGACGAATATCCTGGCGCTGAATGCGGCGGTAGAAGCGGCGAGAGCGGGCGAGCAGGGGAAAGGGTTTGCCGTGGTTGCTGGCGAGGTACGCCATCTTGCCAGCCGCAGCGCTAACGCGGCGAACGATATTCGTAAATTAATTGATGCCAGCGCAACAAAGGTGCAGTCAGGCTCCGAGCAGGTTCACGCCGCAGGCCGTACCATGGATGACATTGTAGCCCAGGTGCAAAATGTCACCCTGCTTATCGCACGTATCAGTCAGTCGACGCAGGAACAGACAGATGGGCTTTCCAGCCTGACTCGCGCCGTGGACGAGTTGAACCGCATAACCCAGAAAAATGCGGCGCTGGTGGAAGAAAGCGCACAAGTCTCCGCAATGGTAAAACACCGTGCCAGCCGGCTGGAGGATGCGGTCACGGTACTGCATTAAGTTTACTTGTAGGTAGCAACGGTAATGACATCCGCCCGGTAGCAACAAGCTTACCGGGCGGATGCGCTCTGATAGAAGGCGGTGCCTGCCATCATAGAGAGTATCAGTGGCCTGTGATGTTAAAAATAATGTGATATTTATTCCTTCTTCCTGCCTACCTATTAATAGGTATAAGCTCAGTTGATAAATAAGAAATGGTTAACCTTTTAGCGTATTTCTTTCATTATTAGTGCCAATTTATGTCACTTTTGGTTCATCTTTCTGTGAACAATAAATATTATTTACTAATAATGTTCCGAAATAAAAAGCGATCAATATCATAAAGTTAGTAACATTATTGCCGATAAATCTTCCTGTATGAGGATATGCAATCCCAGGGAGAAAATATGTTTTTGCATAACATTAAAATACGTTCAAAATTATTTATGGCCTTTGGCTTATTCATTGTTCTCATGGTGGTCAGTTCCGCTCTGTCTTTGTTTAGCCTTGATCGGGCTAATACGGGTATGCAGAACATTATTACCAATGATTATCCCACCACGGTGAAAGCCAATCTGTTAATCGATAATTTTAATGATTTCATCATCGCGCAGCAGCTCATGCTACTGGATGAGGAGGGGCGCTGGAGCCAGAGTTCGCAGAAAGAGCTGGATGAAATAAGCCAGCGTATTACGGCGCTACTGGATGAGCTTTCCAGCAATCGTCACGATGCGGCTTCGCAGAAAATCATTACCGAGATCCGTGAAGCGCGCCAGCAATACCTGGAGTCCAGATTCCGTATTTTGCAAGATATTCAAAGCCATAATCGTCAGGCGGCCATTCAGGAGATGATGACCAGAACGGTGCAGGTGCAAAAGGTCTATAAGGATAAAGTTCAGGAGCTTATCGCTGTTCAGGACGCGCAAATGCACAACGCGGGCGTGCAGGTCGAAGGAGATTTTAAAACTAACCGGACGCTGTTAATTACCCTGGCGCTGATAAGCATCGCCGCCGGATGCGTAATGGGATGGTATATCGTACGTTCCATTACCCGACCGCTTGATGACGCGGTACGCTTTGCCGAGGCGATTGCCGATGGCGATCTGACTCGTCATATCACCACCGATTATAAAGATGAAACAGGCGTACTACTGCAAGCGTTAATGGCGATGAAAACGCGTCTGCTGGATATCGTACAGGAAGTGCAAAACGGTTCGGAGAGTATCTCCACGGCGGCGGCGCAAATTGTCGCCGGTAACCAGGATTTGGCGGCGCGTACGGAAGAGCAGGCCAGCTCGGTTGAAGAAACGGCGGCGTCGATGGAACAGATTACCGCCACGGTTAAAAACACAGCCGATCATACCAGTGAAGCGACCAAACTCTCTGCCGGCGCCGCCAGCGTGGTGAAAAACAATGGAGAGATGATGAATCAAGTGACGCAGAAAATGCGCGTCATTAACGATACGGCAAATCGTATGTCAGATATCATCAATATCATTGATTCCATTGCCTTTCAGACCAATATCCTGGCGCTGAACGCGGCGGTTGAAGCGGCGCGCGCGGGCGAACATGGACGTGGTTTTGCCGTTGTCGCCGGAGAGGTTCGCCAGTTGGCGCAAAAGAGCGCCTCGTCAGCCAGTGAAATCCGTAATTTGATTGAAGATTCAACCAGTCAGACTCAGGAAGGGATGCACCTGGTGGAGAAAGCCAGCGCCCTGATTAATGGCATGGTGGATAACGTCGAAGAGATGGATGTGATATTACGCGAGATTGGGCAGGCCAGCCGTGAGCAAACTGACGGTATTTCGCAGATTAACAGCGCGATTGGCCTGATTGACGCCGCCACGCAACAAAACTCCTGCCTTGTGGAAGAGTCTGTTGCCGCCGCGGCGTCGCTGAACGAACAGGCGTTACATTTAAAAGAGCTGGTTAATGTGTTCCGCGTCCGCGAAGAGGACACGCAGCCCGCTTAATCCAGTTCGGCGATTTCCAGCGCCGCGCGATCAATCACGCCGATAATGCGTTTGATTTGCGCGTCGTTGATATCGCTGTGGTTTATCCGCAGATCCAGCACGGCCTTGAAGTTATCCAGCGCCCGCTTCATCTGCGGATTTTTACGTAACTCCATGCCCACACAACGGGCTTTTAGCCGCGCCTGAATATGCGTCAGGTGTTCGCGATTTTCATCAAGCCATTGCGCGCCGTTCGCGGTAATCGCGATTTTTTTCCGCCCGCCTTCTTCGTCGCTAATTGTGATAAATTGCTGATCCTGTAAAAAATCCAGCGTAGGGTAGATCACACCAGCGCTTGGCGTATAGCCGCCCCCCGTCAGGTTTTCTATCGCTTTAATCAGTTCATAGCCGTGGCTGGCGTCCCGGGTCAGGATATCAAGAATGACCAGCCGAAGTTCCCCGTGGCCAAAAAATCGCTGACGTCGACCACCGCCCTGTCCATGACGACCACAGCCGTGTCCGTGACGGTGTTCGCCGCCGCAACTGGCGTTCTCATGCTGATGCGCGCTATGGCAGCCTTCATGCTGATGTTCTCGATCTTTACAGCAGCCGTCGTGCTTATGATCCCGGTTTTTGCAACACCCTTCATGTTGATTTTGCATCATTGCCTCCTGCTTATTTAGATATATCTAATTTATATCTAAATGATGCTTTTTAGCAAGGGTAAAAGTGAGTGTTTCTATAAGCAATTAATTTATAAGTTTTTATTTTAAGGTTATAGTTAGCGACGTGTTGCCAGAACACTATCAAAAAACAGTTGCATTTTTACTGATTAACAATCATTATCATTTAAAACTTTAATTTAGATATATCGTATTACTTCACGAAGGCAAAAAATGACGACATCATCCGCACGCTATCCACAGCGTGTTCGTAATGAACTGCGTTTTCGCGAGCTAACCGTTCTGCGGGTAGAACGTATTAGCGCAGGATTTCAGCGGATCGTACTTGGCGGCGAGGCGCTGGACGGTTTCACCTCCCTGGGCTTTGACGATCACACGAAAGTTTTTTTCCCTGAGCCAGGCTGTCGCTTTACGCCCCCGACAGTCACTGAGGAAGGTATTATCTGGGGGGAGGGCGTTCGTCCGGTCTCCAGGGATTACACGCCGCTGTATGACGAGGCGCGTCGCGAGCTGGCGCTGGATTTCTTTATCCACGATGGCGGCGTAGCCAGCCGTTGGGCAATGGAAGCCCGTGAAGGTGATACACTGACGATCGGCGGGCCGCGCGGTTCGCTGGTGGTGCCGGAAGATTATGCCTGTCAGGTTTATGTCTGCGATGAGTCCGGTATGCCTGCGCTGCGTCGTCGTCTGGAATCGCTTAGCCGTCTGCCTGCGCGCCCTGCGGTAACCGCGTTGGTGAGCATTCAGGATGCCGAATATCGCGATTATCTCGCCCATTTGACGGATATTACTGTGGAATATGTTGTTGGCGGCGATGAACAGGCAATACAAACGCGCCTGTCGCAGCTGACAATACCAGAATCAGACTATTTCATCTGGATTACTGGCGAAGGCAAAACGGTAAAACGTTTAAGTCAGTGCTTTGAAAAGGGGTTTGATCCACACCTGGTACGTGCGGCAGCTTATTGGCATCGTAAATAGCGGTATGGGGCGACCCTGTCAGAAACAAAAAAGCCACTCTTTAGAGTGGCTTAATTATATGATTTTAAAGCTAAAATTTGGTGGCCCCTGCTGGACTTGAACCAGCGACCAAGCGATTATGAGTCGCCTGCTCTAACCACTGAGCTAAGGGGCCGTGGCGGTGGATTATAATGTAACTTTACGCTGTAATCCAGCCGTAACCGTGCGGGTGCTGTTTTTATAAACAATGTGTTTTCAACCCGTTATACTTAAAGTACGTTGTATTGCTCAGGAGTAATAATGGTTAAGGACATACTGGCGCCAGGGCTACGGGTGGTTTTTTGCGGCATCAATCCAGGACTCTCCTCGGCGAATACCGGCTTTCCGTTTGCGCATCCCGCGAATCGTTTTTGGAAAGTTATTCATTTGGCCGGTTTCACCGATCGACAGTTGAAACCGGAGGAGGCGGAAAAATTACTGGATTTTCGCTGCGGGGTAACAAAACTCGTCGATCGACCGACGGTACAAGCGACTGAGGTGAAGTTGCATGAATTACGTAGCGGCGGACGCAACCTGATTGAAAAAATAGAGGACTACCAGCCCGCAGCGCTGGCGGTGCTTGGTAAACAGGCTTTTGAACAGGGATTCAGCCAGCGTGGTATCGCCTGGGGTAAACAAAAGATCGCCATTGGCGCGACGATGGTGTGGGTGTTGCCGAATCCCAGCGGCTTAAACCGAATTAAAACGGAAAAACTGGTCGAGGCCTATCGCGAACTGGACCAAGCGCTCATTATGCGTGGGCTATAGCAATGGGGAATGAGGGCGCGAATACTCGCGCTGTGTAGAGATTCTGTAGGCCAAATAGGGCGCTTGCGCATGGCCTGATAAGAAAACGCCGCCTTGCGGCGGCGTTTATACGTGTGCGGCGAATTAATCGTCGAGGAAGCTGCGCAGCACTTCAGAACGGCTCGGGTGGCGCAGTTTACGCAGCGCCTTCGCTTCGATCTGACGGATACGTTCGCGGGTAACGTCGAACTGTTTACCCACTTCTTCCAGCGTGTGGTCGGTGTTCATATCGATACCGAAACGCATACGCAGCACTTTCGCTTCACGGGCGGTCAGGCCAGCCAGCACGTCGTGCGTGGCGGCACGCAGGCTCTCGGTAGTGGCAGAGTCCAGCGGCAGCTCGAGGGTGGTATCCTCGATGAAATCACCCAGATGCGAATCTTCATCGTCGCCGATCGGCGTTTCCATGGAGATAGGCTCTTTGGCGATTTTCAGCACTTTGCGGATCTTATCTTCCGGCATTAGCATGCGCTCGGCCAGCTCTTCCGGCGTTGGCTCGCGGCCCATCTCTTGCAGCATCTGGCGAGAAATACGGTTGAGCTTGTTGATGGTCTCAATCATATGCACCGGAATACGGATGGTGCGCGCCTGATCCGCGATAGAGCGGGTGATCGCCTGACGGATCCACCAGGTAGCGTAGGTGGAGAACTTGTAACCACGACGGTATTCGAACTTATCTACCGCTTTCATCAGACCGATGTTGCCTTCCTGAATCAGGTCAAGGAACTGCAAGCCACGGTTGGTGTATTTCTTAGCGATAGAAATAACCAGACGTAAGTTCGCTTCAACCATCTCTTTCTTCGCACGGCGGGCTTTCGCTTCCCCGATGGACATGCGACGGTTGATGTCTTTCACCTGTTCGATGGTCAGACCGGTTTCTTCTTCAATCTGCCGCAGTTTTTGCAGACAGCGTTGCACTTCTTCCGCGACATCGTGCAGTTTTTCCGACCACGGTTTGTTCATCGCGATAGCGGCGTTGAACCAGGTTTCGCTGGTTTCGTTACCGGTAAACAGCGTGATAAAGTTCTTCTTCGGCATTTTGCACTGCTCGACGCAGAGCTTCATGATCAGACGTTCCTGAGTACGCACGCGATCCATCATCACGCGCATACTGTTGACCAGATAGTCGAATTGCTTCGGTACCAGACGGAACTGTTTGAACACTTCAGACAGCTTCAGAATCTCTTCCTGCGCGGCAGCATGGCTGCGGCCTTTCGCTTTGATGGTGTCGCGCGTAACGACGTATTGCGCGCGCAGCTCAGCGAATTTTTCGCGTGCCAGTTCAGGATCAATGCTGTTGTCGTCATCGGCGGCGTCATCGTCGCCGTCTTCTTCATCTTCGTCTTCGTCATCATCCAGGTCTTCCTGGGAGAGTTCAGAACCGACGTGAGTTGCGGTCGGCGCCATCTCTTCTTCCGCGTTCGGATCGACAAAGCCGGTGATAAGATCGGACAAACGAGCCTCTTCAGCCTCAACGCGATCGTACTGTTCCAGCAGATAGGTAATGGCTTCCGGGTATTCGGCAACGGAGCATTGAACCTGGTTGATCCCGTCTTCGATACGTTTAGCGATGTCGATTTCGCCTTCCCGGGTCAACAGTTCAACAGTGCCCATTTCACGCATATACATGCGTACCGGGTCAGTCGTACGACCGATTTCAGACTCAACACTGGACAGAACTTGTGCAGCAGCTTCTTCCGCATCTTCATCGGTGCTGGTGGTATTTTCAGCCAGCAGCAGATCATCGGCATCAGGCGCTTCTTCCATTACCTGAATACCCATGTCGTTGATCATTTGGATGATATCTTCAATTTGATCTGAATCGACGATATCTTCCGGCAGATGGTCATTGACCTCAGCATAGGTCAGATAGCCTTGCTCCTTACCACGGGTGACAAGAAGTTTCAGCTGTGACTGCGGGTTTTGCTCCATAAGACGGTATCCACACTTATTCGTTTGATTGGTGTCGACGGTATAGCTGTCGACATTTAAAGCGAGGGCATACTTATATTTTGGCCGCTGCCTCTCACTGCGGCTGTCGGGGGCTTCCCGATCGATATGCGGCATTTAAGCCGTTAAATTCATTTTCTGGCCAGCTCCTGGTTTAACGTCCAGAGCTCTCGGCGTTCTTCGCTGCTTAAACCGTGAGTGCGATCGCGAGCGATCAGCTCTTCTTGTCGCAGTTGCAGCAGCGAATCAAACATATGGTTGAGTGAGTCGGTAAAGGTCTTTTCGGCAATCGCCTTATCTGCTATATCGTCCCACATCGATAATTTTTCAAGGGTCGCAGCATCATTTGTGCCACGGTAGAGTTCCAGAAGTTGTCCGGTAGTAAGACCTGGCTGAGCCAAACAAGTTTTGACCAATTCTTTAAATAAGCCAAGTCCAGGCAGCTTATTCTCATCCAGCGCGTCTAAGGGCGGCACTAACGGCGCGAGATCCGGATTTTGCACCAGTAATCCTATCAGTATACGCATGGTCGTGCGTTTTATCTGCGGAGCCGGGCGGGAAACGCCGCTTTCCGCCTGTTTTGGCACTAAACGATCAAGCTGACTATCATCGAAAATGCCTAACTTCAGCCCCAACGTCTGGCGCAGCTGAATACGGTGCGCGTCGCCAGGCACCTGATTAATGAGCGGCAGCGCCAGCGCGGCTAACTGCGTGCTGCCATCCGGCGAGCTTAAATCCACCTGCGGCAGGAGGCTATTAAACAGAAACGTAGAGAGCGGCTGCGCCTGCTCCATCCGCGCTTCAAAAGCCGCCTTGCCTTCTTTACGCACCAGCGTATCCGGGTCTTCGCCGTCAGGTAAAAACATAAAGCGTACCTGCCGACCGTCGGTCATATAAGGCATTGCTGTTTCCAGCGCTCTCCAGGCGGCATCACGGCCAGCCCGGTCGCCGTCGTAACAGCAAATTACGTTGTTCGTCGCCCGGAATAACATATGCATATGGTCTGCCGTGGTTGAGGTACCCAGCGAGGCGACCGCATAGTTAATGTCGTATTGCGCTAGTGCGACGACATCCATATAACCTTCGACCACAAGCAAGCGTTGCGGTTCAGCACTATATTGCTGAGCCTCATAAAGACCATATAGCTGGCGGCCTTTATGGAAAATGTCCGTTTCCGGAGAGTTAAGGTATTTCGGCGTGTCGTTCCCCAGAACTCGGCCGCCAAAACCAATCACCCTGCCGCGTTTGTCCCGAATAGGGAACATGACCCGATTACGGAAACGATCGTAAGTGCTGCCCTGCTCGTTATTGACCAGCATTCCGGCATCCAGCAACAATGCCTTGTTATCGCTGTTATTACCGAAGCGCTTTAACGCGTTATCCCAACCAGGCGGCGCGAAGCCAATGGCGAAACGCTGAATAATTTCAGCGCTCAGACCGCGCTTTTGCAGATAGTCACGCGCAGGTTTTGCCGCAGGATGGGTAAGCGACTGCTGATAAAAGTCATTCAGACCATTCATCAACTGATAGAGGTTTTGCCGTTGATGGCGCTCTATCTGGCTAAGCCCGGTGCCTGCTTCATAGGGAATTTCCAGGTTATGCATGGCCGCTAATTCTTCGACGGTTTCGACAAATTCGAGCTTGTCGTAATTCATCAAAAAGTCGATCGCATTGCCATGCGCGCCGCATCCAAAGCAGTGATAAAACTGTTTTTCACCGTTTACGGTGAAAGAAGGGGTTTTCTCATTATGGAATGGACAACACGCGTGATAGTTCTTGCCCTGTTTCTTGAGTTTTACGCGCACGTCGATCAGATCGACGATATCGGTTCTCGCCAGCAGGTCATTAATGAATACGCGTGGGATTCGTCCAGCCATATGCCCCTTTTATACACGTCATTCTTCAGGCTGCCGCAGTGTTGACTGCGTTCGCTCACCCCTGTCGCTGACTTGCGTAAGCGCCGGGGACTTGCTCTCTTGCCGCCTGGACGCAGCATGAATGATTTTGTGTATATGCTAATGCATAAACGAAAACAAGCCGCGCATTCCTTTCGGAAGCACGGCCTTACAACTACAACTCGATCTGAATTGAGAGCAGCCCGCTCTCAAAAGATTAGTACAGACGAGTACGGCGTGCGTTTTCGCGAGCCAGTTTCTTCGCGTGACGTTTCACTGCAGAAGCTTTAGCGCGCTTACGTTCGGTCGTCGGTTTTTCATAGAACTCACGACGACGAACTTCCGCCAGAACACCTGCTTTTTCGCAGGAACGCTTGAAGCGACGCAGAGCTACGTCGAACGGCTCGTTTTCACGTACTTTAATTACCGGCATGTGCCTCTCACCTTTGATTAATTCGGTTTGCCGCTGGCATCAACGCCAGCTTATTTCAAAATGGTGCGGAATTTTACTGCAATTGCTGCTGCTTTGTAAAGCACCGCGGCCTTTTTTGAAAGGGACTTTTATAAGGTGAGGGAGTATACACGAAGTCGGGACTGAGGGTATACATCCACCCGCATTCGACCTACACTGCGCGGTATTAGAGCGAGGTAAAACAAGTCATGCGTGTACTGGGTATTGAAACATCCTGCGATGAAACCGGCATCGCTATTTACGACGACAAAAAAGGTCTGTTAGCCAACCAATTGTATAGTCAGGTGAAATTACATGCTGACTACGGCGGCGTAGTGCCTGAACTGGCTTCCCGCGATCATGTGCGTAAAACCGTGCCGCTGATTCAGGCGGCATTAAAAGAAGCCGGTCTGACGGCGAGCGATATCGACGCGGTGGCCTATACCGCAGGCCCGGGCCTGGTCGGCGCGCTGCTGGTCGGCGCAACCGTCGGGCGTTCGCTGGCATTTGCCTGGAATGTGCCGGCCATTCCTGTACACCATATGGAAGGTCATCTGCTGGCGCCGATGCTGGAAGATAACCCTCCGGATTTCCCGTTTGTGGCGCTACTGGTCTCCGGCGGGCATACGCAGCTCATTAGCGTGACCGGAATCGGTCAGTACGAACTGCTGGGAGAGTCGATTGACGATGCCGCCGGTGAAGCGTTTGATAAAACCGCCAAATTGTTGGGGCTGGATTATCCTGGCGGCCCGATGCTGTCGAAAATGGCGTCGCAGGGGACGGCGGGACGTTTTGTCTTTCCGCGCCCGATGACCGATCGCCCGGGGCTGGATTTTAGTTTTTCCGGTCTGAAAACCTTTGCCGCTAACACCATTCGTAGTAATGGCGACGACGAACAAACTCGCGCTGATATCGCGCGCGCTTTTGAAGATGCGGTCGTGGATACGCTGATGATCAAGTGCAAGCGCGCGCTGGAAAGCACCGGTTTTAAGCGTCTGGTCATGGCGGGCGGCGTCAGCGCTAACCGCACGCTGCGCGCGAAGCTTGCCGAAATGATGCAAAAACGCCGCGGCGAAGTGTTCTATGCGCGTCCGGAGTTTTGTACTGACAACGGGGCGATGATCGCTTATGCCGGAATGGTGCGGTTTAAGGCGGGCGTTACGGCGGATCTTGGCGTAACGGTACGTCCGCGCTGGCCGCTGGCCGAGCTGCCGGCGGCGTAAAAGCGGAAAAAAGGGGGCGACATCATGCCGCCCCAACGGGTTTACAGTAAAACGACGGGCATCCACAACAGCCCGGTGACGATCAGCAGCACCAGGAAGATCAGGCCGAAAATCGCGCCTAACCACGCCAATGGTGGAAGGGTGACGCGCGGCGGATTCGATATGTACGCCTATCACCGAGCTATTTATCCGGCGATGCGCAGGCACGGCATAGCGCAAAAAAACTACTCCGAATCTTTCTGGCGTTTCTTTTTCAGCTTCGTCCAGATTTTCGTTTCCTGGCGACGCCACAGACGCTGGATGTTGTCATGATGGCGCAGCAAAATGAGACATGACAGCATCGACACCGGGAAGGTGAACTGCGGTTTAAACCACCAGACGTAAAACGGCGCAATCAAGGCGCTGACAATCGCCCCTAACGATGAATAACCGCTTAACAGGACCGTCAGCAGCCAGGTGCCAGCCATAACGCCGGTTAAATCCCAGCCGATGGGCGCAATGGCGCCAAATGCGGTTGCTACGCCTTTCCCACCTTTAAAGCCAAAAAAGACCGGCCAGATATGCCCCAGACAGGCGGCGATAGCGATAAGCCCCAGCCAGAAAGGGGTAACTCCTAACGCATACGCGCCCCAGACGGGCAACATGCCTTTAAGGATGTCAAAAATAAGTACCGCGACAGCCGCTCCCTTGCCACCGATTCGTAATACGTTCGTCGCGCCCGGGTTGCCGGAGCCGCTTTCACGCGGATCGGGCAGCCCGGCGATGCGGCAAACCAGAATGGCACTGGAAATTGAGCCGCAGAGGTACGCGAAGAGGATCATTCCAGGCGCGATTGCACTCATAAGCTGTTCCGTATTGAAAGTGTCGTTTTATTTACTATTTCTGTGGATAATACGCACATTTCGCCGGAAGTGGTATCCGGGTTAGCCAAAAAGCAGGCGGGTCGTGATGGATATTGTATTTATAGAGCAACTTTCGGTAATCACCACTATCGGTGTTTACGACTGGGAACAGACTATCGAGCAAAAACTGGTGTTCGATATCGAAATGGCGTGGGATAACCGTAAGTCGGCGAAAAGCGATGATGTCGCAGATTGTCTAAGTTACGCGGATATCGCCGACACGGTGATAAATCATGTCGAAGGCGGTCGTTTTGCTCTGGTCGAGCGCGTGGCGGAAGAGGTGGCGGATCTGCTGCTTAGCCGATTTAATTCTCCGTGGGTTCGCATCAAACTGAGCAAGCCTGGCGCCGTCGCGCGCGCGGCGAACGTAGGGGTAATTATTGAGCGTGGCAATAATCTGAAATAAAAATAAATAATTTTATATTTTTTAAACCAAACGGTTATATATGGGGTCTTAACGCGAGATCCATTTTTGCAGTGTTCTTCATTTTAGGGGTTTATTGATGAGCGATATGCACTCGCTGCTGATAGCGGCAATTTTGGGTGTGGTCGAAGGATTGACGGAGTTTTTGCCGGTATCCAGCACGGGCCATATGATTATTGTGGGTCATCTGCTGGGGTTTGAAGGCGATACGGCCAAGACATTCGAAGTGGTGATTCAACTTGGATCTATTCTGGCGGTCGTGGTGATGTTCTGGCGGCGGTTGTTTGGTCTCATCGGTATTCACTTTGGCCGCCCGCTACAGCGTGAAGGTGAAAGTAAAGGTCGATTAACGTTGATTCACATCCTGCTGGGCATGATTCCGGCGGTGGTGCTGGGGTTAGTCTTTCATGACACGATCAAGTCGCTATTTAACCCAATTAACGTGATGTACGCGCTGGTGGTAGGCGGTCTGTTGCTGATTGCCGCCGAGTGCCTGAAGCCGAAAGAACCGCGCGCGCCGGGGCTGGATGATATGACGTATCGTCAGGCGTTTATGATTGGCTGTTTCCAGTGTCTGGCGCTGTGGCCGGGCTTCTCGCGTTCCGGAGCGACCATTTCCGGTGGGATGCTGATGGGCGTCAGCCGTTACGCCGCCTCTGAGTTCTCGTTCTTACTGGCTGTGCCGATGATGATGGGCGCAACGGTTCTGGATCTCTACAAAAGTTGGTCATTCCTGACCGCAGCGGATATTCCGATGTTCGCAGTGGGCTTTGTGACGGCGTTTGTGGTGGCGCTGATCGCCATCAAGACCTTCCTGCAACTGATTAAGCGTATCTCGTTTATTCCGTTTGCGATTTACCGCTTTGTGGTGGCGGCTGCCGTTTACGTTGTCTTCTTCTGATGATTGACCGTGCCGGATGGCGGCGTACCGCCTTGTCCGGCCTAACTGTTTTGTCGGTCTGATAAGCGCAGCGCCATCAGGCAATTTATCGTGCCGGATGGCGTTTAGCTGGCGGGGTTCGGGCAGCGCTTCTCTTTCCAGTTGGCGACCGCTGCAATTCGTCGCTTCGTCAGCTCCTCGCGAATCTCAATGCCCTTAAATCCGGCCTCCACCACCTCTTTCGTCGGTACCGCCTGCGCCACCTGCCAGGCTTCGCGCAGCCAGCGCCCCTGCGGGTAATCCGACGCTTCAAATCCGGTACGTCCACGGACATCGGCTTCGCTGGTCAGCGCAATCTGCTCGACGCGCTGCGGTTTACGCCATGCATCAATGGCGTCAAACAGCTTAACGATCGTTTTCGGCTGGAGTATCGGAAAGGTGTGGATCAGATCGTGGTATTCGGCGACCAGTTTAGCTAAATCACGCAGGTCATTGGGGACGCGTAAACGCTGGCATAACTGTTCGACCAGTTTCACGCCCGCCGGGCCGTGACCATGATGGCGCGGCCAGAGGTTTTTCGGCGTTAAGCCTTTGCCCAGATCATGACAAAGCGTGGCGAAACGGACATCAAGCTGCGGACTGAGCATGGCGGCCATCGACAGCGTCATCAGCGTATGAACTCCGGTATCAATTTCCGGATGCCACTTTGCCGGCGCGGGTACGCCAAACAGGGCGTCGATTTCCGGAAACAGGACGCGCAGGGCGCCGCAGTCGCGCAATACCTGGAAGTAAACCTGCGGATTGCGGGTGGTAAGCGCATTTTCCGTCTCTTTCCATACCCGTTCCGGCGTCAGATGTTCCAGCTCGCCTGCCGCGGTCATGTCGCGCATTAGCGCCAGTGTTTCATCGGCGATACGGAAACTCAGATGAGCGTAACGGGCGGCAAAACGCGCCACGCGCAATACGCGCAAGGGATCTTCGCCAAACGCGGGAGAGACATGGCGCAGTAGACGCGCCTCCAGATCCCGGCGCCCGTGGTAAGGGTCGATAATCTGGCCGTCATCGTCGCGCGCCAGAGCATTAATGGTCAGATCGCGACGCTGGAGATCGGCTTCCAGGGTAACGTCCGGCGCGGCATAGCAGGTGAAGCCCGTGTAGCCGGAGCCGGATTTACGCTCAGTACGCGCCAGCGCGTATTCTTCGTGAGTTTGCGGATGGAGAAACACAGGAAAATCACGGCCTACCTGCTGGTAGCCCGCATCAAGCATCTCCTGCGGCGTGGCGCCGACAACGACCCAATCTTTATCTTTAACCGGTAGCCCTAACAACGCATCCCGAACCGCACCACCGACCAGATAAATCTTCACGCCACTTTCCTTTTAAAAACGAGCATCCTCTAATGATAAGACAGTGCCGCAGAGAAGGCGATTTAGTTCATCCAGCGGTCTTTGCGTTTACGGCTTGGGATCATATGCGGCAGCACCAGCCCTAACAGCAAGCCAATACCCAATACGCCGCCGCCATACATAAACCACTGCATAATAATGGTGCGCTGTTTGTCATCCAGCTGCAGATTCGCGGCGCTAACTTTTTTCTGCGCGACAATCAGCTCGTTTTTCAGCTTCTGGTTCTCTTCTTTTAGCCCGTTGATGACGCTGTCGCTTTGCGCCACTTTCTGCTGCATATCGGCGGTGCGCTGATTCCACGTGGTATCAATATTGTTGAGTTTATCGGTCAACGTTTTGACCTGATTTTCCAGATCCGGCACGCGGGTACGCAGGCTTGGTGTGGTATTCAGTTCTTTTAACGGTATCCAGGCAGTACGACCAGAACTGTCTTTAATTTGACCATAGTTGGCATCGCTCTGTAAGAGCGTGACTTCCTCGCCGGCGTTGACGGTACCCACAAGGCGATAATTATCTCCCGGACCGCTGCGGACCCAGGTATTCAGTTCATCAGAAACGTAACGCGTCTCTTCAGCATGAGAGACGGCGGTGGCGCTAAGCGCAAGTAAAGTTAGTCCAATCAGGCGTAATTTTGGCATCAGGCTGTCGTTATTGTCAGAGAAAGTGGAACGATAGTAACGGCATCAGTGTCGCTACGCAAAGTAGTCGACATCAATCGGAATCATCTGTGTCGCCTTTGCCGCTACGTCAAACTTTTACGCCCGTCAAATTGCTCGTTGCATGGCAATTTGGCGCAAAATACTATCTACTGACAAAAATAATGCGGGTAAGTTCGCCAAGAATCTTCCCAGATGTGACATAACCCATAAGTACAAGGCCATGGCTCAGGAAATCGAATTAAAGTTTATAGTCAATCACGACGCCGTAGATGCGCTGCGAAATCATCTTCATACGCTCGGCGGCGAGCATCATGCGCCCAGTCAGTTACTGAATATCTACTTCGAAACGCCTGATAACTGGCTACGCCGCCATGATATGGGGCTGCGTATTCGTGGTGAAAATGGGCGCTATGAAATGACCATGAAAATTGCCGGCCAGGTAACGGGCGGGCTGCACCAGCGACCCGAATACAATGTCGCGCTAAGCGAACCTGTGCTGGATCTGACGCAACTTCCGGCGGAGGTCTGGCCGGATGGCAACCTGCCCGCCGGCCTGGCATCAAGCGTACAGCCGCTGTTCAGTACCGATTTTTACCGGGAAAAATGGTGTCTGGACGTTGACGGCAGCAGGATTGAAATTGCGCTCGATCTCGGCGACGTAAAAGCGGGCGAGTTTGCCGAACCGATTTGTGAGCTGGAGCTTGAGTTGCTTCGCGGCGATACGCGCGCTGTGTTAAAACTGGCGAAGCAACTGCTGTCGCAAACCGGTTTGCGTCAGGGCAGTCTGAGTAAGGCGGCGCGAGGTTATCACCTGGCGCAGGGGAATGCGCCGCGAGAGAATACACCAACGGCAATTCTGCGGACCGCCGCGAAAGCCACGGTAGAGCAAGGGCTGGAGGCCTCGCTGGATCTGGCGTTGTCACAGTGGCAGTACCATGAAGAGCTCTGGCTGCGCGGCGACGAGACGGCGAAAGAACACGTGCTGGATGCTATGGGGTTGGTGCGCCATGCCTTAATGCTCTTTGGTGGCATTGTTCCGCGTAAAGCGAGCACTCACTTACGTGATCTACTTACCCAGGCGGAAGCGACGATGACATCCGCAGTGTCCGCCGTCACAGCCGTTTATAGTACGCAAACGGCGATGGCGAAACTGGCATTGACGGAATGGCTGGTGACGAAAGCCTGGCAGCCATTTCTGGACGCGAAGGCGCAGGCCAAAATGGCCGATTCTTTTAAGCGTTTCGCCGACATTCATCTTTCTCGTCATGCTGCTGAATTAAAGAAGGTTTTTGGGCAACCGCTGGGTGATAAGTATCGCGACCAGTTGCCGCGTTTGACTCGCGATATCGACAGCGTTTTACTGCTGGCCGGGTATTATGATGCGATGATCGCGCAGGCATGGCTGGAGAACTGGCAGGGATTGCGTCACGCCATTCTTACCGGGCAACGTATTGAAATTGAACATTTCCGTAATGAGGCCATTAACCAGCAGCCGTTCTGGTTGCACAGCGGAAAACGATAATCAGAACCGTAGAAAGCGCCTGATGACGCTGCGCTTATCAGGCTTACGGTATGCGGACTTGTAGGCCGGATCAGGCGAAACGCCGCCATCCGGCATTATTTAAAGGATATCCCCTAAATGACGCCGCTCTCTTCACCCTTATCGCAGTACTGGCAGACCGTTGTTGAGCGCCTACCAGAAGGATTTACTGAGACATCGCTTAGCGCGCAGGCAAAGTCAGTACTTACATTTAGCGATTTTGCGCTGGATAGCGTGATAGCGCATCCGGAGTGGCTTGCCGAACTGGAATCCGCATCGCCGCAGGCTGATGAATGGCGACATTATGCTGGCTGGTTACAGGAGGCGTTGGCAGGTGTCTGTGACGACGCCTCGCTGATGCGTGAACTGAGGTTTTTTCGTCGTCGCATCATGGTACGCATCGCCTGGGCGCAGACGCTGTCGCTGGTGGACGATGAGACTATTTTACAACAGTTGAGCCATCTGGCGGAGACGCTCATCGTGGGGGCGCGTGATTGGCTGTATGCCGCCTGTTGCCGCGAGTGGGGAACCCCCTGTAACCCGCAGGGCGTTCCGCAGCCGCTGTTGATTTTAGGCATGGGCAAGCTGGGCGGCGGCGAACTGAATTTTTCTTCTGATATCGATCTGATTTTCGCCTGGCCGGAACATGGCGAGACCCGGGGCGGGCGTCGTGAACTCGATAACGCCCAGTTTTTTACGCGTCTCGGGCAGCGGCTGATCAAAGCGCTGGATCAGCCCACAATGGATGGTTTTGTCTATCGGGTGGACATGCGCCTGCGACCGTTTGGCGACAGCGGCCCGCTGGTACTGAGTTTTGCCGCGCTGGAGGACTACTATCAGGAACAAGGACGCGACTGGGAACGCTACGCCATGGTGAAAGCGCGGCTAATGGGCGATAACGACGACGCCTGGTCTCGTGAATTACGCGCCATGCTGCGGCCTTTCGTTTTCCGCCGCTATATCGATTTCAGCGTCATCCAGTCGCTACGTAATATGAAAGGGATGATCGCCCGCGAAGTGCGACGCCGCGGTTTGAAGGACAACATTAAACTTGGCGCGGGCGGTATTCGGGAAATTGAGTTTATCGTGCAGGTATTCCAGCTCATCCGCGGCGGACGCGAGCCGTCGCTACAGTCGCGTTCGTTACTGCCGACGCTGGATGCTATCGCTGCGCTGCATTTGCTGCCTGAGAATGACGTGGCGCAACTGCGCGTGGCCTATCTTTTTCTACGTCGTCTGGAGAATCTGCTGCAAAGCATCAATGACGAACAGACGCAAACGTTGCCTGCCGACGATCTGAATCGGGCGCGGCTGGCCTGGGGAATGAAGGCGGAGAACTGGCCGCAGCTTGTTGGCGAACTGACGGATCATATGGCTAATGTACGCCGCGTATTCAACGAATTAATTGGCGATGATGAAGCCGATACCCCGCAGGAGGAAGAACGTTCAGAGCCGTGGCGTGAAGTATGGCAGGATGCGCTACAGGAGGATGATTCGACGCCAGTGCTGGCGCATTTAGCCGATGAGGATCGGCGACAAGTTCTGACCCTCATCGCTGACTTCCGTAAGGAACTGGATAAACGCCCTATCGGCCCGCGCGGGCGGCAGGTGCTAGACCAACTGATGCCGCACCTGCTTGCTGATGTCTGTTCCCGCGAAGACGCCGCTGTTACGCTATCGCGGATAACGCCGTTGCTGGCGGGGATTGTCACTCGCACCACCTATCTGGAGCTGCTGAGCGAATTTCCCGGCGCGCTGAAACACCTGATTATGCTCTGCGCCGCTTCGCCAATGATAGCGAGCCAACTGGCGCGTTATCCGTTGTTGCTTGATGAACTGCTCGACCCCGGCACGCTTTATCAGCCGACGGCTACAGACGCTTATCGCGACGAATTACGCCAATATTTGCTGCGCGTGCCGGAAGAAGACGAAGAACAACAACTGGAGGCATTACGCCAGTTTAAACAGGCACAGCTTTTGCGGATTGCGGCGGCGGATATTGCCGGTACGCTGTCGGTGATGAAAGTGAGCGATCACCTCACATGGCTGGCGGAGGCGATGATTGATGCTGTGGTGCAGCAGGCGTGGACGCAAATGGTTGCGCGTTATGGTCAGCCAGCGCATCTGGACGAGCGCCAGGGGCGGGGGTTTGCGGTTGTCGGTTATGGCAAGTTGGGCGGATGGGAGCTGGGCTACAGTTCCGATCTGGATCTCATCTTCCTGCATGACTGTCCGATGGACGTCATGACCAACGGCGAACGCGAAATCGACGGGCGGCAGTTTTATCTGCGCCTGGCGCAGCGCATTATGCATCTGTTCAGTACGCGCACCTCCTCCGGCATTTTGTATGAGGTAGATGCGCGTCTACGCCCCTCTGGCGCGGCGGGAATGCTGGTGACTTCAGCGGACGCGTTTGCCGATTATCAGCAGCATGAAGCCTGGACCTGGGAACATCAGGCATTGGTACGCGCTCGCGTGGTATATGGCGACCCGCAGCTTACCTCACAGTTTGATACGGTGCGCCGCACTATCATGACGACGGCGCGCGACGGCAAGACATTGCAGACTGAAGTGCGTGAAATGCGCGAGAAAATGCGGGCGCATCTCGGCAATAAGCATCGCGATCGTTTTGATATTAAAGCTGATGAAGGCGGTATTACGGATATTGAGTTTATCGCGCAATATCTGGTACTGCGCTACGCTCATGAAAAACCTAAATTAACGCGCTGGTCTGATAACGTGCGCATCCTGGAGCTTCTGGCGCAAAACGGCATTATGGATGAACACGAAGCGCAGGCGCTGACGGTAGCCTACACCACACTGCGTGATGAACTGCACCACCTGGCGTTGCAGGAGCTTCCCGGTCATGTGGCGCAGACGTATTTTAGCAAAGAGCGCGCGCTGGTGCAGGCAAGCTGGCGGAAGTGGCTGGTAGCCGTTTGAATTATGCTATTATCGCGCGCAAATTTTGAATCTCTCAGGAGACAGGAATGAAAGTAAATCTGCCAGCGTTTGAACGTGCAGGCGTCATGGTTGTGGGTGATGTAATGCTGGATCGCTATTGGTATGGCCCCACTTGCCGTATTTCACCGGAAGCGCCGGTGCCCGTGGTTAAGGTAAATACCGTTGAGGAACGCCCGGGCGGCGCGGCGAACGTGGCGATGAACATTGCGTCTCTGGGAGCGAACGCCCGTCTGGTCGGCCTGACGGGTATTGATGACGCCGCGCGCGCGCTGAGCAAAACGTTGGCAGAGGTCAATGTGAAGTGCGACTTCGTTTCTGTGCCGACGCATCCGACGATTACCAAACTGCGTGTGCTATCACGTAATCAGCAGCTCATTCGTCTTGATTTTGAAGAAGGCTTTGAGGGCGTGGACCCACAGCCGTTGCATGAGCGTATCAACCAGGCGCTGGGATCGATCGGCGCGCTGGTATTGTCCGATTATGCCAAAGGCGCTCTGACCAGCGTGCAGACTATGATTTCCCTGGCGCGCCAGGCGGGCGTACCGGTGCTCATCGATCCGAAAGGAACGGATTTTGAACGTTACCGCGGCGCCACGCTGCTGACGCCAAACCTTTCTGAATTTGAGGCGGTCGCGGGGAAATGTAAAAGCGAAGACGAACTGGTTGAACGTGGCATGAAACTCATTGCCGATTACGACCTTTCCGCGCTGTTGGTCACGCGTTCCGAACAGGGAATGACGCTGCTGCAACCGAATAAAGCGCCGCTACATATGCCGACGCAGGCGCAGGAAGTTTATGATGTTACCGGTGCGGGCGATACGGTGATCGGCGTGCTGGCGGCGACGCTGGCGGCGGGAAATACCCTGGAAGAGGCGTGTTATTTCGCCAATGCGGCGGCGGGCGTAGTGGTAGGTAAACTCGGGACGTCAACGGTTTCCCCTATTGAGCTGGAAAACGCAGTGCGCGGACGCGCGGATACCGGCTTCGGCGTCATGACCGAAGAGGAGTTGAGACAGGCCGTCGCCAGCGCGCGTAAGCGTGGCGAGAAAGTGGTTATGACCAACGGCGTTTTCGATATTCTGCACGCGGGTCACGTCTCTTATCTGGCGAACGCGCGCAAACTGGGCGACCGCCTGATTGTTGCGGTCAATAGTGACGCCTCGACTAAACGTCTGAAAGGCGAAAGCCGTCCGGTTAATCCGCTCGAACAGCGTATGATCGTGCTGGGCGCGCTGGAGTCAGTCGACTGGGTTGTCTCTTTTGAAGAGGATACGCCGCAACGACTGATTGCCGGTATTCTGCCGGATCTGCTGGTAAAAGGCGGCGACTATAAGCCGGAAGAGATCGCGGGCAGCGAAGAGGTCTGGGCCAACGGCGGTGAAGTCATGGTGCTGAACTTCGAAGATGGTTGTTCCACGACCAATATCATCAAAAAGATCCAGACCGAGAGCGAGAAGTAAAACCGCGTCATCAGGCGTTACAGACGCTGCGGGCGCTGATTTTGAAGGCGCGTCGGACATTTTGTTTCGACGCGTATCTCGCGGTTGACGCTGCTTTTTTTTCGACCTAAAGTAAAGGAATAAGGGTGAGAGGGGATCTCTCCCCCCTCTGATTGGCTGTTAGTAAGCTGCGAAACTTATCAGTAACAGAACAATCAGTATGATGACCTGGTGCATCATAACCCTTTCCTTATTAAAGCCCCTTGCTGACATCGCGATTGTTGGTGAGTGGCCTGTCTGACGCAAGGGCTTTCTCCCGCCGATTTTGCGTTACTGGATCGCCCACGCAAAATGGCCTGCTGGTCATAACGTTTTGTACAGACAAGGTGGAAAAAAGATAAAAAAATCCCCGGTCTTATGACCAGGGACAGGAGATATGGCGGGGATTATTGCTCTTTTACCGTTGCTTCGCGATTAATCTCATCCGTTGCCGATGAAACCAACGGCGTGGTCAGCGCCTTTAGCGAGCCGCCAGCGATGCCAATCTCGTTTAACAGCGAATCGATCAGCGGCGCCTGGGTACGATAGGTGAGCGCGGCAGATAACGCTTGTTCCGCCAGGTTTCCCCCGTTAGCGCCGCCAGCGGCGACGTCGCCCGCCATCGCGCCGCGATTGAGGCCATCGACCTGAATAATCTTAATGCCGTCGATGGATTTCATCGGTTCAACAGACTTCTCAATAACAGCAGGCAACGATTGTAAGAGCGCTAGTTTAAATTTGAGGCTGGTTTGTTCGTCAGATAGTACGTTGATAGCGTCATTCAGCGCCCGCTGCGCTTCGGCTTCCGCCAGACCTTTTTTACGCGTTGCTTCCGCCAGTTCGATGATGGCGGCGGCTTGCAATTCTGCCGCTTCTTTCTCTGCTTTTGCCCGAACGGTCAGTTCGACCGCTTTGGTTTCCGCATCCTGCGCCGCGGCGATCAGAGCGACCTGCTTGGCGCGATCCGCTTCGGCGGTCTGGCGGGTAGTTTCTACGTTTTGCTGGGCGCGAACCGCATCGGCCAGCGCGTTGTTGGCGCGCGCTTCCGCTTGCGATTGCTGCTCGGATTTGGCGGCAATGGCGATAGATTTTGTCTGGTTGGCGATTTCTGTCACCTGTTGCTGTTCGATCTCTTTAATACGTACTTCACGCTCGGCCTCAACTTTCCTGGACCGTACTGCTTGCTCACGTTCGATCTCCGTCTCCTGGATCTGCCGCTCAGCAAGAATGCGCGTCTGTTCTGCTTCACGATGGCGCTCGGCCTCAAAAGCGGCAATTTTGGCGTTTTGTTCGGCGGTGCGGGTTTTAACCTGTTGCTCCTGCTCCAGAGTCATAAAGGCTTCTTGCTGCTCGATTTCCAGCTTGCGCTCAAGCGCGTCGCGGTTCTTTTCGCGCACCGCTACTTCCACATCCTGTTCCACTTCATTACGTTCACGACGGCGGCGTTCGGTTTCCTGCGTCAGTTTCGTCAGCCCTTCGGCATCAAAGGCGTTGTTTGGATTGAAATGCTCTTTGGACGTTTGGTTAAAGTTGGTTAATGAGACGCTTTCCAGCTCCAGGCCGTTTTTCGACAAATCTTCCGCAACGGTGTTTTGTACGCCCTGAACGAAGTTTTCACGCGTATCCTGTAGCTCATGCATCGTCATCTGGGCTGCGGTAGCGCGTAAGGCGTCAACGAATTTATCTTCAACCAGCATACGCAGATCTTCCGGCGACAGCGTTCGCTGGCCAAGCGTTTGTGCGGCGGTGGCAATACCTTCAACAGAGGGTTTTACACGCACGAAGAAAGCGACGACCACGTCAACGCGCATACGATCTTTGGTGATCAGGCTGTCGACGGTAGCACGGCTGACTTCAAGTTTTAGGGTATTCATATTGATCGGAATAATTTCGTGAAAGATTGGCATCACAATAGCGCCGCCGCTCATCACCACTTTTTGCCCGCCAAGCCCGGTACGGACAAACGCCTGTTCCGCAGATGCGCGGCGATAGAGGCGAGCAAAAATGATCCCGATAATTAGTAAGACGATAACCGCAACGATGGCGGTAAACATCCATGATGGCAATATGCCAAAAACATCATCCATTATGTAAGTTCCTCTCAATTAGACATAGAAGGTACGCTCAGCCAAATAACGCGTTGCGGAAAGTCGGTAGACAATCAGCACCTTGTCTCCTTTTTTAAATTCTTTTCCCTTTTCGGGTTCCAGCAGTAAATAGTGAATCTGGCCGAACTTATCGGTAAATTTTCCTTCGCAAGGTGTACCGGCGACGGCGGCGTGGCCGGTAATAATCGCCATGCCGCCGATAAATTCCTCTTCCCTGAGGGCGGAGCTTTCATCTCTGGGTAGCCAGGGCGCGAGGATTTTTCCGCTGTAATGCACGGCAAAGACCGACAGGACAATGCTCAACGGGACCAGCAGCAGATTGCTGAGCGGCGCTTGCCAGAGCATGATCCCGCCATGCTGGATGAGGATACCGAAGAGGCCGAAATAACCGGCCAATAGACAGAGGACGACCAGGGCGGGAACGCGTCCAATATTCAGATAATGAAGCGCCTGGCCCGCAGGGCCGGATGACAGGGCGTCATAATGATCGAGATGGGCGTCGAGCGCGCCTGAAAGAAAGTGGCCAAAAATCAGAGAAATCATCTCCAGCACGCCGATAAAGAAAACGAACGCGATGGCAAACAGATAGGGGCTGTTATACTCCGCAAATAAGGTCATATTTTCTATCCTTGTCGCCGCCTTCAGAAGGGTGTTCGCGTGATAATTTTCATGCTTGTTATTTTATTGCGTTACAATATCATGTGACCCATATCTCCTTAAGTCCGAAAAGCGATTTATCCGTCGTTATCTTTGGTGAATATTGTGATTTTGCGCATTAAATTTGCGCACGTTATGTATAAAACCGCCGTACATATAGGGAAATACTGAAATTAGAAAAAGCATATAGCCTTAACAGAATTCAATAACTGGAGGGTATGCTGATGAACAACAATAACGTCTATTCATTAAATAATTTCGATTTTCTGGCGCGCAGTTTTGCCAGAATGCAGGCGGAGGGGCGTCCTGTTGATATCCAGGCGGTAACCGGCAATATGGACGAGGAGCACCGCGACTGGTTTTGCAAGCGTTACGCGCTTTACTGCCAGCAGGCGACTCAGGCGAAAAGGTTAGAATTAGAACACTAATCCTCGCTCCCTTTACAGGTGCAGGGCATTATTCAGATCTTATATGAGCGGGCCGTCAGGCCCGTTCACGTTTTTACTCTTGTGGATCGACTGGCGGGATGGCGGGTGCAGGTTTTACTTCTTCAGGCTTGTCGCGAGCTTCCAGTTCGCTGAGGCGTTGCTCCAGCAGCGCCAGTTTTTCCCGGGTGCGCAGCAAGACCTGAGTCTGGACATCAAACTCTTCGCGGCTCACCAGATCGAGACGCGTCAGCTGAGATTGCAGCGTTTGACGGATTTTTTTCTCGATATCTTCCCCGAACTCGCGAATACCTTTCGGCATTGACTCATGAACCTGGCGTGCGATTTGCTCAATTTTTTTCGGGTCAATCATTGTGGTTTCCCTGAACTGGTAAGTGTTAGCTCTTATTGTAGTGCGATATGTGGACGCCATAAACCAGAATTGTGTGACGTCATACGGAGTAAAGGCGTTGATGAAGGTAATCAATAGCGTTATAGTTAACCCGCTTATTCTCAGGGCGGGGCGAAATTCCCCACCGGCGGTAAATCAGCGATGTTTAACGCATTTCTCATCACGGCGCGCCGTGACGGAACGCGGAGAGCAGGTTGAAAGCCCGCGAGCGCTTTTTGCCATAGCGAAAAGGTCAGCAGATCCGGTGTAATTCCGGGGCCGACGGTTAAAGTCCGGATGGGAGAGGGTAACGATCCAGTCGGGCATGGACCCGCTCACGTTATTTTTTTGCCGCTTGTCGGCACTCCTAAGACTGCCCTGATTCTGGTAACCATAATGTTAATGAGGTTTTTTTACCATGAATCAGACGCTACTTTCCTCTTTTGGTACGCCTTTTGAACGTGTTGAACTTGCACTGGATGCGCTGCGTGAAGGACGCGGTGTGATGGTGCTTGATGATGAAGATCGTGAAAACGAAGGCGATATGATTTTCCCCGCAGAGACGATGACCGTAGAACAGATGGCGTTAACCATTCGTCACGGTAGCGGTATTGTTTGCCTGTGTATTACTGAAGACCGTCGTAAGCAGCTCGACTTGCCAATGATGGTGGAAAACAACACCAGCGCCTACGGCACCGGTTTTACCGTGACCATTGAAGCCGCAGAAGGCGTGACCACCGGCGTTTCCGCCGCTGACCGTGTCACTACGGTGCGTGCGGCAATTAAGGATGGCGCAAAACCGTCCGATCTTAACCGTCCGGGGCACGTTTTCCCACTACGCGCTCAGGCGGGCGGCGTGCTGACGCGCGGCGGTCATACGGAGGCGACCATCGATCTGATGACGCTGGCCGGTTTTAAACCTGCAGGCGTACTGTGCGAGTTGACTAACGACGATGGGACGATGGCGCGCGCGCCGGAGTGTATCGCGTTTGCAGGCCAGCATAATATGGCGGTGGTCACGATTGAAGATCTGGTGGCTTACCGCCAGGCGCATGAGCGCAAAGCCAGCTGATCGAACGGATCATGGTTGAAAAAAGCCGATGAGATGTCATCGGCTTTTTTGTATTCCTTGACCCGTCCTGAATAGCGTTGACACGTTCCAGACTTAAATCCGGAGAACGTGATGATGACT
>NZ_JBKFRY010000012.1:0-168752 GCF_046569105.1 Salmonella sp. 741265073_HBA | reverse complement strand
GTTCCTGCAGCCGCAGACGCTGGGCATTCTGCTGCTGGGGGTGATTGCCTTTGGTATCGGGACTGCCGCCGGGGTGCTGATGGCGAAGCTGCTGAACCTGTGCAGTAAGAACAAAATTAACCCGCTGATTGGCTCCGCCGGCGTGTCGGCAGTGCCGATGGCGGCACGCGTATCGAACAAAGTGGGGCTGGAATCAGACCCGCAGAACTTCCTGCTGATGCACGCGATGGGCCCGAACGTGGCGGGGGTTATCGGTTCGGCGATTGCCGCCGGGGTGATGCTGAAATACGTGCTGGCGATGTAATAGTGGATGGGATACGCATGTCGTATCCCATTTTCATCCAAATTTTTTCTGAAAGAAAAGTAAGTATGAACTGGTTCAGGTTCCGGTGATGCCGAATGCAAGAAAATACCGTAATTAAATATCTAAATACCAATATGTTTATACGGGAAATTACACGCTGGTTTGCCAGACGCTCGTTTCAAAACCGGATATTTCTACTGATCCTGTTTACATCCACCATCGTGATGCTGGCAATCACCTGGTATCTGACCGATATCACGAAAGAGCGCCTGCATTATCAGGTGGGCCAACGTGCGCTTATTCAAGCAATGCAAATATCCGCTATGCCAGAATTAGTTGAAGCCGTAGAGGCGCATGATTTGCCACGCATCAAAGCGCTGATTGACCCAATGCGCTCGTTTTCGGATGCGACTTACATTACCGTTGGCAACGAAAAAGGTCAGCGACTGTATCACGTTAACCCGGATGAGATCGGCAAATATATGGAGGGCGGCGATAGCGACGATGCGCTGTATAATGCTAAAAGCTACGTATCGGTGCGCAAAGGTTCATTAGGCTCTTCCTTGCGTGGTAAATCCCCGATTCAGGACAGTACCGGTAAAGTCATCGGTATTGTTTCCGTCGGCTATACTCTGGAACAGTTAGAGAGCTGGCTTAACTTACAAATCAGCTCGTTGCTGTTCCCGATGGCGATACTGTTGCTGGTGCTGTTGTACTGCGCCCGCCGCTTCTCGCTGCATATTAAAAAGCAGATGCTTAACATGGAGCCGCAGCAGCTTTCACAACTATTAATTCAGCAAAGCGTGTTATTTGAGTCGGTATTTGAAGGGTTGATCGCCATTGACTCCCATCACCGTATTACCGCCATTAACCAAACAGCTCGCCGCTTACTGAATCTGAGCCAACCGGAGTCTGAACTCATTGGCTATGCAATCCACCATATCGTATTGCCGGAGGCCTTCTTTTACGATGCGCCGCAAAAAAACAAAAAAGATGAGATCGTCACCTTTAACCAAATGAAAGTCATCGCCAGTCGCATGGCGGTCATTATTGACAGCCAGCCTCAGGGCTGGGTTATTAGCTTTCGCAACAAAGACGATATCAATACACTCAGCCTGCAGTTAAGTCAGGTGCGGCAATACGCCGATAACCTGCGCGCCGTGCAGCATGAGCATCGCAACCTTATTTCCACCATTGCCGGACTGCTGTTCCTGAAGCGCTACGATAATGCGCTGGCGCTGATTCAGCAGCAGTCGGAAAGCCACCAGAAAGTACTCGATTTTATTTCCCATAATTTCCGTGACCACCACCTTGCGGGGCTATTAATCGGTAAATATTATCGGGCAAAAGAGCTGGGGCTGGAGCTGATTTTCGATCCTTCAAGCTTTGTTGAACACCTGCCGTCATCGCTCTCGCATAATGAATGGATTTCGATTGTTGGCAATTTATTGGATAACGCCTATAACGCCACCCTGCTCAATCGCGAAGGCTCGCGACAGATTGAGTGCCTGATCAACAGCGAAGGTAATGAAGTCATTATTGAAGTTGCCGATCAGGGATGTGGTATTGACGAAAATATCCGCCAGCATATTTTCGAGCGTGGAGTGACCACCCACAACAACGGCGATCACGGAATTGGATTATGGTTGGTGCACAGCTACGTCAAGCAGGCCAATGGTGACATTATCGTCGATAACAATAATCCTTTTGGCACCATTTTTACCCTCTATATCCCTTTTACCAGAGAAGAATAACATGGATAGCATTACGACACTCATCGTTGAAGACGAACCGATGCTAGCGGAAATCCTGGTGGACACCATCAAGCTTTTTCCCCAGTTTTCAATCGTCGGCATCGCAGACAAACTGGAAAGTGCGAAGAAGCAAATACGCCTCTATCAACCACAGTTAATTCTATTGGATAATTTTTTACCCGATGGCAAAGGGATCGATTTAATTCGTCATACCATCAGCACCAACTACACGGGGCGAATTATTTTCATTACCGCCGACAATCATATGGATACCATCAGCGATGCCTTACGCATGGGCGTATTCGATTATCTGATTAAGCCGGTACATTATCAGCGCCTGCAACATACCCTGGAGCGGTTCACCCGTTACCGCAGTTCATTACGTTCCAGTGAGCAGGCAAACCAGACGCACGTTGATGCCTTATTTAATATCCAGGCCAAAGAACAAACCGCAGAACCGAATAGCGGACTGCGGGGAATTGATGAAAACACCTTCAACCGGGTACGACAAATATTCGCCGACCCGCAGGCAGTACATACAGCAGACACTCTGGCGCAAATTCTGGGCAGCAGTAAAACCACTGCCCGACGCTATCTGGAACAAGGCGTGAAAAATAACTTTCTCGAAGCGGAGATCAGCTACGGGAAAGTGGGCAGGCCGGAGAGACTCTATCGCGGCAAAGTATGAGATTATGGTGCCAACATGTAATTACGGCGCATAGGCAAACACCTCAGCCACCCACTGACGAAAACCGTCCACATCCAGCGCCAGCGCCACCTGCGCGTTGGCGGGCTGCCCCAGACGCCCTTCAATATCAACGACCGTCGTGCCTGCGGTATATTCCCCCTGCGTTTCTACGGCCACAAAACAGGATTGCAGGGTAAAAAGCTCCGGACGCACCAGCCAGGCGATCGCGCAGAGATCGTGCATCCGGACGCCAGTGCGCATACTACCGCTGCGATAATGGTTGAACAGGCTGTGCAACATCTTACCGGTACGATTCAGCGCGGGCAGTTTATTCAGAAAATCTGGCGAGAGCATTGCCTGATTCGTGACATCAAGCCCACACATCACAATCTCCAGACCGCTGCGGAACACCAGCGCCGCGGCCTCCGGATCGACAGCAATGTTAAATTCAGCATTAGGCGTAAAATTGCCGCGCCCTGCGGAACCGCCCATCAACACCAGACGGCGAATGTTACACGCACACTCCGGATAGTGCATCAGTAGCAACGCAATATTGGTCAATGGCCCAATCGCCACTAATGTCATGGGCTCCGGGGCGTTCATCAACACATCCCGGATAGCGATAAACGCAGGCTTCGCCAGCGGTTGGCGCTGATGGTCGACAAAATCATAGCCTTCCATACCGGATTCGCCGTGGACGTATGCCGCATCGCGTAACGGACGCAGCAGCGGCGTCGCGGCCCCTTGTGCAAGTGGCACATCGGCGTCCCAGAAATGCAGAAGCTGCAACGCATTACGGGTCGTTTTTTCAACGGAAACATTGCCTGCGACGGTGGTTATTAGTTGCAGATCCAGCTGGGGGGCGAACAGCGCAGCGGCAATCGCAGCCGCGTCATCAATGCCCGGATCGGTATCAAGAATAATGTGTAGGGATGCTGTCATTAACGCTCTCCTGACCTATTGTTTTATATCTTCATACTCAGCGCGACTGATACAGGTATCAGGCACATCGTCATCCGTCACCAGACGCGGACTTAGCTTATCACCTTCGACAAACGGAACTAATGGACAAAAACGCCCTGGCGATGCTTTGTTTTCCTGCCACTGAATCTCAAGCGATTCGGGCTCAGCGCCGGGTTTTTCTGCCTGAATCACGGTACGAACATTACCGGTTAGCCAAAAAGATTGACACGTCCCATCAAGGCTAAGAGGCGGCGTCAAATGACCATTTTTACGTACTAGCGGATAAATAATACGCCCATCAGCGTAGGAAGGTGTCATGTAGCAGTTATACATTTTGCTTTTACTTATCACAGGCTGAAAGTAGCTTTCACCGCGATCGATCAGTTCAATCGTTTTTCCTTTCCAGCGATACACATTGACGCCATGGCTGCAGCAACCGCCGCGCCAATAGCTGACAATCTGTTTATGTTCAGCATCGATCTCTGGTGAAGTGATTTCCTGATAAGACGCTGGCGCATCAACATAACGCTGTTTGGCGGGGTCATAGAGCCATGTTTGTACTGGAGCATCCGGCCCAGCAAGTAACTCTGTTACAATCGACAGATCCGGGTAGCCATCAAAATTGACATCCCCCCATTGAGGCATAAACGGGCTACAAGTGCCCACCGAGGCGGTATCTAAGGTCTGTATGAGTTTACCATCACGGTATAATTTTATCGCCGAAATGGCCGGCGTATTGCCGCAATCAATCTCTTTGGAAGGGTCGTAACCCCCTGCATCATTCGTGTTCGTGACCAGCACAATATCAGGGGAGTTTTTAGGTTTGAGGTAGATAAGGGCAACAGGAAAATGTCGTTTTTTATCTGCGGACGTCCATTCGCCTTTAATCTCACTGCTGGAGATTTCCGCATTCCAGTAACCCGAAAGCGCCTTTACGCGTTCTTCAAGATGTACCTCTTTATCCTGGAGTGAGCCGCGTAGAACAATCGCTGCCTTGTGCTGATTGCAAGGTTCATAGCAGTAATACCCATTAAGAGAGTTACCAAATCGCGTGATATTAACGTTTACCGATTTCCCCGCGATAGTCCCGGTATAGTTTCGCTCCCAGGCGGGTAGCTCCAGCACCGTGGCGCTTGCCACGTCCATCCAAAAGCCGATGGCGAGTAACGTTGGCAATCCATATTTTATTTTGCCCATTTCCCTTATCCCTGTAGGCATTACAACCCAAAAACCAGCAACGATTGTGCTGGTTTTTCAGATGAATAGCAAAAAGGTGGGGCATTAGCAACGGATGACAACTACGCCTTATTTTTCCTGTCGCACATTGAATATCAAAAGAAATTCTTAAGATCTGGTCAGCGTAGCGTCATCAGGCAGATTTCTGAATTATGAAATCTTATTCGACCTCACGAACATCCACACGCAGTTCTTTCGGCACTTCGAAAACAATATTTTCTTCGCGCCCCTCAAGCGTGACAGCTTCGCCGCCGCCAAACTCGCGCAGACGCGCAATAACATTCTGCACCAGAATATCCGGCGCGGAAGCGCCAGCAGTGACGCCGACGCAGGCGGCTTCTTTCACCCACGCCTCCTGGATATCCGCCGCATCGTCGATAAGAAACGCGGTTCTTCCCATCCGTTGGGCCAGTTCCGCCAATCGGTTAGAGTTAGAAGAGTTTTTCGAGCCGACCACCAGCACCACGTCAGCCTGCTCCGCCAGCGCCCGCACCGCTTCCTGACGATTAGTAGTGGCATAGCAAATATCGTCTTTGCGCGGGCCGACGATTTTCGGAAAGCGTTTACGCAGCGCATCAATCACATCGGACGTATCGTCCACGGAAAGCGTGGTTTGCGTCATGAAGGAGAGCTTGCCTTCATTTTTGACATTCAGCGTCCAGACGTCCTCTGGCGACTCAACCAGGTACATCCCCCCTTCCGGGTTGCTGTACTGACCCATGGTGCCTTCCACTTCCGGGTGCCCGGCGTGGCCGATGAGAATAGATTCCTCACCGCGACGGCTGGCGCGCGCCACTTCCATATGGACTTTCGTCACCAGCGGGCAGGTGGCGTCAAAAACGGTAAGATCGCGGCTTTTCGCCTCGTTACGCACCGCCTGGGAAACCCCATGAGCGGAGAAGATCAGAATGGCGCCATCCGGCACTTCGCTAATTTGCTCTATAAAGATCGCCCCGCGCTGGCGCAGGCTGTCCACTACATAGCGGTTATGCACGACTTCGTGCCGAACGTAAATTGGCGCGCCGTAAATAGCGAGCGCATTTTCAACAATGCTGATAGCGCGGTCTACCCCGGCGCAAAAACCGCGTGGGTTGGCCAACAGGATCTGCATGTTTATGCCTCCAGCGCCGGATCGATTTCCAGCACTTCAATATCAAAGTGAACGGTATGCCCGGCCAGCGGATGGTTAAAATCAACGGTAATCGAGTCGCCGTTGATTTCGCGAATCACGCCAGGCATTTCGCTGCCATCCATTGCGGTAAAAAGCATAATCGCCCCGACTTCCGGTTCGCCCGCCGCCATAAACTCACGGCGCGAGAAATACTGGATTAAGTCCGGACTGGGGACGCCAAACGCGGCGTCAGGCTCCAGCGAAAACGCTTTCTTTTCCCCTTCTTTCAACCCCAGAAGCTGCTGCTCCAGACCTTCGGAAAGCGAGGTATCGCCAAGACGGAACAGGGCTGGCTTGCCGTTATTGCGGGTAGATTCCGCCGTTGAGCCATCATCCAGTTTCAGGGTGAAGTGAACGAGGATCGCGCTGTTGCTCTGTACGGATTTAGACATGCAAATTGCTCACGTGTTTTGCCCGGAGGCACAAAGGACGATAAAACCGTAGGCCGGATAAGGCGTTTTCACCGCCATCCGGCACCACGTTTGCCTGATGGCGCTGCGCTTATCAGACCTACAAAACCGGATAAGCGCCACCCGGTATTTACGCTTATGCCTGTTCTTTCGCTGTCGGCTTCGGCAGGAAACCTTCCAGCACGATAAGCGCAGCACCGATACAAATTGCCGTATCGGCAAGGTTGAACGTCGCGAAATGCCAGTCGCCGACGTAAAAATCGATCATATCGACAACGAAGCCGTGCCACAGACGATCGAACAAATTCCCCAGCGCGCCGCCGATGATTAACGCATAAGCGATGTTATTCAGCTTCTGCGTCGCTTTCGAGCGATACATCATCACCAAAAGAATTACGCAGATCCCTATCGCAATCCCGGCAAAGAACCAGCGCTGCCAGCCGCCGCTATCCGCCAGGAAGCTAAAAGCCGCGCCGTAGTTACGCGCATAATGCAGATTAAGCGACGGGAACAGCCCTACCGTATCCCCCAGAGCGAAATTCTGGAGGATCAGGTATTTGCTGCCCAAATCGATAATCAGCACGACTACTACCAGCCATAACCAGCGTAGTCCTGTTGAACAGAGTGGTTTACTCATCAGGCAAATTTACGTTGTTCGCCATTACCGGCGATGTTGCTGACACAGCGTCCGCAGATATCTGCATGTTCCGCCACCTTGCCGACATCAGTAGTGTAGTGCCAGCAGCGCGGACACTTATCACCCTCGGCACGCGTTACCACTGCCTGAACTGTCGTATTACCAGCATTGTACTGAATATTTTCATCATCAATACCCCCCGCTTGCTCAGAAATCACGAACTGGGAAGTAATGAAGATAAATCTGACCTCTTCACCCAACAGTTTCAGCTTCTTGATCGTACCGTTAGCATCGTCAGCATATTTCAGCGTCACTTTTGCTTCCAGGTTCGATTTGATGCCATTGGCTTTCTGATTTTCCAGCTCTTTGTTGACCTGGTCCTTGATATAGCGGACATCGTCCCAGAATGCGTCATTAAATTCTTCATTCTCTTCCAGGCCAAACAACCCGTCGTACCATTCGCCGGTGAAGACATATTTTTCACGCTCGCCCGGCAGGTAGCCCCAGATTTCATCAGCCGTGAAGGACATGATCGGCGCCATCCAGCGAACCAGCGCCTCTGCGATATGATACAGCGCAGTCTGGCAGCTACGACGCGCGACGCTATCGGCCTTCGCGGTGTACTGGCGGTCTTTGATGATGTCGAGGTAGAACGAACCCATTTCAACGGAGCAGAAGCGCATCAGGCGCTGTACCACTTCATGGAAGTCGTAAGCTTCGTATGCCTTCAGAATCTCTTGCTGCGCCGTTTTCGCGCAGCCCACCGCCCACCTGTCCAGCACCACCATCTCTTCCGGTTTGACCATATCGGTGGCCGGATTGAAGCCATTGAGGTTCGCCAGCAGGAAGCGCGCGGTATTACGGATACGACGATAGCTGTCGGCGGCGCGTTTGAGGATCTCGTCAGAGACCGCCATTTCGCCGGTATAGTCAGTAGACGCTACCCACAGACGCAGGATATCCGCGCCCAGTTTATTCATCACATCCTGCGGCGACACGGTGTTACCGATGGACTTGGACATCTTGCGCCCTTGACCATCGACGGTGAAGCCGTGAGTCAGTACCTGGCGATATGGCGCTTTGCCTTTCATCGCCACGCTAATCATCAGGGAAGACATAAACCAGCCGCGATGCTGGTCAGATCCTTCCAGATACATATCGGCAGCGTGACCGGCGAATTCCGGACGTGCGTCAACCACGGAGTAACTGGTGGAACCGGAATCAAACCAAACGTCCAACGTATCCGGAACTTTCTCGTATTGATCAGCATCTTCGCCGAGGATCTCTTTCGGGTCGAGATCCCACCATGCCTGGATACCGTCAACTTCGACGCGTTTCGCCACCTCTTCCATCGCCGCCAGAGTACGCTCAATCGGCAGTAGCTCCTGCGTTTCTTTATGCACGAACAGCGACATCGGTACGCCCCAGGTACGCTGACGTGAGATACACCAGTCAGGACGGTTAGCGACCATTGATTCAATACGCGCCTGACCCCAGTCCGGGATCCACTGAACGCCTTTGATCTCTTTCAGGGACTGTTGACGAAGCCCTTCTTTATCCATGCTGACGAACCACTGCGGGGTCGCGCGGAAAATGATCGGCGTTTTGTGACGCCAACAGCACGGATAGCTGTGCTGCATTTTTTCGACATGCAGTAGCGCGCCTTTTTCTTTCAGCAGTTCAATAACGATATCGTTCGCTTTGAAGACGTTAACACCGTCAAGCGTTGGATATGTGCCTGGCAGGTAAGCGCCGTCCGGCCCAACCGGGTTAGCCGTTTCCAGGCCATACTTTTGACCGATCACGTAGTCATCCGGGCCGTGACCAGGGGCGGTATGTACCGCGCCGGTACCTGCGTCCAGGGTGACGTGATCGCCGAGGATCGCCGGCACGTCAAAGCCCATAAACGGATGGGTAAAGCGCAGCAGTTCCAGCTCAGCGCCTTTTACGGTACCGAGGATGGTGTAGTCAGCGGCACCAATGCGTTTCATCACGCTTTCAACCAGATCGCTCGCCAGAATCACCGCCTGGCCGTCAATCTGCACCAGCGCATAATCAAAGTCCGGCGCCAGGGAGATGGCGCGGTTAGCCGGCAGAGTCCACGGCGTGGTGGTCCAGATGACCAACGAGATCGGGCCGCTCACGCCCGGCAAACCAAACTTCGCTTTCACCGCATCCTGATCGACGGCGCGGAACGCCACGTCGATAGACGGTGACGTTTTGTCGTAATATTCAACTTCCGCTTCCGCCAGCGCGGAACGGCAGTCAACGCACCAGTGCACCGGCTTAGCGCCTTTGTGCAGATGACCGTTTTTGATAATTCTGCCCAGCGCGCGGATGATGTTGGCTTCGGTTTTGAAGTCCATGGTCAGGTACGGATGCGACCAGTCGCCCAACACGCCCAGACGAATGAAGTCCTTACGCTGGCCGTCAACCTGAGTGGCGGCATATTCGCGGCACTTGGCGCGGAATTCAGCGGCAGTAAATTTCTCGCCCGGCTTACCGAACTCCTGCTCGACTTTCAGCTCAATAGGCAGACCGTGACAGTCCCAGCCCGGCACGTAAGGCGAGTCAAATCCCGACAGTCCTTTGGACTTCACGATAATGTCTTTCAGAATCTTGTTAACTGAGTGACCAATATGAATGCTGCCATTCGCATATGGAGGGCCATCATGCAGAATGAAGGTTTTTTTGCCTTTTTTGGCCGCACGAATGATGCCGTACAGATCATCATCGGTCCAACGCGCCAGCATTCCCGGTTCACGCTTGGCGAGGTCGCCGCGCATCGGGAACCCTGTTTCCGGCAAATTCAGGGTCGATTTATAGTCACTCATCAGATTCTCGGTTCCGTATTTCGGTTTGATAAACACCGTCAGGATTACACCTGCCCGGCTAGCCCAAAAAACTTGCGGGCCGTTAACTCATCGCGTGCGATTTGCGCTTTTAGCTCATCAAGCGACGCAAATCGCTGCTCATTACGTATCTTTTTACGCAGTATTACATCTATATGGCGACCGTAGAGGTCCATTACAACGTCCAGCAGGTGCACTTCCAGTTGTTGACGCACGCCAGCCACCGTTGGACGAGTGCCAATGTTCGCTACGCCGGGTAACGGCTTATCGCCAAGCCCGGTGACTTCCACCGCATAGACCCCTTTGACCGGGGAGACCTGACGGCGCAGCGGTAAGTTCGCCGTCGGGAAACCAATGGTACGTCCCAGCTCGTCGCCATGAACGACACGCCCGGAAATAGTAAAGGGATGTCCCAGCAGGCTTTCGGCAAGCGCCAGGTTATCCTCCGCCAGCGCCTGTCTCACTGCGGTACTACTGATACGCACGCCGCCTTCACAAAAGGTTTGGGTGCTGGAAACCGCAAAACCATACTCCGCCCCCGCCTTCTGTAATAACAAGAAATCGCCCGCGCGGCTAGCACCAAAGCGGAAATCATCGCCGACGGCAAGAAATTGCACGCCAAGTCGCTTCACCAGCAGTTCGCTGATAAACGTTTGCGCCGTCAAAGCGGCAAAGCGGCGATCGAATTTCACGCACAGCACATAGTCCACGCCGCACTGCGCAAGGTAATGCAGTTTTTCACGCAGGCGCGTCAGGCGAGCGGGCGCTTTATCCGTCGCGAACAGCTCCAGCGGCTGCGGTTCGAAAATCATGACCACCACCGGCAGACCGCGTCTGCGTCCTTCTTCCTGCAAACCCTGCAGTAGAGCGCGATGCCCCCGATGTACGCCGTCGAAATTACCAATGGTCAGCACACACCCATGCGGGGCCTGACTGAGATTATGTATGCCGCGTATCAGCTTCATGTCTGACTCAAAACAGTGAAAATCGCAAGAGTATACCTTGTACAGCGGTCAAGGTTAACCGACTATTGCCCTGAGGAAACATAAAGAAGATGCTTTTCATCGCCATGCGGCAAACTCCGCCCCAAAACCCGCCGCTTAATGCAATTTTTCTCATGGAAAGGCTGTATTCACAGCACGCAAGCTGGTAGAATCCTGCGCCATCACTACGCAACGAGTGCTGCAATTTAAACGGCGCTTATTTGCACAAATCCATTGACAAAAGAAGGCTAAAAGGGCATATTCCTCGGCCTTTGAATTGTCCATATAGAACACATTTGGGAGTTGGACCTTGGCTAATATCAAATCAGCTAAGAAGCGCGCCGTTCAGTCTGAAAAGGCTCGTAAGCACAACGCAAGCCGTCGCTCTATGATGCGTACTTTCATCAAGAAAGTATACGCAGCTATCGAAGCTGGCGACAAAGCTGCTGCACTGAAAGCATTTAACGAAATGCAACCGATCGTGGACCGTCAGGCTGCTAAAGGTCTGATCCACAAAAACAAAGCTGCACGTCATAAAGCTAACCTGACTGCACAGATCAACAAACTGGCTTAATCGCCTGCTTGTTATCAGCTTTGTAAAAAAACCCGCGTAAAGCGGGTTTTTTTATGCCTGCTATCTGCCGTTTTTCTCGTCAACCGCTGGTGCCGATCTCACTCGTTAACGCTCTTACTAACCAGCCTCTTTTTTCAGCTACTCCTCCCTTAGCCACGTCACGTAATACTTGAAAGTTATTTTCTTTCACTGTTTTCCTTTTTTTATTTCATTATTAAAAAAACTGTGACCACCTTAGCAAATAGAAACATCGCTCATTCAAAAACTAATAAACGCAATCCTGATGTAAGATTTGATAATTGATTGATGCCGTCGGGTTAACTACTTTTCATGTACACCTTACTCACTCATTTTAATCTGAGGTTAAATTCAGAAACGACATAAAAATAATATTTAAAACTTGCTTAGAAAGTAGAGGTTGTTTTTCTGGGCGTATCGTACCAATATCGGAGTTATCATTATGAGTTCTGTCATTGAGGATACCCAGCCTTCCGGGTCAGCATCATTGTCTTTACTACAGCGTATTAGCTACGGCTCTTTGGATGTGGCGGGTAATCTGCTGTACTGCTTCGGTTCAACGTACATTTTATATTTCTACACAGACGTTGCGGGCATTAGCCTTGCCGTAGCAGGCGTTATCCTGCTGCTGGCGCGTATTATCGATGGCATAGACGCCCCCATATGGGGGATCATCATCGATAAAACGCGTTCACGCTACGGTAAATGTCGTCCCTGGTTTTTATGGTTACCGCTGCCTTTTGCGGTATTCAGCGCGCTGTCATTTTGGTCTCCTGATATCAGTATGACAGGAAAAGCCATCTATGCAGCAATATCTTATATGATTGCCAGCATTCTATTTACCGGACTTAATACACCACTCAGTGCAATATTACCCCTGATGACCTTATCTCCCAAGGAAAGACTGGTTTTAAATTCCTGGCGAATGACCGGTGGACAAATTGGGGTTTTATTAATGAACGCGACCGCCTTGCCGTTAGTCGCTTTTTTAGGTAACGGTGATGATCACGCTGGTTTTATTTATACGGCAATTACATTTGCCATTATATCCTGCGCGCTAACGCTCTTTGCGTTTAAAAACATTCGTGAAATGGATACGGATAAAATACAGCATGAACCTAAGTTGCCGATGAAAAAAAGTTTCGCGGCGATGAAAGGTAACTGGCCATGGATCCTGATGGTGCTGGCTAATCTGATCTTCTGGATTGCCCTACAGCAGCGCAACACGACCATTGTCTATTATCTGACCTACAACCTCGACCGTAAAGATCTGGTACCGCTGATTAACAGCCTGGCGACGATTCAGATCCTGTTTATCATCGCTATCCCCTTCTTTAGCAAATACCTGGCTAAAACCTGGATATGGGTAGGCGGTCTGCTGGTCGCCACGTTTGGCGGCGTCATGATGTGGCTGGCAGCGGACAACATTACTTTCCTCATCGCCGCCTGGATACTCGGCAATATCGGCAGCGGTATCGCCTGCTCAATGCCGTTTGCCATGCTGGGCTTCGCCGTTGATTTCGGCGCCTGGAAGACCGGTATTAAGGCTACCGGCATTCTTATCGCCTTCGGCAGTACCTTCTGCATCAAGATGGGTAGTGGCCTCGGCACCGCTTTCGCCGCCTGGATCATGAACAGTTTTGGCTATGTCCCCAACCATGCTCAGAGTGCTGCGGGTCTGGAGGGAATTATCTGGGCCTTTATCTGGGCACCCGCCCTACTCTTCGCGCTCGCAGCGATCCCACTACTTTTCTTTCGCAAATACGAAGCGATGGAAGAGAAGATTCGCCACGATCTGGAAACCATCAACTCATAACGTTCTTTACCTTCACCCTCGAATATGGGAGGCACCACCATGCCATTTATGCAACAAGACCCGCGTCGTCTGGTCTGGCAGCAAAACGATCGCTATTTATGGATTGAACCCTGGGGCGAGAACAGCCTGCGCGTACGCAGCGGCCGTCATCTGCCGGTAATGAGAAATGAAGACTGGGCATTGACTGAGCCAGTCGCAGAAAGCCAGTGCCACATTGATTATGAGCACCACCAGGCAACGCTGACCAACGGCAAAATTATCGCTATCGTCAATCAAAAAGGACAAGTTACCTTTTACCGCCATCCACACAAACCCCTGTTGCAGGAGTTCTGGCGCCTGCGGGGCGAAATTGGCGAGGATGAATCATCTCACGGCCAGTACGTCAGCGCACTCAACCTTGAGGGACGCGAGTTCCGCCCTATTCAGGGTGGGAAATATTCACTGAAAGCTCGCTTCGAAGCCACCGAAGGGGAAAAAATTTATGGTATGGGGCAGTATCAACAGGCCAACCTGGATCTCAAAGGATGCGTGCTTGAGCTGGCGCAACGTAACTCCCAGGCCTCAGTACCGTTTATGCTTTCCAGTCTGGGCTACGGATTTTTATGGAACAACCCGGCAGTCGGACGCGTAACCTTTGCCCAAAACGTTACCGAATGGGAAGCGCAGGTCAGCGAACAGCTGGACTACTGGATCACGGCTGGCGATACCCCGGCAGAAATTAGCCGGGCTTACGCGCTGGCTACCGGCACGCCGCCGATGATGCCGGACTACGCCATGGGCTTCTGGCAGTGCAAACTCCGTTATCGCACGCAGGAAGAGCTGCTGGAGGTCGCCCGCGAATATAAGCGTCGCAATCTGCCTATCTCAGTGATCGTTATCGACTTCTTTCACTGGCCGAATCAGGGTGACTGGATGTTCGATGCGCGCGACTGGCCCGATCCTGATGCCATGATTGCCGAGCTGAAATCGCTGGGAATTGAGCTGATGGTCTCCGTCTGGCCGACGGTGGATAACCGTACCGAAAGCTATCGGGAGATGCGCGAAAACGGCTGGCTGGTACAAACGGAACGTGGCTTGCCGATCAATATGGATTTCCTCGGCAATACCACTTACTTTGATGCGACTCATCCGGGCGCGCGCGACTACGTCTGGGGCAAAGCCAAACGCAACTATTACGATAAAGGCGTGAAGTTATTCTGGTTAGATGAAGCCGAACCTGAGTTCAGCGTTTACGACTACGACAACTATCGCTACCATGCCGGGCCGGTACTGGAAGTGGGCAATATCTACCCACGTATGTACGCTAAAACCTTTTTTGACGGCATGAAAGCCGATGGCGAAGACCAGGTTATCAACCTGCTACGCTGCGCCTGGGCCGGCAGTCAGAAGTACGGCGCACTGGTCTGGTCAGGTGATATTCACTCCTCGTTTAGATCGCTGCGCAACCAGTTTGCCGCCGGACTTAATATGGGAATCGCGGGGATACCGTGGTGGACGACGGATATCGGCGGTTTCCATGGCGGTAATATTCACGACCCGAAATTCCATGAATTGCTGATTCGCTGGTTTCAGTGGGGCGTCTTTAGCCCGGTGATGCGTCTGCACGGCAACCGCGATCCGCAGATTTTACCCGCGCAACCGTACCGGGATGGTATCGCCCAGTGCCCTACAGGTGCGCCGAACGAGGTCTGGAGCTACGGTGAGGAAGTATGCGACGTACTGACAGGTTGCCTGGCGTTGCGAGAAAAACTCAAGCCCTATATCAAAGCGCTGATGGAGGAAACCCATAAGCACAATACGCCAGTGATGCGCCCCCTGTTCTTTGAATTCCCCGAACAGGAAACAAGTTGGGCAATCACCGACCAGTATTGTTTTGGTCCTGACCTGCTGATCGCCCCCGTCATGCATGAAGGTATGCGCGAACGTGATGTCTGGCTACCAGAAGGGGAAACATGGACGGATCTTACGACTGGTGAAAGCTATTCAGGAGGGCAGACGCTGCAGTACGCTACGCCACTGAACAGAATTCCGGTGTTTATCCGCGAAGGTGGGCAGTACCGTAGCCTACTGAACTTGTAGAATGATTCCGGCTGCGGGTTAATACCGCAGCCGGAAGTATTACGGTAAGTACGTCTACTGTAGTTTAAACAATGCCGAGTAGTCCGCATTGCAAATACGCTGCACCGCCGGATGCTGGATCATTCTCTCGGCAAAAATCGCATGATATTCTTCCATGACATTCTCCACGCGCCCAATCTCTATTACCGACTCATCGGCATAAAAATCCAGCGAATAAAGGCTCGGCGCCACAAAAATCGCATCGTGCGTCGCGCCAAACGCCTTCATTAAGGCCGCGTCATCAAATTCACCGAGGATCTCAACCTGCAACCCCTGCGAATTAAACCAGTTCAACAATTTACGCCCCAGCATCGAGCGCCGTCCCGGCACCAGCAACCGTCGCTCTTCCAGGCAGGCAGGGAACGCTTTTTCAGGAAGCGGATTCGTACACCAGAAACTGACGCTGCATTCGCCGATTTTGACTGAGAATAGCCCCTCCTGCTGCGTGGAATCTATCGGGCAGTCGGAGATAATCATATCCAGCTTGTGCTGGCTGAGCTGTTCGAGCAACATTTCGTGCGTGGACTCGAAGCAACGCAGATGTATGGGTTCGTCCACCACCACCGCCGCATCCAGAACGCTGCTGACCAGACGCTTGGATAAAGCATCGGCGACGCCGACATCAAACAACAGGTTTGATTCTTTGCGGTAATTGACGATATCCAGCATCTCCTGGCTTAGCGTAAACATTTTGTCCGCATAGCGAAAAACCAGCTCGCCCAGTTCGCTGGGCTCAAGACCGCGTCCCTTACGTTTAAATAGCTTCCCCTGTAAACGCTCTTCCAGGGCTTTAATTTGGCCAGTAATGGTTTGCGGCGTCAGAAAAAGCGCCTCTGCGGCACCCACGACAGAACCTTCTTTATAGACATGCCAGAAGTAATAAAGATGGTTGTAGTTAATATGAGACATGCTCATTCCTCTCCCTGTTCAATGTCGCAAGGGAGCGATACATCGCTCCCCCTTTCCTTCGTACTGGTTATGCCGGCGCGTTCAAACGCGCGCGCAACCAGCTATACCCGACCACTGCGGAGAGCAATGAACCAATCAAAATGCCCAATTTCGCCCAGTTAATAAGTTCCGGATCGACATTGCCAAATGCCAGGCTGGCGATAAAGATGGACATCGTAAAGCCAATGCCACACAAAATGCCGACCGCCATGATTTGCTGATAAGTGGTCCCCTGCGGCAGATGCGCCAGCTTGAAACGCAGCGCCAGCCAGCAAAACAGGCTAATCCCCAGCGGCTTACCAATCAGCAGACCGGCAATAATTCCCAGCGGCAGCATGGAGGTCAGACCGTCAATCGTGACGCCCTGAAGAGAAACGCCGGCATTCGCAAAAGCGAAGAGCGGCAGGATCAGGTACGCGACCCACGGATGCAGAACATGCTCCAGACGCTTGGCCGGCGAGCGACCGTGTTTTTCTTTCAGCGGAATAAAGAAACCGACAATGACGCCTGCCAGCGTCGCGTGAACGCCGGACTTCAGTACCGCCGTCCACAGCACTGCCCCGACCAGAATATATACCCCTGTCCGTCTGACGCCGCACAGGTTCAGCAGCGCCAGCACGGCAATCGCGAACGCCGCTACGCCCAGCGAGACGATAGAAAGATCGCTGGTATAAAACAGTGCGATAATAACGATGGCGCCGAGATCATCGATGATCGCCAGCGCCATCAGGAAAATTTTCAGCGCCAGCGGAACCCGGCTGCCCAACAGCGCCAACACGCCCAGCGCAAAGGCGATATCCGTCGCGGCAGGAATAGCCCAGCCCTCGCGAGTGACCGGATCGGAGTAGTTAAAGGCCAGATAGAGCAATGCCGGTACAATCATCCCGCCGATGGCGGCAATCACCGGAAAAGCAGCCTGGCGCAGACTGGCTAACGAGCCTTGCATCAGTTCGCGCTTAACTTCCAGGCCAATCAACAGGAAAAACACGGCCATCAGCGCATCGTTGATCCACAACAGCATGTTTTTGTTGATCTCAAGCGCCCCAACCCGTAGCTGAACCGGCGTCTCCAGAAAATCATGATACCATCCACTGGTCGCGCCCATATTGGCCATCAGCATAGCCAGCGCAGCGGCGATGATGAGAATGATGCCCCCAGAGGCATCGCTGCTAAAAAATCGGTGCAGATGTTTCACTTTTTATTCTCTCAATCAGGTGAATTCTTCGAATCTACTATCTTACCTCGCCTGACTCATCGTTAAAATTAGATTATATATGATGAATAGCTCGTTTTTTACGAAATGAAGTCCGACTTACGCCGGACTTTTTTAGTGCAGTCAGTCATTGATGATAGACCGCTACGCGTACAGATCCATTTTATACACCCGGAAACTGGTAATATCGTAGCGATAGCCTTCCCCGTTCGTTTCCGCGTTTTTGTAGTAACCTGACGTCATGGTCGCTTCAAAAAGCACGGTTTTCTCCGTAGGCGCAATCTCCTGTAAAATTAGCAGCCCCATCGCCTCGCTGCCCGCCTGCGGATCGATAATATCGCTCTCGCCAGGCTGGCAAGAGATGGCGCGGCCATTTTCATCAAACGTGCAGTCGGCAAAATGCACCACAATATTGCCATTTTGTTGGATCGCTTTCGCGCTAACGCAGCTACTGTAGCCACGCGCGCCCAGCTCCTTGCCGTATTCAAATGGCCGCATAACGGTCATCTCATTCATATTCACCACGAAATGGACAATGCGACTGTAGTTATCCGGCGGTAACAGGCTTTTGCTGTCATCACGTGAACGGTAATTACCGTTATCAAATACCATAAACTCCACTATACCCGGCGTATTATTGGCGATTTCAACGACGTTATGCTGGCCCCACGTCCAAAAGTCACGGTCAGCCGCGTCGATATCCTCCTGTTTGCTAAAGTCGTAAAGCGCCACACCTTCACTGTCGACCGGGGTTAAAAGATAAGGCTGATAAGCGTCGTCCCAGTCTTCATGCGTTGACAAAATAAAGCGTAACGCTTGCGTTTGCAGATCGACGCCAAACACCGCGCTCTGATGACGCCCGGACGCAATTAACAACTGATTCGTCTCATTCACGTAGCTCTGGTTTATATGCAGCCAGTCTTTAACCGTCGGGTCTTCTCCCGGCGCCGTACCTGAAGGACGGGAAACCCGCGTCGTATCCAACACCTTCGCCATATCGTAGTAAGCGGTCTCCAGCCCGGTAGTCAGATCGACAACCGATACGCCGTCTTCATTGGTTTTCAAATCGTCGGGCCGACCCGAGGTATATTCAGAGGGCGCAACAATGGTATTGCTGTCCCACGGCCAGATAGAATGGTGAAATTGATTATCGAGATTATAGAATGTGTGAAGACGCCCCATCATGTCGAACTCATACATATCCAGATAGGTATTTTTCGCTTCTGAAGTGGTGAGGAAATGGCCATTATCAATTCGAACAAAATTATAAGACGGATAATCCTGAGTAACGTACCAGCGCACCAGACCATTCTGATCTAATGCGTAATTATAGCGATCGAAATGCGTAATAAAATAAAACCCTGGCGCCATCTTGTCCGCATCGGTAGCAGGTTGCGTCACGTTGATAATCGGAAAACCTAATACGACTTCCGCGGAATCTACCGGCGGTAACGGCTGTGTGGTGAGTGTATAGACAGCAAGTGGCGCATCTGCCTGAGAAAAGACAATATGGTTTTCAGTCTCCGCTACCAGCCCCAGAACCGGCAACAGATTTGCGCCTGGCGTAAGGGTGTAAAGATGTTCTATCGGCATCGCCGTTTTTGCCGCATCCTGGACCGTGACCATGATCTCAGCTGATTCCAGACTCCAGACCCCGGCATAAGCGCTTAAAGGCGCCGTGCCGTAAGGGTCTAACAACATGAGCGCATTTTCTACCGTATTCTCTTGCGTGACCTGCGTAAGGCAATTTTCATAAATAGCAGTATGGTTAAGCACCATTTCATTATTGATATCGATACCCTGATTAATCGCCGGACGCGGCGCAGGAAGGACAACAGACGTTGCAGTTAACGTATTCATGATAAATCTCCAGTGTATTAATCTCATCGCCCCTCATGGGGACCACGAAAATTAATACTCTGGATTTTTAATCCGTCCGAATAAAATACCGCAACAACACCTCATCACACTTTTTATTTTAGCAATTCAGTTACGTGAAGCGTTATATTCAAATTTTAGGTAATCCAGTACGGCAACAACATTGCCAGGAGACATCCGGTTAAGATGCGGCAGGAAGGGATGGTTGTGAACATAGCGAATAAACGCCGTCGCGCTATTTAACGTCGCATGGCGTAACAAACTCACCTTTTTATTTCCTGTGAGATTGCATACTGCCATCGCATAATCCCGTGTGGAAAATGTACGCCAGACGTTGTTGCGAATTCCGCCGCTCAAAAACAACCGCGGAGGGAGATCGCGCTTGGGCGGCGTAACGCCTCTTTCACGCACAAACGAAATATGGCAGCGACCCTGACGAAGATAGCTAAAATTCGCCATCATACAGCCGCCCAGAATGAAGCATTCGTGATCGAGATAATGCTGGACATTCAGGGAGCGCTCATCCGTCAACGCCTGAACCAACTCAAAATGTCGATAAGCAGGTAATACGGGTTTTACTAACATCCCCGGATCGTTTTTATATAAAATGGCGGGGCCGTAATCTACATCAAATAATACATTGCGGCGCATGGTCAGCGCCTCTTTTCGCTGCACCAGATGCGCCAGCGTGCCGGATGGGAGCCGTTCTTCGTAATCAGAATGATACTGATAATCCGCCTCCACCGGTTGTGCGGAGTAATTCGTTGAGATCGCGACGACCTTACCGCTCTCTTCTTCCGCCGTCACCAACACGTATAAGCTGCTGTCGCCGCCGTTAAATTTCACGCGAAACGCCCGCGTGCTCATAGCGATGTCAAACGCGGGAAACACAAAATCGCGTTCCGCTTGATTAGCACGACGGGACAGTTTTTGTAATTCGCGGCTAAAACCCGTGCTGTCTATCGCCAGCGCCGCCCGTATTTCAACTAGCGACGCTCCTTCGCCAATCAACGTGGCAAGGTTCTCTTGTCTGGCGTCGCCCCTGATAGCGGTATAGGAGATGAACGTTTTATTACACTGGCGGCAATACATACGCCGTTCACCTTTAGTGGAAAAACCATATTTTTTCAGCGACGTCCCGCCACAATGCGGACAGGACTTCACCAGACCTTTCCAGGATTGATTCGCCGCCTGGCGAAAAAGATTAAGCGATCTGGCTGAGATAATGGGGAACAAAAAACCGCACGCTCGACAGAGAACATTTTTCCCTTGCGGTAGATAGTCTGGACTCTCCAGAATCCCCAGATTTTTGCAGCCGGGCGTTTTGCAAGCATCGACATTAATGTGAGAAAACATATTCACTCCCTGCGAATACTACCTTCAAACAAATATTGACTTTATTTCTGCAGGTGAGATGCCTTTTTCATACAGGGTTCGCATGGCACTCATCGCCGTCGCGGTATGCGAGAAAAAAGCCTGATAACCTGCACACAGATAGTTATGATTGGTTGCGCCTGACACAGAGGGTAAAAAACGATGTTTCGGACAGCCGCCATAGCAGGCGAACTTCCATTGACAGCGATGGCACTCCTGCGCCATTGAACGCTGTTTATCGCTGCCGAACTGGCGATTTTGTTCGCCCTGATTCATTTGACGCAGCGTCTTCTGGTGGATATTCCCCAGTTTAAATTGCGGATATACGAAGTGATCGCAATTATAAACATCGCCGTTCATTTCCATCGCAAACGCGCTGCCGCAGGTGGGAGCAAAAACGCAAACCTGCGGCGGCAGGCCGCACCAGGCCGCCAGCGTCTGTTCAAATAGCTGGATGCCGATATCGCCGATATCCTCACGGATCCAGATATCAAATACCGCATTCAGAAACTGACCAAATTGCAGGCTATCGACCGACCACGGCGTCATCGCGATGTGTTTATCCTGCGGCTGCGCCAGCCCATTTTCCCCACAGCGTTCAACTAAAGGGATAAATTGCATATAGCGACTACCAATGCTTTTCAGGTAGCGATAGACCTGAACAGGATGATGCATATTGGTACGGTTAACTACCGTGAGGGTATTAAATTCCACGTCGTGCTGCGCCAGACAACGCACCGCATTTTCTACTTTTTCATGCGTCGGCTTTCCGGAGCGCGTCACTCGCCATTCATCGTGTAACGCGGCATCGCCATCAATAGAGACTCCAACCAGAAAGTCATGCTCCCGGAAGAAGGTCGCCCAGTCGTCGTTGATCAGGATGCCGTTAGTCTGGAAGGTATTGACGATGGTTTTGCCGCCACAATAGCGCTGCTGAAATTCAACGGCTTTACGATAAAACGGGATACCCATTAATGTGGGTTCCCCGCCCTGCCACGCAAAAATGACCTCATCAATATCCTGTGCGGCAATCTGCTGCCTGATGAAGAGTTCGAGGGTCTCTTCCGACATTTTGTAATGGTTTTTTCGATCCGGATAGAGCTTTTCTTTCTCCAGATAAAAACAGTATTTGCAGTCAAGGTTACACACCGATCCGGTTGGTTTAACCATGACCTGACAACTTTTCCCAAACATCATTACCTTCCCTGAAATAAAAGAACCTGATCCGGCACAGAGTGACCGGATCAGGTGGGCATCGCCCTAAGTGGCATACTTAATTTTTTATAATTATTCCATTAGCCCCAGGTGACAGGCGTCGGCTTATCGCCACGGGCTTTCATCAGCGAATCGTTATCAATATCCTTTTTATACTTCAGGAACTTACCGTAAAGCTGTTTCTCAATCTGCGGCTGTTTACCAATTTGATTGAGCGTCTCGAAACGATCGGTTTTCAGGTTATAGAGATATTTAGGTTTATTCTGGCGATCGATGATCATCTTCCAGTCGCCGTCGCGGATCGCCCACTCATCCGTCGGATCATCCTGGAACGGCATATCGATACCGAAGATCAGCGGTTTCTGGCGTTTTAAAGTCTTGTCCTTCAGGAGCGGAACTAAAGACTGACCGTCGTAGGTACGATCGGTCGGAAGTTTAAAGTCCATCATGTTGGCCAGCGTCGGCAGCCAGTCAAGACCATATACCGGCGTGTCCGTTACCATCCCCTGTGGAATGTGCTTGCCGTATTTGATGATTGCCGGTACGCGAATGCCGCCTTCCCACAGGTTGTCTTTACGCCCGCGCAGACCGTCGGTTTCCCCGGCCAGGTTCAGCTCGTATACCTTACGCGCTTCACGCGTGACAGGGCCGTTGTCGCTGGTAAAGATGACGATGGTGTTATCTTCCTCGCCCATCGCCTTAATTTTATCCAGCACTTTACCGACCTGCTCATCCATGTAGCTGATATTGGCGTAATATTCGCCGGTGCCGCGCCACGGTTTGTCTGCCCAGTCGCCGTAGAACAGATCCGGATGCTGCTTCTGGTAGTCGGTCATGTACTGCGAATACATATCAAGGTATTTTTTCGGCGACGCCAGCGGGCTATGGACTTCGGTAAAGGCGACATATAAGAAGAACGGATTATCGTCTTTCTTATTATCCAGCCAGTTCACCACTTCAGAGCTCACAAACTCGCCGCTCATCTTATCTGCGCGGCCAATATGTTGGCCATTACGAATCCACCCCGTAGGATGCACCACGCCATAGCGCGGGCGCTCCTTGGCGTTGTCCAACGTAGCATCGGTGACAAATCCCGCCGGATTAACCAACGTATAGTCAAAGCCCATGTCTTTCGCCTGCGGCTGATCGGTGCGATCGCCGCCCGCATTCAGGTGTAATTTCCCCATCATCGCCGTATCGTAGCCCTGCTGTTTTAGCAGGTTGGCGATAGTCAGTTCATTACGCCCCAGCGCAACATCTTTGCCTTCCGGTATCCAGGAACGGATTCCGGTACGGAACGGCATACGGCCGGTTAACAGGCCCGCGCGGGAAGGAGAACACAGAGGCGCTGGCGCATAATAGTCGGTAAACTTCACCCCCTCCTGCGCCAGTTTGTCTATGTTAGGTGTTTTAACGATGCGGTGCCCGTAGGTGGCGAGATCGCCATACCCTAAATCATCCGCCAGAATAATGACTAAGTTAGGGCGCTTTGCGGTTGCCGCTTGCGCGGTTGATAATACGCTTCCAGCGCATAGCGCCAACCCTATCATACTGGCAACGACTGTTCTTTTCATTTCAACTCCTTTGAGTTATCGCACGGTCTGATTACGATATATTTGCCGATAGACCCGGCTGCGGAATACAGCCTGAATTAATTGCACTATATATATTCGATTTGTCTTATATTTCTTCCATTAACATCGTTTTATCGTGGAAAATTATTCACACTCATTATAATATTAATGCCATAAATATATTTCGTGCTAAAGAAAACACGCCTGAAGCAGTCTATAAAAAAAGAAATCGCGAACGAGTGATGCAGATCTCAAATATGGCCCATGTGTCAGAACCGCTATTGTGATGTCAATATATGTTGTTATTTCAACGCTAACACCCTCATTTACTGGCAGTAAGTTGTCTTTGCGAGAAATTATCCCCATTCGAAGTTTCATTAATTTCATGCTATCCGGTGTGACTTTTACAACAGAGACATAAACTATAAATCAAATAGTTATCGCGTAATAAACAACATTATCTGACATGAATATTTGACGATTATATGTCGCTGATATTTTTGAGACATCTATCACCTACGTATAAAAAGACACTCCTTAGAATTCGCTTCTTTACACAACATTTCACTGTGTTTTTACCTCATGGAGTTGAGCATGAAAAATAAGAAATATATTAATAGTCTACTCGCCGCATGTGTTCTTTTCTCTTGCTTTAATGGCCAGGCAGCGGAATTGAAACGCGTATACGGTAAACTTAGCTTCGGATATGGCGACTGGAATAAAGGCTTTGTCAATGTCGATCGCGGCGAAGTGTGGAAAGCGGTAGCCGATTTCGGCGCCGTGTTTGACAGGGGCGAATTTGCATCATTTTATGAAATGAACGTGCTCAACCATCCGGTAGAAGGCCGTAACCATGTTACCCAATTTCTGGGACATTATAGGGTGGTAGAAGGCTCTAACTTTACCGCAATGATGAAACTCTATATGTCGATGGAGAATAAATTCGGTGATGAATTAAACATGATGTACGGGGTAGGTTATCTGGGTTTAACCAGCCCATCAGGCTTTATTAAGCCCTATTTCGCTGTTCATAACTTATCGAACGATTATACCTCTAAAAAGTATGGACAGGCGACAGGCTTTAACGGTTATGTTCTCGGTTGGGTCGCGGCTTATAACTTCGATATGTTTAATGAAAAGTTCGTCATTTCAAACTGGAACGAAGTTGAAATGGATCGTAATGATGCCTACGCCGAACAGCAGGGTGGGAAGACCGGCCTGAACGGCGCGGTAACGTTTACATGGAAATTTATGCCGCGATGGACCGCCTCCGTCTCTTACCGTTACTTCAATAATAAATTGGGGTATGACGGCTACGGCGACCGTATGAATTACCTGATCGGCTTCGAGTTTTAATAATTAATAAACTTGATGAATATTACTTAATTTCCCCCGTTTGTAGTCGTGGATGACACGACTACAGGCATTGTTTTTCTTTAATGTAGCGTAAATGGATGGTTTATATGAACAAAAAGTTTTCGATATCCCTACTGTCGCTGTGCATTGGTTTGTCTTCAGCCATTTCCTTTTCAGCCGATGCGCGTGACATCACAATTTATTATACAAACGATTTACATGCCCATGTGACCCCGGAAATTATCCCCTATGTATCCAAGACACGTCCGGTAGGGGGCTTTGCGCCCATCTCGAAAATTGTCAAAGATGCAAAAGCGAAAGAGAAAGATGTCTTTTTCTTTGATGCTGGCGACTATTTCACCGGACCTTTTATCAGTACGCTGACCAAAGGCGAGGCTATTATTGATATTTTAAATACCATGCCTTACGACGCCGTCTCTGTCGGTAACCATGAATTTGACCATGGCCATGAGAATCTGGTTAAACAACTCAGCAAATTGCAATTCCCGGTATTGTTGGATAATGTTTTTTACAGCGGCACAGATACGCCATTAATTAAAGAACCGTATACCATCGTGGAAAAAGATGGATTCAAGATCGGCGTCATCGGTATGCACGGCGTTTCCGCATTCTATGAAGCGATTGCCGCAGGCGTGCGTGAAGGCGTTGACTGCCGCGATCCGATTCCTTATGTGAAAAAACAGCTGGAAGAGTTAAAAGGGAAAGTTGACCTGACCGTGCTGCTCGCCCACGAAGGCGTGCCGGGTATGCAGTCCAGCGCAGGCGAGGCTGATGTCGCACGCGCTCTGAAAACCGACGTTGATATGGCGAAATCGCTGGAAGGCTATGGACTTAACGTCCTGATTACCGGCCATGCGCATAAAGGTACGCCAGAACCGATTAAAGTGGGCGATACCCTTGTCGTTTCCACGGATGCGTACACCATCGAATTAGGTAAACTGGTGCTTGACTGGAACCCGGAAACCAAAAAAGTGGACAGCTACAATGGTAAGTTGATCACCATGTATGCGGATACTTATAAGCCAGATCCGGTCACGCAGGCCAAAATTGACGAATGGGATAACAAGGTTAAGAAAATTACCGATGAGGTGGTCGCGCACTCTCCGGAAGTGCTAACCCGTTCTTACGGTGAATCCGCGCCAACCGGCAACTTAATCACCGACGCCCTGATGGCTACCGTTCCTGGCGCCGACGCCGCCTTCTATAACGCTGGCGGTATCCGTACCGAATTGCCTAAAGGTAATATCACCTATGGTGATGTGCTGAGTATGTATCCGTTCACCAACGATGTCATGAGCATGGAAATCAGCGGTAAGGACCTGAAATCCATCATGTCACACGCTGCCGATCTGAAAAACGGTATGCTGCACGTATCGAAAACCGTCCAGTTTAAATATGACAGCACCAAACCGCTGGGCCAGCGTATTGTTGAATTTGATATCAAAGGCAAACCGGTAGAAGACAATAAACTCTATACCGTCGCGCTGGATTCCTTTATCGGTAAAGGTGGTGGCGGATTTACCTTCACTAAAGGTAAAAATATCAAATATATAGGGATACAAACCGCACCGGCGTTGGTTAACTATATGAAGCAGGTTAATAATATTCAACCTGACCACACCATGCGCGTGGATGATATTAGCAAATAAGCCATAATGTTATGCGGTCGATAACCGGCCGCATAACATACTTAGTTATGCAAACAGCGGCATTTTGTATACCCGAAATGCAGAAATATCATAACGATAATTCGTGCCATTCGTCTCTTCGCTCTTGAAATAGCCCGACGTCACCATCGCTTCGAATAAGACCTCTTTCGTCTCTTTATTGATTTCTTGTAATACCAGTCGGCCTAATGCCTGTTGCCCTTCATCCGGATCGACAAGATCGCTGGAACCTGGTTGCGCGGTAATGGTATGTTCAAACTCATCAACCGTCGTCGCGCCGAAGTGAATAACCAGGTGACCATTAGTCAATAAATGCTTAGCGCTCACAAAACTGCTATAGCCCCGGTTCCCGACTTCCGTTTTACCATATTCATACGGACGCGTTACGGTCATCGTGTTTAGGTTTATTTTAAACTGCACCACCCGGCTGAAGTTATCGAGAGGCAACAGACTTTTCGCATCTTCGCGTGAACGATAGTTACCATTATCAAAGACCATAAACTCCAGGATACCAGGCTCATCATTTGGAATTTCAACAATGTTATGCTGCCCCCAGGTCCAGAAATTCTTATCTGCCGCATCAATCCCTCCCGGCGAGGTAAGATCATACAGCGGGACGCCATCATCATCGACAGGGGTTAATAAGTATTGCCTGAATTCGTCAGACCAATCCTCATGGTTCGCCATAATAAAGCGCAGTTCGCCGGAATCCACATTTACGCCAAAAATCGCGCTCTGATGTCGACCGGAACAGATCAGCAAATTGTTGGGTTCATTAATATAGCTTTGGTTGATATGCAGCCAGTCATCCATTGATACGTCCTGACCTGGCGCGCTTCCGGAAGGACGCGGCGATCTGGAATAATCCATCACATACAGCATATCGTAATAGGCGACTTCAAGTCCGGTAGATAAGTTAATAATAGAAACGCCATCTTTCCCGGTTGAGTAACCGTCTGGCCGTCCATTGCTATATTCTGAAGGCGCAATCGCCAGATTGTTCTCAATGGGAAGAATGGAGTGATGGAACTCATTGTCGAGAAGATAAACCGTATAAACTCGTCCCATAATGTCAAATTCATACATATTCAGACAATGGTTTATTCCCTGTGACGTCGCCAGGAAATGGCCGTTATCCATTCTGACAAAATTATAAGAAGGGATTTCCTGATTTACATACCACCGGACAATCCCGTTATGATCAAAAGCCAGATTATACCGATCAAAATAAGTGGAGAAATAAAGCCCTTCCTCCATCAGCGAGGCCTGCTGCGCAGGACAGGAGACGCTAATAATAGGGAAACCGAGGCTCACGTTAGCCGAATCCGTGGGCGGTAATGCGTCTGTCATTACTGTATATTGCCCGACAATTTGCGAGGCAAGGCGTAGGGTAATCTGATTATTCACCGCGGATACCATCCCACACACAGGAATAAGGTTAGCGCCCGGATGTACATCATATTGATAACGCACTGCCTCTGTCGTCGCTTCGCTATCAACAACATTGATCTCAAGCGCGGCAGCTTCATCGATCCAAATCCCCAGATAGAGACTCAACGGGGCGGTCCCGTAGGGATTTACGGTGACAATGGCCTTGTCACAGGTATTAGATTGCGTGATCTCCGCTAATCGTTGTTCATATATGGCGTTATGGTTTAACACCAGTGCGTTATTGGTATCGATTTTCTGGTTAATCGGCTCACGCGGTGCGGGCATGTTAACCATTGACGAGCTTTTCTTATTCATACGTTTCTCCTGATTAATTGGGATATAGACAACGAGCAGATACAACATGCCAGCCCGTTGCTTAGCAAATAACCCTACGTCAACAAGAGAAATCGGTTTAATAATTTAAAATAAAACATCCATAAAATAACACCCAGACTAACACTATTCTTTATCATCCGGAGATTTTATTTCCCTGGCGCTACTATAAAAGCATAACAATTATGTAGCATTAATGCTTTGCGACCAATAGCCTATACCTTTTTAATGGTTGGCATAGGCCTTACGCCGTAATTCAAATTATTTTATACCAACAATAAATCAATCAAAGCACATCAATCTACTGATAAAAATTAACACTACTATCATTTTATTTTTAGAGTAACTAAAAATAAAACTTTAGCTTTTCTAAAAAACCATCATTTTTGTGACATGATACGATTTTCTCTGGAAAAAAGACGCTATTACAATCACGCCAGTTGATCCATGAATTTAATATGCATATTATTATCGCCACCCCAATTAAACCCATTAAATAACATCATGACTATTTATTTAATTAACAGCACGCACACTTACAATGATAAGACCAATGAGCTAAAAAACATAAAAACGGGAAAGATGATAAAAATTGTCGCAATGCGCATAAAGTGTCTGGAATATATGCTGAATCATGCACAACAAGAGATTATTTATAAAAAACAACTCTCTAATGAACTTTGGGGGGAAAGAAGTCAATTTATCAGCGACGCCAACCTGACCCAGATTTTATATCTACTGCGGCGCGACCTTAAAGGCTTTGGCCTGAGCCAGTTTTTTTCCACGGTGCCTCGAACGGGTATTAAAGTAGATGCTAACATTATTATCAGCAATGAAAACAAAAGCTACCTCCCCTCTTCTTTAAAAAAAGAAGGGTATAAATATATGGCATTACTTTTCGCTTTACTGACCATGGTCATAATGGTTATTTATTCAATACGATAATTTGATATTAAACCGACAAATCGCATAAGGATGTGCTTCCTTCAACCAAAGCGTCAGGCTGCTTTTCCTGGCTAAAAAGAAAGGTCGACTGAAATGTTGATATCAGTTTTTTGGCATTTTTATAATGGATGCTGTTTGTAGCCAGATAAGCATAAACGGGTAACGTACGAAAAATTATTTCATCAGGCATACGTAGTATTTTTATATTATAACGCCGTACATCTCTAAAATAAGTAGCAATCTTTCCTGGCAAAATCGCAACCATATCGCTTTTCTCAACAACACCGATAACTCCAAATAGTGAATCACTATAATAACCTATTTCCCTGCGCCCCGCATAAGGCGTACTGCTCTTGAATAAATCAATGCTATCAGCGGTGAAAGAAGAGAACATATCTGAATGATAGACAGCATGTCTGGCAGCATAAAAATTATATAAAGAAATTTTTTCAAGCCCAACCAATGGACTTTTTTCACCACAAACACAAACAAAATCAGATAAATTATCAATAAGATAACTTTCGATCATCTCACTCTTAATATCCAGAATTCCCATGATGACATCCGCATAGCCATGCGTCAGCATGGAGGCTGGCGAGTATTCCCCTGTTTTTTTAATCGCATAGTGTTTAATAATATATCGATTCACCAACATCATATCCAGCAATGCCGGAAAATAGTAATTTTCAGTGATATCACTTCCCAGAACAATGAGTTCATTACTCTCCTGAGCATCTGTTTTATCGCACAGTGTGCTTTCTATAGATTCAATTGCCTGGCGAAAGACCTGGTGAAGCGATTTACCTTTGCTGGACGGGACTAATCCTTTGCGGGTTCTGATAAATAACTCTTCGCCATAAATATTTTGTAAACGAAGAAGAGCCTGAGAGATCGCCGCAGGCGTGACATCCAGTTTCCTCGCCGCCCTGGTTGCATTTCCTTCAGTAATAACCGTATCGAACACTTTGATCAGATTGTAGTCAATTTTTTTAGCATTTTTTATTGGCCGCATATAGGTTATCCTGGCTGGTATAATCTGGCTCCATCATTTAAGACGCAGATTAACCTTGCACCACACTTATTTCAATAAGTAAATCATTTCCTCTACCTGTTTGTTATTAAATTATAATTTTATTGATATCATTTCAGCCTGTGTGAAATAAAAACACATGATGCTATTTTATAAAAAACATCAAAAACATCAAAAACATCTGGCACACTTTATAAAAAAGTAAAAAAGCATAATGTTATCCTGTTTAATCACAAATGATTCTCTTATTTCTTTGCGGTTCTCTACGCTTATCCGTACTGATGTAAGGAGTACTTTACCGCCAGTGAACACACTGACAGTGTGAAACTTACCTTATGAATATCAAAACGGAGTGAATTCATGAGACAATATACTATCAATAACGAATTTATTTATAATGAGTCGTTAAGAGAAATAATATCATTACATGATAAAAAAGTGCTAAAGGTGACGCTAATGCGTGCGCGTTGTTTAAGCTATCTTTTTGAAAATGCCTACAAGAAACTGATTACGCGGGAGATGATTTCACACGCAGTTTGGGGAGAGCGAAGTCAATTTGTTAGCGATGCTAATTTGACGCAACTTCTTTATCTGCTGCGACGAGATTTACAACAAATCGGGCTTTTCGAACTGTTTGTTACGCTCCCCAGGCAAGGGATAAAAATCGATGAAAGATTTATCATTGACGCTGCTGACATACCGCCACAAGCTATTCAATATCATACTCATCGATGTAATAAAATTATATCCATTGGTATTCCCACTCTTTTTTTATTGATCGTGCTTTTCTTTTTAGCACCGTTTATCTGAAGATAAAGTCTGTAGACCGTGTCCCGGGAAGGTGAGAACATTTTTCATAATATCCTCACACGACACTGACGGGACACCATCTGCGGTCTGCTACGCGGTTCAGTCATAGACAATGCGTAGCACTGTTAATTGCTTATCTTCATCCAAATAATCTCGTTTTACCGTTGCATGAGGAGACGATATTGGCGTGATAATATTCTCGACAATAATATAACGTTCAACTCCCTCTTTATTATGGCATTGAATTTTTAAGGTTCCCACGTCATTCCAGCAGCCTGCCTCAACAACCGATCCCATAAAATGAATCTGAGCGGTCGGTTTCGCTGTCCCTTCATGAACGATAAAGGAAAGTAAAATCACCGGTATGACGCAACGCATAGACTTCATTTTACTTTCACTCCTGTACGTTCTCCTCTGAGCGAATATCACCCCTTCGCTTTCTGAATTGCCATTTGCAACATATCCTGAGTCGTGCTTCCCGGGATCACGGTCACCCGTTTTACATCACCGTTTTGCGTCTGAGGCATGACGACAAAAGCAGGCGTGCCGCTAAAGTCCATATGCTGCGCCAGTGCCTGGTTAGTGAGGAGCGCATCATGTACTGCACCGCTGCTTTGCGCTTCTTTTACGGCGGCCAACTGCGTCGGCGTTAGATAATGTTGCGCCAGGGTGTAGACATCGTGTTCCGTTAACGCGCCTTCCACCTTCCCTGTGGCATAAAGCGCATTATGCCAGTCGAGATATTTCGCCCCGCCCTGGGTAAGCCATACCTGTTCGCCGACTCTGGCCGCCAGTCCGGATACCGGCCAGCGGGAGGAAAAAATAGGAAACTCTTTGAAAATAAACCGGGTATCCGGGTTCGCCTTAATCAGGTTTTCGACCACAGGCGCCATTTTGCTGCACCACGAGCACTGGTAATCAAAGAACATCACCACCGCCGCTTTTGCCTCGTTGGGCCCAACGGAAGGACTGCTGCTACTGAGCAACTCAGCACGATACTGCAATGCCAGTTGAACATACGCCTGTTGTTGCGCAATCTGCTGACGCTGATGCAACGTCTCGCTGGCGGCGACCAAAAATTCCGGATGTTCGGCCAAGTACGTTGCCACCACCTCTCCCACTTTATCCGGATGACTGACGATGTAGGCTTCCGCCGTCGGGCCAATTTGCGACGTCGGGGCAGAATCGGCGGCGATTGCCGAGGCGGATACGGCAACGCCTGCCAACGTCAACATCGCCAGTCGGGAAAGTTTTAACGCGTGATAATACATAATAAAAGTCTCGTTCGATAAGATCGGAAAGCCTCCCGCTATCGGGAGACGCCTGAAAAATAGGTTAATGAATACGCGTCAGATCCACGGTTTGCGCTGGCATTACCCGCCCATAGTCATTAATACTTTGCCAGCGCACAGTGCAGCGAACCGTGTGCCGGCACCAGTCCGTTTGACGCGTTGCAAAGGGAGCCACGACCCCGGCGTTGTCCTGGGCGCGCTCGTTAGTACGTAATAAAAAGAGCGTAACGTAATAGGGTGTCGGATTGCGTACCGTCGCGCCATCAGGGGTAAGCGACCAGATCAGATGCCGGTAGGCCTGCTGCGGATTGCCGGCGAGTCCCTCAGGGCGATAGAGCAATTTTAAAGCCGAACGAAACGCCATTTGTACACGGTTCGCTTCCGGTTTACCGGAGGGAATAGCGGCGATACTCAAGGTAAACAAACTTTCCCTGTCGGCGGGTAGCGGTTCGCCGGTATAAACCACCCGCATTGAATTTTCCTGGCGCGCTGAAAGCATAAATAATGGCGGCGTGACCACGAAGGGCGTGATATTTCCTTCGTTTTTGGTTCCGGGCCAGCGGCCGCCAGGTAAAATATGCGTATCAATTAACCAGGACGCTTCTGAATGGTTACTTACCGGTACGCTTAATGCCGGGGCGTCCGCATGATAGATGAAGCGAGTACCGCCAATCACCACGCCAGCCTGCGCCCATGATATGGGAAGCAAGCACCAATATATCGCGCAGCGTAAAAAGAACTTATTCATAGGCAAGAATGAAGGTTGCGGAGGCATTGGCATCCCCGGGCGTTACCGTGCCGCCATCGGCAAGATAACGCGCGTAAAATTGCAGATGCGCCGACGCCTGGCCCGGACTGAGCGTCACTACATCACTCTCCTGCCCCAGTGGGATTAAGGTTTTATTTTGATCATAAAGCGCAATCCCAATGCCTGAAGCGTCGCTTTCCCCTGCGGTAAGCGCCAATAAATCCGTATTACGGCTGTCCCCCGCACCGCTAAAACTGACCGTTACGCCGCTGGCAGTGCTGCCGCAGTTTTGTAAATCGATAGCAAAAGGTTGCCATGCGGAACCGTCGCCTGCGCGATAAAACTGCCGTTGAGAAACCGCGCCCATCGCCACGTTAATATTTTCCGAGTCTGGAGAGAGCGAACACGTATTGTCCGTGATGGTTCCGGAGACATAGACCCGGCCATCGTGCGCCTGGACGCCGGATGCCGCCAGCAGCATCCCGATGCCGTACAGGATATCGTTACGCATAATTACGATGGCTCCTCATTCATACTGCATATCGAAATACATGACCGCCGTCGCGTTCCCGGACGTGACCGTAGGCCGGGTCGATTTATAGCGAATATAAAAAGACAGCGTGTTGCGTCCGGCTTTCAACGGATAGACCACTGAGTCGGCATTATTGATACTGATGGTATCCTGATCATCATTCAGAATTTCCACCCCTACCCCGCTTGCTAACATGTTTCCGCTTCCCATCCCGGTATCGGTTATCGCCAGTAGCGCGGGATTGTCCGGATCGGGTTCGCCGGTAAACCAGATCTTCGCCCCGGCAATTCCTCGGGAACAATTTTTGAGGTTGATATTAAAGGGCTTAAATTTTGTCGTTGTTCCTGTCGAAGGAAAATCGCCAACTGCAAACTGCCCTAAATCAATACTTTGACTGAGGCTGGAAATATCTATGTCGCAGGTTTGCGCCACAATAGTGCCGGTAAATTCGAGGTTATAAGCGAGGTCGTCAGCGCTGGCATTGATTTGTGGACACAGCATCAGTCCCATGGCAAAAAGAGCGCAATGTGATCTGTTCATTTAGTCAAAGTCCACTCGCAGGCTGGCCAGCGCGGTAAACGCCCCTTCCGCTGGCGTTTCGCCTGTTGTACTTACCGGGTAGGCTTGCAATGTGATGTTAGCGCGTCCGGCGCTATCGGTGATAAAAGGCGCGACACTCTGTGCATCATTGGGGATAAGCGCGTTTCCTTCATCGGTTTCGACCACTACGCCGACATCCGCATTATCCGAAGCGATAGCCTGGGGAACGTGGCTATCCGGCGTAGCGATAAGACGCATCGTTAAATTGACCTGCGAATCCAGACCGCTGCACTTTACCGGTACGCTAAATTTTTTCGCTCGTACCCCCTCCGGCTTTTGGCCTGCATGGTTGAAATTGCCACTGTACAATGCGCCGAAATTCACCAGAATCGTTTGTCCGGCGTTGATTTCGCAGCTTTGCGGTACGGTCACCGTTCCACTATAAAGAATGCTGTACACGACATCTGTCAGCGGATCGCCTGCGGCGGTCATGACATAAACATTGAACATAGTCTTAGGACTAATATTCACCGTGCCGACGAACGGTTTAACAATTTTGAGCTGAAACTCCAGATTTGAGTCACGAACGTAAAACGGTTGACCCGCTTTCACATTTTCATCATATCCCATCAGGACATTGTTCATTGGCGGATAGATATCGCCCACCGCAGAATCCTCAATTCGCATTCCGCCTTCAAGATAGTCCGGGTCCAGCTTTAAATATTTCCAGTTACCGCTCGTTTCTACGACCGGATATTGCGACACATAGGAGCGATAAGTCTGGCTATAGGTCGCCGCGCCGGCGGGACACACCGCCTGTACATTGACTTCCTGACTTTTCTCCAGTTGAACCGTCGTTCCCACCTGGTTTTGTTCTGCCGTCAGAGTGGTCGTTAAATCGTAATTAATACTGGAAGGTACACCGTTAACGTTTTTACACACGTCTGCGAAGGCGTACTGCGATACGACACTTCCCGCCAGCAGAGCAAATAAAAGAGGTATTTTCATTTAATGACACTCCGCATGTTGTCGACTCAGAATCTGACGGGAGGAAGAGAGATGATAGGACGCGACACACTGTTGATCCGGCAGATTCCCCCAGCGAACGTGCAGAATGCCTTGCGCTGACAACCCGGAAAGATAGACTTCCCCGGCCTCGTCAACAATCGCCTCCGCATGGCGATCATTCACCGTCACCGTTGCGCCAAAGGGTACAGGCTTACCGTTATGATTCAGCGTTACCAGGGCACGCGCGCCGACTCGCGCTTTAAAGCGGGCCAGAACCAGCGCGCCTTCGGTCGGCACAACGCGAGTCACCGCGTCATCAATATCGACATCATCAGCCATCGCGTTAACGTCCAGCGCCATACGGTTTTGGCGATATGTCGTCGCATACGGCACCACCGCATAGCCACGCGCGTCCGTATGAATACCCGGCTGGTCGACAACGCCGACGTTGGCTGCGCCCGGCGCGGCAATCAAAATATTGGTATTGCCCAGCGGCTGGCTTAGCGTCACTCCATGCGCGTGCGCCACCAGGCCGCCGCTCAGGCCATAATTCACCTGCCGGTAATCGCCGTTATCGCTAACGTTATAGCCAATGTTGGCGTTGCCTTTCGCCCCATCGTATTCCAGGCTGGCGGCGCCGCTTTCGCCAATACCGTGATTCTGATAACCTTGTTGTATGTTGTAACTAAGATTGTTTTCGTCCAGCAGTGTGCCGCTAAGGCCCGCATTCTGCGTAACGTTATGCTGTTTATCCGTACTGGTGCTAAAGGTAGCGTAAACATTGTGATGGCGCGTGACCTCATCATCGTGTTGCAGCCATTGACTTAGCGGCACCGAGATATTCAGCGCGAAAATTTGATCGCGCTCCGCATCGCCTGCGGATTTGTTATTGTTGTAAGAAACGCTCCATGCAATACCCGCCAGCGTATCGCTGTATCCCACCTGCAACAAAGAATCCTTTTCGTCAGTGTGCCAGTAACTTTGCTGACTGCCGGTAATAAAAAGCGATCCCAACCCGCCTAGCTGTTGATTGATATCGAGTTGTACCTTCCCCCTCCTGGTATAATAAAGATTGTAATAATCCGCCCATTCCGGCCTGCTTTTATCGCTGTCAGTCCGACTGTCATCGTCATAGCCGCTCATCCGTTTCCACGTGGTATCATCCAGCGTATAAAAGCCCGAGGTTGAATAACGATAGCCCATAAGCTGTAAATTGGTTCCTGACTGTGCAAGCGATTTGGCATACAGGAAACGCAGCGATTGCCCCTGGTAGGTGTTATTATCCGCCAGCGTACTGGTAGCCTGGGTGACATCCAGCGACACCGCGCCCCAGTCACCCAGATTTGCGCCGCTGCCGATCGCCAGCGCGTGATAATGACTGGAAAGTTGTGTTCCGCCATACAGCGTAAAACCATGCGGTAACCCCCATATCAAGGTCGCCTGACTGAATTTCACCTTCTCTTTTTGACTACTATCGCTGCGATACTCCGCCACCGTCGCCGCATACTTCAGCCGCCCTTCTCGTTGTAGAATCGGAACGGCGGAATAGGGCACGTTATAGCGATTAATAGAACCGTCGGACTCTTTGACTTCCACAGTCAAATCGCCGCTGGCGGCGGTGGGATAGAGATCATTAATAGTAAATGCCCCGGGCGGCACATAGCGCTGATTGATGATGTAGCCGTTTTGCCGAATGGTCACTTGCGCGTTGCTTCTGGCAATGCCGTGAATGGTCGGCGCGAAGCCCTTCATGCTGTCTGGCAACATATTGTCGTCAGACGCCAGTTGTAGCCCGCGAAAAGGAAGGCTGTCGAATAATGCGGAGGGGGTATAACTATCGCCTGCCGTCAGTTCTCCCTGCAAAAAGACCACATCACGTTCCAGATAAGTACTGATGTGCTGCCAGTCGCTGTCGCTATTCTGATCGCCGCTATTCGCGTTCCATGTGGAGTAGTCGCGTAACCGCCAGGCCCCCAGATTAAGGCCGCTATTCAATCCAAGAAAATAGCTGTTCTCCGCACTGCCGCCGGGGCTCCGATCCTGACTATTCGCGCCGGTAAAGGTGTAATTCAATAACAACGCGTTAATACCTTCATCCCAGTATTGCGGTGGGATATAGCCTCTGGCGCTGGCAACCATCGCCGCCTGCGGGATGCTAATGTCGAGACGTTGCTGCGCAAAATCAAAGCGGGTCCGGGCGGCCGGTATCGCACTGGCGAGATCCGGGCAACTTCCCGCCGCCGCCTTCGCCAACAGTGGAAACGCCCCGGTGTTTACCCCCATATTTTTAAGCATTTCAGGCGTCAGACAGGCGCGTAATCCGCTGTCATCGGTTGGCGCGCTTTTTCCCGTCGTTTTCACCGCCTGGAAGGCTATGTCTCTGGTCGCGAGAAACGTATTGTTCAGGTAAACGTCAACGCGATACATTCCCGCCGCCTGGGCATTACGAGAAAAGGTCGATAAGTCGGCCACCGCAGACGGGTCGTCAGACAGAAATGCCGGGTTGAAATAGTTCTCCGCCCACCCCGGCGCAGGCGCCAGTGCGATAGCCAACGCCAGCGGGGTTAATACGGGTTTAGCTGCGCTGGAGTAATATCGCGTCATGAAAAGCTGATTACGCATAACATCATGAAGCTGGACAAACGCGTGCTGGCGTCGTTGCGCCAAAATCGTTTACCGTGCGCAAAGATACCTGGCCGGGCGTCGCCGGGAGAGTGATCGCGCCTTTCGGCGGTACCATAGTATTCGGCAGCTTTTTCCCCGCGCTGTACAGTTCAACCATCGAAACGTAGTACGGCGAAGGGTTAGTAATCGTTAGCTGGCCGCGTTCGTTACGGCAGCGAAGCGTCGACGGGGCATGAGCTGGCGCCTCCGCCAGATTTTTCGGGCGAATAAATAGCTTAATCACGCTTTGCGTCGCAATTTGCAGGGAGTTGCCGGTCAGTTTATTTTTATCGACAGAGGGTATCGCTTTACTGTTTAAATAAAATACGCTTTCGCGATCGGTCGGTAATGACGGCCCGACATACATAATGCGTAATATGTTTTCTTTTTTAGGCTGGATCACAAAGAGAGGCGGCGTGATGATAAAATCCGTCGAGCGTGAACCATCGGCATTGGCGACCCATGACTGAATTAAAAAAACATTGCTGGCAGAAGAATTAATAATCGGCAAGGAGGTTTGCTTACTTCCCTGCGGATAAATCACCCTGGTCGCGCCCAGCGCAATGCCTCCCGCCTGCGCGGCAAACGACAGGCCGGCCGCCGACAGCAGTAGCAATAATCGAAGGAAAATCGGTACGTTTTTTTTCATCTGCGTAATATCCTGATGCCGTCGGTTTGTTACGCGCAGTGACGCGCGTAACGCCCCTTTCTCGCCTCCCAACAGACGAGAAAAAAATCCCGATAAGGAATCAGGAATAAACCATGCTAAATGTCGCCGTCGCACTAACATTACCGGCAGTCGCCGTACCGGTAGCGATATAATCCACGCTAAGCGGAATAACGTTTTCGCCATCGTTCAAGGTAACAGTACTGGACGATTCACCGATATTCAGCGCCTGGCCATCTGGTCCATAAAGTTGTAATGCCACATTCGTCGCCGAACCTGCCCCAGCGGTATTCACCAGCGACCCCGGCTGGTTTGCGTCCTGCTGGCCATTAAAAATCACCGCTGCATTCTGGCTGGTCTGAGTATCGCAGTCTTCCAATTTAATGGTGAAATCTTCTTTTTGATTCGCCACCATACCGGCCTCGGTTAATTTACTGGCGCGAACCTGGCCTAATGTCACGGTCTGATCGACAGAGTCAGCGGAAACAGAACAGGCGGCGTCAACGACCTGTCCGACAAAATTTACCGTACCGCCAGTGACGGTTGTAGTATCCGCTTGCGCGGTAGACAACATTCCGCCAAAGGCAATCGCAGAGACCATTAATGCTAGTACAGGCTTTTTCATTCAAGCTCCTTTTAAATATAAAAATGAGGATAATCAGATTTTTTAACGCAACGGCTGCTGATATTTCTTCACAGCAATATCACGACTTTTTCTTATGCGAAAAAAAGTGTCTTCTTGTTCTGATATAAATATCAGAAGCAATAAAACAGCCACTCAACGTCGTGAGTTAATCTTTACGTTATAATGAGATAACGATGTTATTAATTATTAGCAAGCCAACGGCAAGTTGCAATCATCGACATTTGGTTTTAAAGGACTAGATGTAACATGTTGTTTTATATTGACTTTACACCAGCTGCTCGGCCTATCCCCTTTAGTCATATTGACTTTTTAAAAATAATCTTCTTAACAATTTTCAATAAAACATTTTATTAACGATAACAGGCAAATTCAGTCGAGATATGTAAATATATCGTTGCGGATAGTGTATTAATACGCCACTGGCAGTTTTCCGAGCGCCGTCAGCCGCCCATTATCAATATGGATATACCCGCCTTTTTTTAGTTCAGACAGAATCTTCATGGTCCGACTACGCGATATCCCGGTACGTCGTTGAATAAAATTCAACACGATAATGCTTTCCCGGTAGTCCTGTGGATAAGCCCAGATTTCAGTCAGCAGCGCCCGAACTTTCAGATAAGAATCGACGCCGACTAATTCACGATCGCGCGCGCTCATCACCATCAGACGGTAAGCCAGACAACGGGCCACGTCGTGCCACAAATCGCATTCATCGGCGATTTTTATAAAATCCGTCAGGCGAACAAATCTACCGGTACAAACCGTTTCTGCGAGCAAAAAGTGTTCCGGTCGCGCGGGGACGTTATAGGTAGCGCCATAGCTGTCAACCATACCCACGACCGATGGCGCAAACGATGAAGATATATGGAGTCGGTTGTCATCACGACAGAAAGAAACAACGCCTGACTCCAGTAATACAATGTAGTGTTCATCATTTGCCTGTAAATAAAACTCATCGCCGATACCCAGCGTAAACGGTTGACCAAATGGCAACAAGGCCGAAAATAAGGCATCAATCGCCGCGTGAGGTTTAGCCTGCTGAGAAAAAAGAAAAGAGTGTAATGAATTCTCATTATTATCTTTAGCAAAAGCGTCGTTCATCATTTTTTTCATTAACGGTTGTCTACTCAATGTAGCGTCACAGTATAACCTCTCAAAAAACGCTTAAATTAATAATAAATAACATCGCTATGCAGTATTTCTGTATTCACAAGGCACTAATACGCAATATTTTTAAGATTAAGACAATTCTTAATACAAAATGATTACAGAAAATTAATAACGAATTACGCATAAAGAATGAGAGGTCAGGGGGCGCAGGAAAAGAGATTCGAAAGAACGCACCTTCGAATCTCAAACTAATAGTCCAGATTAATGCAAATAAGCAGTGATATTATCTGAAATAGCGTGGAGCAGCATAATACTCTACCATTTTATCCGCCAGCCAGCCGCCGTCTTCACCGTTAGAATGGATTGTCGTAATACTGATAGTAGAACCACCGCCCCATAAGATCGAAAAGACGTTAAAGTCCGGTAGGTTCAGCGCCTGCATCTGGCTCCAGTCATACCCTTTATCTTTACGTAAAAAGTCGCCGACGGTCGGGACGCCGTAAGTCGCGCTATTTAAGGCCGTATTGAGTAGCTGCAAAGAGAGCGTGTCAGGATCGCTGCCAATGCGGGCGTCACCCATAAAAAAGGTTCCGCCAGATGCAAAGTGCGCAGCGCTGATTTTACTGACACCCTCTTCTACTGTAGGCATATGGCCGCCTGGGATTTGCCACAGCATGGCGGGCGTCAGCAGCGCTTTCGTCACCTGTTTGACCATCGCCAGGTAATTAAGCCAGCATGTCGCATTCCAGCCATAGTGGGCAAGCGCATCAGGACTGAAACAGTCACGCTCAAATTTATCAAACGCAATAAAGTCCGGCGCATATTCTCCGCTATAAACGCCCAGTTCATGAATAAATTCGGCGATCGCCTGCCCTTCAGCTACCGGATCAGCGGTATCGCGCAGCACCCAGTCCGCCGTTCCTGTCGCCCAGACATTCGTCTGCCAGCCAAAAGCCACGTCCGGGGCAAACTGACGAACAAGATAGTTCACCGCCTGAATATAGCCGTAGAGATCGTCGCTAAACGTCGGCAACGAAGGCGCGATAAAGCCAGCCATCGCCGGTAATGCTTGTATCGCCGCCGCCAGTTGGGCATTCACCGGCACACTGTTTTTTTGCCGTACTACGGTATAGCCATACGGTCCTTGCTGTAGCGCCCCCAGAAAATCCGGGTTAAGCACAAAGGTAGCCGGGACAGGATGCGTCTCATCTTTGTATGACTGCGCCGCCAGACACTGGGTAATAAAGTTACCAAAATGGTTACGTAGCTTTTGCGCATCCTGTAAATCCGCCAGCGCGCTACCGCCGCTGGCATTCGCGGTATAAATAACCATTACCGGCATGACGCTACGCCCGGCTTCTTTTTCTATCTGGCGCACCAGCGCAACGGTTTTATGGATCGGTAACGTCGCGTAATCCAGAAAACCATCCCCGTTCACGTCAACCTCCGCGGCCGGAACCGGATCGCCGCCGCCGTCAAAACCATCGTATTTAAACAACGCGCTAAACGGTATATCGCGATAAAGAGAAACCGTCTCTGGCGCGTTAACCGTCACGCCGCCATGAGCAAGGTAATCAGGCCAACCTTTTACCTGTAGCGTCACGCCGGGCAGAAACTCCAGCGCCACATGGTTGACCTTTTGCAATAACCGTAGCGGCCCGGCCTGTTCACAACGCCACGGCACGCTGTCGATGAAAATATCGTCCGTCTGAACATCATACAGCCCGGGCGCAAAGCGTAATGCCAACGTCTGCCGATCGCTACCGCTCTCCAGCATTAATGAGTATTGATATTTACCGCTGCTGAACAGATAACGCTGCGGCGCGACGCCATCAGGCAGGCCCAGTAGAGTGGCATCCACCGTTACGAAACTCGCCGTGTCGATCGCTGCCTGCTGGTAAGCGACAGCAACCTCGGCAACCTGCGCCGCGGCAGGGATAAAACCCGTAAGCTGTATGGGGGCCGATATAAAGCGGTTATTAATCATCGCAGGCTGCAGATTGACCGTATAATGATGCCCCGCCAGTAGCCGGGTGATTAACTGCGGTTGGTTGGCGATAAGCGTGACGGTACGCTCATCCGCTTGCGTAGCATCGGCGATCTCAACGGTCAATTTCGCATTACCAAGCGCAGGGGCGTCAATCATCAGACGCGCGCTGGCATAACGGACAATCGGCAGACAGGATACCTGGACCTGCGCGGCGGCATCGCCGGTTTGCAGCGTAACGGTAAAAGAGGACTCGACTGGCGCGATTTGCATCTCATCATTCGCCAGTACCGGTACGGTAAGCCGATACGTTCCTGCGCTAAGATCGCTTATTGTCAGAACCTCTCCCCACTCACCGACAAAGCGCCGGGTTTCGCCGGCAGGAAACAGCAGCTCAATCGCCGGTTTGAGCGCCACGGTCTGCGTCATGGCAGGAAAATGAACACAAATTTTTCCCTGACGGGCAGGGTCATGGGCCAACGTCGCGCTCAAATCGCTGATGGCAACTGGCATCTGCGTGGCGGCCAGATAGCACTGTAATTCGACGGTATCCCCCGCCGCCAGCATCAGCGCGCCGTCATGATTAATGGTGATTGTATTCTTCTCGATGGGCCATCCCCCATCGCTGGCCAGCGTCACGGCCTGATTCCCCAGCATTGTTCCCTGAAACGGACTGTAGGGATCGGGGTGCGCGCTGGCCGTAAAATTCAGTTGAAGCTGATTGAGATCTACCGCCTGAGCGTAGAGGTTGGTCAGCGTAAAGGTGACGCGTTGATACCAACTCGCGGTATTCAACTCGCTAACGTTAAGCGTAAGGCCGCGTTCCTGAAGGTCATTGTCCTTTTCCGGCACATCGGGTTCGGCGGGTTGTTCGTCTGCGGCGGGTATCGCTGGCGTCTCCTGATCGGATGGGGTTTCAGACTCTGCGTCTTCGGATGACGATGACGCCAGCGTCAAGGTGATGGCGGACATTTTTACCGGCACCTGCGTCGCCGCGAGACTTAAAGAGAGCGTCCCGCGTTCGCCCGGCTGAAGAAGTAATGCATCGCTGTTATTAATGATGATGTTGTTAGTTTCCAGCGTGCCATAAGAACTATCATTCAGCGTAAGCGGCAGGTTCCCTTTGAGCGTACCGCCGCTATTTCCCCATGGATCGATGTGCCCGGAAGCCGTGAATGATATTGCGGCATGGTTCATATCGACCGCATTACCGCTCTCATTAATAAAGGTTAAGGTGATTTTTTGATACCAGCTGTTGACGTCAAATGCGCTGGCATGGATGGAAATGGTCATGGTCTACTCTTCCTCTGTCCCTGGTGGAGAAAAGCCCCGGTAAACCGGGGCTTGAATCATGAAGCCCAATACATCGTGCTTAATGCCGTGTATTAGTAAGCTCCAAGATCGGTCCATGCACCGCCGACACCGCAGTTCAGGTCAGGCTGGTTGCCCATAGACCACCATTTCACCTGATAGTTATGGCCTTTCCAGCTAACGATTTCGAAAGAACCCCAGTTTGCGCCATAAACGGTCAAAGCATCCCACTGCGCGTAAGGTGACGTTTTGTCATCTGCTGGCGTATCATCCTCAGCTGGCGTGGTATCTTCTTCCTCGTCCGGTACAGGAACGATAATCTCTTCTTCCTCTTCCGGTTCCGGTTGAACCTGAGATAGCGCAGGCACAGCCGTCAGAACAAAGCGCTGTTGAGAGGACGGTTCGTTGTAGCAGTCGCGTACAAACAGGGTGAACTGAAAGGCTGTTTTTTCGCTAACTTCCGGTACCACAACCTCAATGATTTCTGCCGTTTTGTCTGCCACAGCGATTTGAGAAGGCACGCCCCAGCTAAAGGACAACTCATCACTATCTTCATCAGAAGAACCTGCGCCAGACAGCTGTACCGTAGATCCGCCTACGACCATCAGTTCAATCGCCGCTTTCGGCGCGTGGTTGACTTTCTGCGCGTCGTCGCTATCGCTCTGTTCTTCACCATTTTCTACATTGATACCTTCGAAGTAGAACGGTTCCATATCGATAACTTCAGATTCGATTTCATAACCCAGACCTTCACGCACGGCGTTAACCAGTACGCCGTTGTCCTGATCGATAGTCCAGGTAAACACGCCGCCCAGGCCCAGTTTCGCTGCATATTCGCCTTTTGCTTTGACAGTACGCGGCGTATCCAGGGATAAAAACAGTTTGGATTCCGGGCTATACAGGTAGTCAGCGTCAGCGACCTGGTCGGTGTAAACGTTGAAACCGTTACGACCTTTCTGGTTTTCCAGATCCAGGTAGCTATAAATGACGTCATACCATTCGCTGGTGCCGGATTCGAAAGAACCTGTAGTGTCACCTGTTCCCGGGTTATAAGAACCTTTCAGCGGCGACAGGGATTCAATTTCTGCCTGACGAGCGTTACGGGTATAGCCGGCATAACCGATGTTGATACGATCAGCGGAGAAACCTTCCGCCAGCAGGTGATCAACGATGGTTTCGACAGCCCAGCCGCCCTCTTCCAGCGCTTTGCGGTTGGTATGGTGGCCAAGAGTTTCCGCCCATGGCGTACCGAAGAAATCATAGGTCATCAGGTTGATGCCATACAGGCCAGCAGCCAGCAGATCTTTTACTTTAGCGTGATCAAAAATCGTGGTCACCGCGGAAGCCGCGATAGAGATCTTCACATTGCTCAGACCAGCAGAATCCAGCTGTTTGCGCAGTTCGGCAATCAGCAGCGCGTAGTTAGCGCCATCTTCCGGACCAAACGGGTTGCCCGCCCCTTCATCGTTCGGATATTCCCAGTCAATATCCACTTCGCTGAACATCGGGAACTGTTTGAACAGTTTCACCACGCCTTTGGCGAAGATTTTACGAGAAGAGTCAGAAGCGGCGGTTTCGTGGAACCCGTTACTCATGCTCCAGCCGCCGATACTCATGGAGAGCGCCAGCGTGTGACCTGCGGCTTTCGCTTTTGCCTGCATATCACGCAGCGCGCCCAGCATACCTTTGGCGTTAGCCTGGGTCACGGTTTTCGGATCAACATCCCAGCCGCTGGTTTCAAAACCCAGGTTGATATAAGACTGGAAATCGCCCCACGGATCGAGGAAGGTCGGCTCATATTTCACTTTGCCGCACTGTGCTGCCGCTTCTGCTACGACGTCGCGGTTTTCTTTATCAATTTTTCTGAAACCGGTGATGCCAACAAAGCCGAAAATCAGTTTGTCATAAGCCGTCGGTGAAACGTTGGTTAAATCATAACCACGGCCCGGTTGGGACATATTGCCTTGCAGACGGCTGTCATACTGTGACCAGTCGGTGTAATAACCGAATACCTTCGGTTTAGTCGTGGAATTTTTATATTTATTGTATACCGGTTTCGCAACACGAGCGGAAGTATAGCTTATTTTATCATCGCTTGTTGCAGGGTCAAAACCATTCGCTGCATGAGTAGTTTCAGTAATTGTATCGCCTTGAATCAGTTTGCTTGTAGCCATTTTCAAATTTCCTTTTACGTTTCAAAATTGTCGCAGCTCGTTCTGCGGGGTCCATAATCGTTACAGGCATAAAAAATAGCTAATCACAAAACATCATCTTTTTAGATGATATAAAAATCATAAAAATGAGGTTAACAACACCGTCTATCGAAGAGAAAACAACATCTCTCAGCGCCCGCTTAGTCCGTTCTGGTGAGAGCATAGTAAATATCATTTATCATGTAATTAAATATCATTTAATTTCAATGAAATAATGTGATTACACTCGCTATAGACAATGACAATACAATAAAACCAGTGACATTTATTGGATTAAGACATTTCTCATACAATATAGTCACCACAGACAACCAGGATGTACATTTCTAAAGGAAGACGTTATGAAAACTTATATCATTAATAGCAACTGCATTTACAATGAAGGTAAATATGAACTGAGAACGGCCTCAAATTCACAGGTTATTAAAATGACTGCGATGAGAGCCAAATGTCTCAGTTTCATCATCGAGAATGCTCATCTGGAGATTATCGAGCGACAAAAAATAACCACCGCGTTATGGGGAAGTCGAAGCCACTATGTTAATGATGCAAATCTAACGCAGATTCTCTATTTAATCAGACGTGACCTTAAAGCGCTTGGTATTAACGATCTTTTTATTACCATTCCAAGACAAGGCCTCAAAGTTAATAGTGATATCACCATTATCGCGACGGATAGCGAAACAAAGGGAAGAAAAAAACAGATTGTACGGCAAACCATCGCTGCCCTGACGACCGTATTTTCAGTAACGTTAGGTTCTCTCATGTATCTGCATATTCACTAAGCGAAGGAAAGGGAAGATGAATCCAATTATAGATGGAATTATTGCGCTTGAAGGCGGTTACGTATTTAACCCTAAAGATAAAGGCGGCGCCACCCATTGGGGCATTACCGAAGCCACGGCGCGAGCGCATGGCTATGCTGGCGATATGCGAGATCTGACCCGCGCCGAAGCCTACGCGATTCTCGAAGAGGATTACTGGATAAAACCAGGCTTTGACGTCATCTCGACGCTATCGTGGCCAGTCTCCTTCGAGCTGTGCGATGCGGCAGTCAACATAGGCGCTTACCACCCCAGCGCGTGGCTGCAACGCTGGTTGAACGTCTTTAATCACCAAGGTAAACGCTACCCGGATGTTCATGTGGATGGCAATATTGGCCCGCGGACACTTGCCGCTCTCGAACATTATTTGGCCTGGCGAGGCCAGGAAGGGGAAGCCGTTTTGGTGAAAGCCCTCAATTGCAGTCAGGGCACGTACTACTTAAACGTTGCTGAGAAAAACCACAATAACGAACAATTTATTTATGGCTGGATCAAAAATAGAGTGACCTAGACCAGGCTGAAAAAAGACGCGTAAAAGGCTCACGGATGAGCCTGATACTGCGAATGATAATTAATCTGAATTATTTCCTTCGATAATTTTTTTAATCCGCCGCCCAAGAATTTTTAAGATCGGACTCGCGAAAACACCGCCTAAGCCTGCCGCCAACAGAACAATGTTGAAACTGCATTCTTTTTCGATCGCAATCGCGCTTAACAAGAAGCTGGTGAAGCAAGAAATCACGATCTGCGTTAAGCAATATTTTATACTTTCATGAGAACTATTATATTCTGTCTTATCTTTGCGTAAAAGATAGCTGACAAAGCCTCCCCACGCGCCAATCGAAATAATAGTGAGTAAGATCTCTAGCTCCAATAGCACAACTTCCGTTGTCGACACATGGTTGGGAATAGACATTTTAACACTCCGAAATCATTATAAATGAATAATTAACACAAGGAGTGTAAGCGCCCTGTCAGAAGGGTAAAAATCAAAGCACATCATTTAAAACCATATTAAATCAAAGCGTAAAAATGAGGTGTATTAGCGACGGAAGGAGGAAAGCGTTTGTAACATACTTACCATCTCATTAATCGTCGATATATTTCTACTATTTTTATTCCAGGATGCATAGACCTGAACTGACTTCAAAGCCAGTTCGGGCGGAGGCTGAATAAATTTAATGTCATATTTACGATGGTTTTTATAAAAAAGCGCTAATTTCAAAGGCATCAATGCAATCAATGAGGTTCGTTCGATCATGCTCATCAAACCGTTAAGCGAATCACTGCGATAGCCGACAATACGCCTGCCAGTATAGTAAAGCTCATCCTTAAATAACTCGCTATCATGATATATCACTGAAGCCCCCATTCCCGGCTGATATAACGCATGACGCGAAGAATAAAAATGATGTAGCGACAGTTGTGAGAGGGTACTCAGCATGTGTTTACTGCTACAGATACAAACAAATGATTTAAAACTATCAATAATTTGATTCTCTATGCCGGACTCCAGCAAAGGTTCGGCACTAATCAACAGATCGCCTTGCGCAGTAAACAGAAGTTCGCTGATATGCTCCCGACTCATATTTCTGACAGTGAAATGATTTATCAAAATACGGTCAAATATATCGCTGTTATAGAGCTGAGAAAGATAATAGCTTTCAACAATATCACTGCCTAATAACGTTATCTGGAACGCTTCATCTTTTTTGCTATTACAGAGAAATGTGTCATCCACCAGTTTCATCACCTGACTGAAATTTTGGTGAATGTCGACAGCCTTAGCTGTGGGGATGAGCCCGCCTTTCCCTCTGCTAAACAGTTCTTCCGGGTAATAACTCTGCAGGCGCTTTAACGCCATAGAGACGGCAGCCGGTGTAATGCCTAACTTTTTTGCCGCCATAGCCGCATTTCCTGACAAAATAACAGCGTCAAGAATTTTGATTAAATTATAATCAAAGCTCTTGTTGGCACCTTTCGATCCCATTCGCTGTCTGCCTCCGGAAACTAAAAAAAGCAATATAGATAATACTCAAGATAAATCAATTCACAGCATCTAAAAAAGCAATCGTTAATGTCATCACATCACGTTTTTTTAAAGAATGAGCGTATACAAACCTGCTGATTAACATCAATTTGTTTATCAGTAAAACAAAATACCAACAAATGAGAGGATACGATGCGTTTAGCAGAAGCCTGGGCGCGTACAGGCAGAAAAAAGCCCGGATATGCACCCGGGCTGAAGAAAAATACAACGGGAAAAAGATTAGCGAGTCAAATCGTCAAAGAATTTTTTCACGCCGTCAAAGAAGCTTTTTGAACGCGGGCTGTTTTTCTCTCCCGTCGGGCCGCCAAAACTTTCCTGAAGATCTTTTAGCAATTGCTTCTGTTTTTCGCTCAGACCGACCGGCGTTTCAACCACCACACGGCACAGCAAATCGCCCTGCGCGCCACCGCGTACGGACTTCACGCCTTTGCCGCGCATACGGAACAGCTTGCCCGTTTGTGTTTCGCTCGGTACTTTCAGCATCACGCGACCATCTAACGTCGGCACTTCAATTTCACCGCCCAGCGCCGCCATCGCAAAGTTGATCGGCACTTCGCAATAAAGATTATTGCCTTCACGCTCGAAAATAGGGTGTTGTTTCACCTGGACCTGAACGTACAAGTCGCCTGCCGGTGCGCCATGCTCGCCCGCTTCGCCCTCGCCTGCCAGACGAATACGATCGCCGGTATCCACGCCCGCCGGGATTTTAACGGACAGAGTTTTACTCTTTTCAACACGCCCATGACCGTGGCATTTATGGCACGGATCTTTGATCAGCGTACCGCGTCCCTGACAGTGTGGGCAGGTCTGCTGTACAGCAAAGAATCCCTGGCGCATCTGTACCTGACCAGAACCATGACAGGTCGGACAGGTTTGCGGTTGCGTGCCAGCTTTCGCGCCGCTGCCGTGGCAAACGTCGCACTCCTCCAGCGTCGGAATACGGATCTCTTTGGTCACGCCACGCACCGCTTCTTCCAGGGTGAGATCCATGTTATAACGCAAATCAGCCCCACGCGCCGCACGTTGGCGACCACGCCCGCCGCCAAAGATATCGCCAAAAACGTCACCAAAGATATCACTGAAATCAGCGCCGCCATTAAAGCCGCCGCCAAATCCGCCGCCCATACCGCCTTGTTCAAACGCGGCGTGACCATACTGATCGTAGGCTGCGCGTTTTTGCGCATCGGTCAGCACTTCGTAGGCTTCTTTAATCTCTTTAAATTTAGCTTCGGCCTCTTTATCACCCTGATTGCGGTCCGGATGATATTTCATGGCCAGGCGCTTATACGCCTTTTTGATTTCACGCTCTTCCGCTGTTTTGGAAACGCCTAAAATCTCGTAGTAATCTCTTTTCGCCATCTCTTTTTATCTGCCCTTAACATGCATACACGGGCGGAGAGGAAACCTCTTCGCCCGTGCCAGTAATTACCCGTTCAAAGGGCGATTATTTTTTATCTTTTACTTCTTCAAACTCAGCGTCGACAACGTCGTCATCTTTCGCGTTGTTTGCAGAAGCGTCAGCGGAGCCAGCCTGCTGCTGCGCATGTTGCTGCTGAGCGATTTCCATCAGTTTCTGGGAAACCTGTGCCAGTTCCTGCATTTTCGCTTCGATAGCGGCTTTATCTTCGCCTTTCAGGGCAGTTTCCAGCGCGCTCAGGGCAGACTCGATAGCGGTTTTGTCATCAGCCGGCAGTTTATCGCCTGCTTCTTCAACCTGCTTACGGGTGCTGTGCAGCAGATGGTCGCCCTGGTTACGGGTCTGAACCAGCTCTTCGAACTTACGGTCGGATTCAGCGTTCGCTTCTGCATCGCGAACCATTTTCTGAATTTCTTCCTCGTTCAGACCAGAAGATGCCTTGATGGTGATCTTCTGCTCTTTACCGCTATTTTTATCTTTCGCGGAGACGTGCAGGATACCGTCAGCATCGATATCGAAGGTAACTTCGATCTGCGGCATACCGCGCGGCGCCGGGTTGATACCATCCAGGTTGAACTGACCCAGAGATTTGTTATCAGACGCACGTTTACGCTCACCCTGCAGCACATGGATGGTTACCGCAGACTGGTTGTCTTCCGCAGTAGAGAACACCTGGCTGTGCTTGGTCGGGATGGTGGTGTTTTTGGTGATAAGCGGAGTCATCACGCCACCCATCGTTTCGATACCCAGAGACAGCGGGGTAACGTCCAGCAGCAGTACGTCTTTCACGTCGCCGGTCAGAACGCCGCCCTGAACCGCTGCGCCGATAGCCACAGCTTCGTCCGGGTTAACGTCTTTACGCGGCTCTTTACCAAAGAACTCAGCCACTTTTTTCTGCACCATTGGCATACGAGTCTGGCCGCCAACGAGGATCACGTCGTTGATATCAGACACGGACAGGCCAGCGTCCTGCAGTGCGACTTTCAGCGGCTCGATAGAACGGTTCACCAGATCTTCAACCAGGCTTTCCAGTTTTGCACGAGTCACTTTGATGTTCATGTGTTTCGGACCGGTGGCATCTGCGGTAATGTACGGCAGGTTCACGTCGGTCTGCTGCGCAGAAGACAGCTCGATTTTGGCTTTTTCTGCGGCTTCTTTCAGGCGCTGCATTGCCAGCGGATCGTTACGCAGGTCAATGCCCTGATCTTTCTTAAACTCGTCAACGAGGTAGTTGATCAGGCGGGTATCGAAGTCTTCACCACCCAGGTGGGTATCACCGTTGGTTGCCAGAACTTCAAAGGTTTTTTCGCCATCAACTTCGTCGATTTCGATAATAGAGATATCGAAAGTACCACCACCGAGGTCGTAAACCGCGATAGTACGGTTGCCGACTTCTTTATCCAGACCGTAAGCCAGCGCTGCGGCAGTCGGTTCGTTGATGATACGTTTAACTTCCAGCCCCGCGATACGACCAGCATCTTTGGTAGCCTGACGCTGCGCATCGTTAAAGTAAGCCGGTACGGTGATAACCGCTTCAGTTACCGGTTCGCCCAGATAATCTTCAGCCGTTTTCTTCATTTTCTTCAGCACTTCGGCAGAAATCTGCGGCGGCGCCATTTTCTGACCTTTCACATCAAGCCATGCGTCGCCGTTGTCGGCGCCGATGATTTTGTACGGCATGATAGAAACGTCACGTTGAACTTCTTCGTCCTGGAAGCGGCGGCCAATCAGGCGTTTAATCGCAAACAGGGTGTTTTGCGGGTTTGTCACTGCCTGACGTTTAGCCGGCTGACCAACCAGAGTTTCACCATCCTGGGTATAAGCAATGATAGAAGGCGTAGTGCGATCGCCCTCGGCGTTCTCCAGCACGCGTGCCTGCGTTCCATCCATAATCGCTACACAAGAGTTGGTAGTACCCAGGTCGATACCAATAATTTTACCCATCTAAACGTCTCCACTAAAAATTCGGTCATCATGTGGTTGTGAATCTGTAATAAGGGCGAAACGTGCGGTTTCAACTACCCTGAATCGTTTTTTTTCAGACTCACCACTGCGGTTGACTACAAGATGGGGTCGTAACCCACGTCATCAAGGGGGAGATGAAAAAATTTTTTAGTGACGAGAGGGCGCGATGGAAAACCAGACAGATAAATATTCATGAAATAAATTAAACAACGAATACCATTCACGGAAAAATTGTAATAAAAAGAAAAGATTACAAAACTGAATCGTTGCCATGAGCAGAGTATGATAGACGGTAATTGCTTATTGAACCCGTCAAAGAGAAATTCCATGCGATCTGTGTTAACGATTTCCGCCGGCCTGCTTTTCGGCCTGGCGTTAAGTAGCGTCGCGCACGCGAACGACCATAAAATACTGGGTGTTATTGCCATGCCCAGAAATGAAACGAACGATCTCGCGCTGAAAATTCCCGTCTGCCGCATCGTGAAGCGCATTCAACTCACGGCGGATCACGGCGACATCGAACTTAGCGGCGCATCCGTCTATTTTAAAACTGCGCGTAGCGCCAGCCAAAACCTGAACGTCCCTTCCTCAATCAAAGAGGGCCAGACGACAGGCTGGATCAATATTAATAGCGATAACGACAACAAACGCTGCGTATCAAAGATTACCTTCTCAGGTCATACGGTAAATTCTTCCGATATGGCGAGACTTAAAGTCATTGGCGACGATTAATCGCTGTTATTTCTATTCCAAAAGCCAGACTGAAAATGAACGTCACCTATTTACACGACGAGGATTTAGACTTTCTTCAGCATTGTAGCGAAGAACAACTCGCCGATTTCGCCCGTTTGCTGACGCATAACGAAAAGGGCAAAGCTCGCTTGTCGAGCGTCCTTAGTCATAACGAGCTGTTCAAAGCGATGGAAGGTCACCCGGAGCAACACCGCCGTAACTGGCAGCTCATTGCCGGCGAGTTTCAGCATTACGGCGGCGACAGTATCGCCAACAAATTGCGCGGACACGGAAAACAGTACCGCGCGATTCTGCTGGATGTCGCAAAACGGCTAAAACTCAAAGCAGATAAAAGCATGTCGACGTTTGAAATAGAACAGCAACTGCTGGAGCATTTTTTACGTCATACCTGGCAGAAGATGGACGCGGCGCATAAGCAGGAATTTCTGCAAGCCGTAGACGCCAAAGTTTCTGAACTGGAAGAACTGCTGCCGCTGCTCATGAAAGATCGCCGTCTGGCAAAAGGGGTCTCCCACCTGCTTTCCACCCAGCTTACCCGCATTTTGCGTACCCATGCCGCAATGAGCATCCTGGGTCACGGATTACTGCGCGGCGCAGGTCTTGGCGGCCCGGTCGGCGCGGCGTTAAACGGCGTCAAAGCGATGAGCGGCAGCGCGTATCGCGTGACTATTCCGGCGGTGTTGCAAATAGCCTGCCTGCGACGAATGATGGCAGCCGTTCAGGCGTGAATGCCCTCACAGGGGGAAATATTTTCTTTTCCCCCTTATTAGATCATAGACAGTCCTCTTCCCCCTGATTATTATGCCGCGCCCCGAATACGGAACTCGTTATTTTGGGAAACTATTTCACCATTCAATTATGATGATTTTGAGGAATTATGGGCAACACTAAGTTGGCTAATCCGGCACCGCTGGGCCTGATGGGCTTCGGCATGACCACCATTCTGCTTAACCTGCACAATGCCGGTTTTTTCGCCCTGGACGGTATTATTCTGGCGATGGGGATTTTCTACGGCGGTATCGCGCAAATTTTTGCCGGTCTGCTGGAGTATAAAAAAGGCAATACCTTTGGTTTAACGGCCTTTACCTCTTACGGTTCGTTCTGGCTGACGCTGGTCGCTATCCTGCTGATGCCGAAAATGGGCCTGACGGATGCGCCTGACGCTCAGCTACTCGGCGCTTATTTAGGTCTGTGGGGCGTGTTCACGCTGTTTATGTTCTTTGGTACGCTGAAAGCCGCCCGCGCGCTGCAATTTGTTTTCCTGAGCCTGACCGTACTGTTCGCTCTGCTGGCGGTCGGCAATATCACCGGCAACGAAGCCATTATCCATATCGCAGGCTGGGTTGGTCTGGTTTGTGGCGCCAGCGCTATTTATCTGGCGATGGGTGAAGTACTAAACGAGCAATTTGGCCGCACTATTCTGCCAATTGGCGAGGCGCACTAAATCTCTTTTATTCCTCCCGCACCGGGAGGAATAACCCTACTATCAGTATCTTCCGGTCAGGATGACATATTCTCACGTCTGGCGCTCTTCGGACGGAAAGCGGCAACCACTTCCGGCGCGGTTTCGACATACGGCCCGTCAAGCAGCTGTATGCAATACGGCACGCTCGCAAAAATGCCCGGCACGCTAACGCTGCCATCGTCCGCTTTTACGCCTTCCAGCGTTTCTTTGATCGATTTTGGCTGTCCAGGCAGATTAAGAATTAACGCCTGTTTACGGATAACGCCCACCTGGCGGGAAAGAATGGCGGTCGGCACAAAGCGCAGGCTGATCTGGCGCATCTGCTCGCCAAAACCTGGCATTTCACGGTCGGCGATGGCAAGGGTCGCGTCCGGCGTGACGTCGCGACGCGCCGGACCGGTACCGCCAGTGGTCAGCACCAGATGACAGCTCATCTCATCAACCAGTTCACACAACGTTTGCTCGATAATTTCCTGTTCATCAGGAATTAAGCGCCGCTGGACCTCGAAAGGCGTGGTCAGCGCAGAAGCGAGCCACTCCTCAAGCGCAGGAATGCCTTTATCCTGGTAAACGCCGCTTGAAGCGCGGTCGGAGATAGAAACTAAGCCAATACGTAAGGTATCCATAATTATTCCGTTAAAACAGTCTCGTTAAACAGAATGATACACTGCGAAGGGAAGGACAGACAGGTTTCAGAAGAGGTAGCGTGACCCATATCAGGGCCACGCGTTAATGATTACAGCAGATCGCCGATCATTTTTTCCAGTTTTTCCTGGTCTACCGCAAACTTACGGATACCATCCGCCAGTTTGTCAACCGCCATGGGATCCTGGTGATGCTGCCACAGGAACTCGGCTTCGGTAATGCGTTCCGGGCGCGCTTTGACTTCGCCGGAGAAAGAGAGCTTACGCTCAATCGCCCCTTCGCTTTCCGCCAGTTCTTTCAGCAATGCCGGCGCGATAGTCAGACGGTCGCAGCCCGCCAGCTCCAGAATTTCGCCTACGTTACGGAAGCTTGCGCCCATAACGACGGTTTCGTAACCATGCTGTTTGTAGTACTCGTAGATTTCCGTTACGGAAACCACGCCCGGATCTTCAGCTGGCGCATAGTCTTTCTTGTCGGTATTGGCTTTATACCAGTCAAGAATACGACCTACGAACGGCGAGATCAGGTAGACGCCCGCTTCGGCACACGCACGCGCCTGCGCGAAGGAGAACAGCAGCGTCAGGTTACAGTTGATGCCTTCTTTTTCCAGCTGTTCGGCTGCGCGAATGCCCTGCCAGGTGGACGCCAGCTTGATCAGGATACGATCGTTGCTGATACCCGCATCATTGTAGAGTTTAATGATACGTTTTGCTTTGGCGATAGACGCTTCAGTGTCATAAGACAGACGCGCGTCAACTTCGGTAGAAATACGCCCCGGCACCAGCTTCAGGATTTCCAGGCCAATATTCACCGCCAGCTTATCGGTCGCGTCAACAACCTGCTGCGCGCGGTCGCTGCTCTGCTGTTTCGCCCAGGCGACAGCATCGTCAATCAGCTTACGATATTCCGGGATTTGCGCTGCGTTAAGAATGAGAGAAGGGTTAGTTGTAGCATCCTGCGGCTGGTACAGCTTCATTGCCGCGATATCTCCGGTATCAGCCACTACGGTGGTGAACTGACGAAGGGAGGTCAATTTGTCCGTCATGATAGAGTTTCTCTTTAAACAGCTTGTTAGGGGATGTAACCGGTCTACCCTGATGATAACACGACGCACTCACAGCGCAACCGCCTACATGCACCTGGCTGCCCTTGTGCACTGTTTGCGTATCTGCCAATGGTTGATGCGCAATTAAAGGATACCGCCGTATTTATGGTAAACTGCCGTTAATATTAGTCTGACAAGGTCATCTACATCATGGGTCACGCTTATACAGGATCATCAAAGCGTGACGGCATCAACAAGAGGGACGTTAATGCCTGAGTTTTTCAGTTTTATTAACGAAATACTCTGGGGCTCGGTAATGATTTACCTGCTGCTCGGCGCAGGATGTTGGTTTACCTGGCGTACCGGATTCATTCAATTTCGTTATATTCGCCAATTTAGCCGCAGTCTGAAAGGCAGCTTTAGCCCGCAGCCAGGCGGTCTGACGTCATTTCAGGCACTGTGTACCAGCCTCGCGGCGCGGATTGGCAGCGGTAATCTGGCCGGCGTGGCGCTGGCTATCGCCGCAGGCGGTCCCGGCGCGGTATTCTGGATGTGGGTCTCGGCCATCATTGGTATGGCGACCTCCTTCGCCGAGTGTTCGCTTGCCCAGCTTTATAAAGAACGTGACCCGACAGGCCAGTTCCGCGGTGGCCCGGCGTGGTATATGGCGCGCGGGCTGGGAATGCGCTGGATGGGCGTGGTTTTCGCCCTCTTTCTGCTCGTCGCCTACGGGTTGATTTTTAATAGCGTGCAGGCGAATGCCGTCTCACGCGCGCTCCATTTCGCCTTCAACATTCCGCCACTTATCTCCGGCATTGCTCTGGCGTTCTGTGCCCTGTTAATTATCATTCACGGCATAAAAGGCGTCGCCCGCCTGATGCAATGGCTGATTCCCCTCATCGCGTTATTGTGGGTCGCCGGCAGCGTGTTCATTTGCCTCTGGCATATTGAGCAAATGCCTGGCGTTATCGCCTCGATAGTCAAAAGCGCATTTGGCTGGCAGGAAGCCGCGGCAGGCGCAGCCGGATATACGCTCACTCAGGCTATTACCAGCGGTTTTCAGCGTGGGATGTTCTCTAATGAAGCGGGAATGGGGTCAACGCCTAATGCGGCCGCAGCGGCAACGTCGTATCCCCCTCACCCTGTCGCGCAGGGGATTGTGCAAATGATTGGCGTATTCAGCGACACCATTATCATCTGTACCGCCAGCGCGATGATTATCCTGCTGGCGGGGAATCACGCGTCCCATTCGTCAACAGAAGGCATTCAGCTTCTCCAACATGCAATGGTTTCGTTGACCGGTGAATGGGGCGCCAGCTTTGTCGCGCTTATCGTCATTCTGTTCGCGTTCAGTTCTATCGTCGCCAACTATATTTACGCCGAGAACAATCTGTTTTTTCTGCGGTTACATAACGCAAAGGCCATCTGGCTATTACGCCTTGCGACGCTTGGCATGGTTATCGCCGGTACGCTTATCAGTTTTCCGCTGATATGGCAGCTCGCTGACATGATCATGGCCTGTATGGCCATTACCAATCTGACGGCGATTTTGTTGCTCTCACCGGTGGTGTATACCCTCGCCAGCGATTATCTGCGACAACGGAAACTGGGCGTAAGACCGCAGTTCGATCCGCGGCGCTTCCCGGATATCGAACCACAACTGGCGCCAGATACCTGGGATGCGGCATCGCGCGATTAAGCCGACAATCACAACCATCGGTCAACTCTGCGGCGTTTTTTTGCTAAAGTCGCAGAAAATTCCCTGCAAGGACTGGATATGCTGATTCTGATTTCACCTGCAAAAACGCTTGATTATCAAAGCCCGCTGGCCACGACCCGCTATACCCAGCCGGAGCTGTTGGATCACAGCCAGCAGCTTATTCAACAGGCCCGCCAGCTTTCGGCGCCGCAAATTTCCAGGCTGATGGGAATTAGCGACAAACTGGCGGATCTCAACGCCACGCGTTTTCATGACTGGCAGCCTCATTTTACGCCGGATAATGCACGCCAGGCGATTCTGGCGTTCAAAGGCGATGTTTATACCGGTCTACAGGCGGAAACGTTCAACGACGCGGATTTTGATTTTGCTCAACAGCATCTGCGTATGCTCTCTGGCTTGTATGGCGTATTGCGCCCGCTGGATTTAATGCAGCCTTATCGTCTGGAGATGGGGATTCGCCTGGAGAATCCGCGCGGCAAAGATCTTTATCAATTCTGGGGCGATATCATTACCGATAAGCTCAACGAAGCGCTTGAGGCGCAGGGCGATCGGGTGGTGGTGAATCTGGCCTCCGAGGAATATTTTAAATCGGTGAAGCCAAAGAAACTGAATGCCGAACTGATTAAGCCCGTGTTCCTTGATGAGAAAAACGGCAAGTTTAAGGTGGTAAGCTTCTACGCCAAAAAAGCGCGCGGACTGATGAGCCGTTTTATTATTGAAAACCGCTTAACGAAGCCGGAACAGCTTACCGCGTTTGACCGTGAAGGGTATTTCTTTGATGAAGAAACCTCCACTCAAGACGAGCTGGTCTTTAAACGCTACGAGCAGTAACGACATCGCCGGATGGCGGTTACGCCTTATCCGGCCTACAAATCGACACCACCCATAGGCCCGGTAAGCGACAGCGCCACCGGGCGCAATGGTTATTGGCGGGTCATCATCAGCTTACGCAGGGCGGCAAAATCCGCAGGCAGATGATGTGAAAGTAGCGGCAGATCGGCGCGTTCGGCGAGCGCTTCAGGCAAGGCCAGCGTTTCTCCCAGAATGGACTCCACGCTTTCTTTAAACTTCGCCGGATGTGCCGTTCCGAGAAACAAGCCATACTCGCCAGGGTTTAACTGGTCGCGTAATGCCCGATACGCTACCGCCGCATGAGGTTCCGAGATATAACCTTTCGCTTTCAGCTCGCGCATCGTCTGCTGTGTCGTAGTATCATCTACCGCCGCATAGCCCAGCTCAGTCAGACGCCAGATTTTACGGCGGAATAGCTCCTCCACGCGCGGCCAGTTATTCGGCTGGCTGACATCCATCGCATTCGACAGGGTCGCCTGCGTCGCTTTCGGCGCCCACTTCCCGTCATGCAGAAAACGCGGCACCGTGTCGTTGACGTTGGTAGCGGCGATAAAGCGTTTCACCGGTAGGCCTAACGACTTCGCCAGCAGTCCTGCCGTCAAATCGCCAAAGTTGCCGCTGGGTACGGAGATCACCAGTTGGTTACGCGCCTCCTGCGGCAGTTGCGCCACGGCTTCAAAGTAGTAGCAAATTTGCGCCAACAGGCGGCTGATATTAATCGAATTAGCCGAATTCAGCCCCAGCGCCGTTTTCAGATCTTCGTCATCAAATGCCTGTTTCACCAGCGCCTGGCAAGCATCGAAATCGCCGTCGATCGCCACGGTTTCAATGTTGCCGCCCAGCGTACAGAACAGTTTTTCCTGCAACGGACTGATTTTACCGCGCGGGTAGAGAATGACGACCCGCACATTTTCCAGGCCATAGAACGCGTGAGCCACCGCCGCGCCGGTATCGCCTGACGTTGCGGTCAGAATCGTCACCGGTTTGTCGCCGCTGATATGCGTCAGCATTTGCGCCATAAAACGCCCGCCGAAGTCTTTAAAGGCCAGCGTCGGACCATGGAACAGCTCCAGGCAGCCGACATCGCTTTCTACCTGCGCTACCGGCGCCGGGAACGCAAACGCCGCGCGGACGCGCTCTTCCAGAATTTGCTGCGGTATTTCATCGCCAATAAATGCCGAGAGGATCTTTGCGCTACGGCTGACAAAGTCCTGGTTGAGCATCTCATCAATTTCCGTCAGGCTAAACTCCGGCAGTTCGTGCGGAAAAAAAAGTCCCTGCTGTTTGCCCAGTCCTTGCGTGACGGCCTGCGCAAAGCTGACCTGCTCATTATGGTCTTTCAGATTATAGAGTTTCATTGATTATCCCACTACTCGTGCGCCCGCCGTATCCAGCCGGCAAATATGAACGAAGCCTTCCTGATTTTGCAGATAATGTTTGCTCAGCCAGTCCGCGACGCGCTGCGCCGTCTCCGGTTTATCGCATAGCGCAAACAGCGTCGGCCCCGACCCGGAAATCCCGCTCGCCAGCGCGCCGATCTCCGACACCGCCTGCCGCGCCTGGCTAAAGCCCGGCAGTAAACGCGCGCGGTATGGTTCGGCAATAACATCTTTCATCAGCGCGGCGGCAAGCTGCGGCTGCCGCGAGTAACAGGCGTGAATAAAACCGGCCAGATGCCGTCCATGCGCAATGCAATCCTGACGGCGATACTGCGCAGGCAAAATGGCCCGTGCTTCTGCGGTGGAAACTTTAATGCCCGGATAAGCCAGTACCCATAGCCACTCATCAAAGCCCGGCACCTGCTGACTAATAATGCCGTTTTCTTCAATCATCAACTGCATACCGCCAAGAAAGCACGGCGCGACGTTATCGTAATGGATGCTGCCGGAGATACGGCCTTCCAGCTCGCCCATCAGCGCCAACAGACGCGTGTCGTTTAACGGTTTGCCGCAGTGCTCATTCATCGCGACCAGCGCGGCGACGACGGAACAGGCGCTGGACCCTAACCCGGAACCAATCGGCATATTTTTTTCCAGCGTCATCGCCACCGGGATGGTTTTCCCCAATGCCTGGCAAAAACGTTCCCAGCACTGATAAACAATATTTTCACGCGGCTCCGGCGGCAGTTTATCGGCAAATCGCCCCAGGTTATGCAGACGGAAATGGTCCGCTGCTTCAACGGATACCACATCGCCCAGCAACGTGCCGTCAACGGGTGTGACGGCTGCGCCCAACACGTCGAAACCGACGCTCATGTTCGCGCTGGAAGCCGGGGCATACACTTTCACCATGTTAAACTCCTAACTTCCATGAGAGGGTCCGTAACAGATCGGCAAACACGCCCGCCGCCGTCACATCATTGCCTGCGCCGTAGCCGCGCAGCACCAACGGCAAGGGCTGATAATAGTGGCTGTAGAACGCCAGCGCGTTTTCACCGTTTTTCACTTTGAAGAGCGGATCGTTACCATCAACTTCGGCAATCTTCACGCGGCACACGCCATCCTCTTCGATATTGCCCACATAGCGCAATACCTTACCTTCATCACGAGCTTTCGCCACACGGGCGGCAAACGCGTCGTCAAGCTGCGGCAGATGCGCCATAAAGGCGGTCACATCGCCGGAGGCGTCAAACTCGTCCGGCAACACCGGTTCAATCACGATATCGGAAAGCTCCAGCTCGCGGCCCGTCTCGCGGGCGAGGATCAACAGTTTACGCGCCACATCCATACCGGAAAGATCGTCGCGCGGATCGGGTTCGGTATAGCCCATCTCGCGCGCCAGCGCGGTCGCCTGTGAGAGACTCATCCCCTCTTCCAGTTTACCGAAAATAAAAGAGAGCGACCCGGAAAGAATGCCGGAAAATTTTTGCAGTTCATCACCCGCATTCAGCAGATTTTGCAGGTTTTCGATCACCGGCAAACCGGCACCGACGTTGGTGTCATACAAGAATTTGCGCCGTGATTGCGCGGCGGCGAAACGTAGCTGATGGTAGTAGTCCATCGACGAGGTGTTCGCTTTCTTGTTTGGCGTCACCACATGGAATCCTTCACGCAGGAAGTCGGCATACTGGTCGGCCACCGCCTGACTGGAGGTACAATCAACAATCACCGGATTGAGTAGATGATATTCTTTCACCAGGCGAATTAAGCGTCCCAGATTGAACGGCGCGTTCGCTTGCGCCAGTTCCGCCTGCCAGTTGTCCAGATTCAGGCCATGCACATTGGTTAGCAACGCCTTTGAGTTTGCCACGCCGCACACGCGTAGATCGATGTGCTTGTTCTTCAGCCAGGTTTGCTGACGTTTAAGCTGTTCCAGTAGCGCGCCGCCGACGCCGCCGACGCCAATGACAAACACTTCAATCACCTGATCGGTATTGAACAGCATCTGGTGCGTTACCCGCACGCCGGTGGTGGCATCGTCGTTATTCACCACCACAGAAATGGAACGCTCAGAAGATCCCTGAGCGATCGCCACGATATTGATATTGGCCCGCGCCAGCGCGGCGAAGAATTTCGCTGAAATGCCGCGTAGCGTGCGCATACCGTCGCCGACAACAGAGATAATCGCCAACCGCTCCGTAACCGCCAGCGGCTCCAGCAGCCCCTCTTTCAGCTCCAGATAGAACTCATCCTGCATCGCACGGCGGGCACGCGCGCAGTCACTCTGCGGCACACAGAAGCTGATGCTGTACTCAGAGGAGGACTGGGTAATGAGCACCACCGAGATCCCGGCGCGAGACATGGCGGCGAAAACACGCGCCGCCATCCCAATCATCCCTTTCATTCCCGGGCCGGAGACGCTAAACATCGCCATGTTGTTAAGGTTAGAGATCCCTTTAACCGGCAGATTATCATCGTCGCTGGATGCGCCGATCAGCGTTCCTGGCGCCTGCGGATTGCCGGTATTTTTAATCAGACAGGGGATCTGGAACTGGGCGATAGGCGTTATGGTGCGAGGGTGAAGGACTTTGGCGCCGAAGTAAGAGAGTTCCATCGCTTCCTGGTAGGACATCGATTTCAGCAGCCTGGCGTCCGGCACCTGGCGCGGGTCACAGGTATACACGCCATCGACGTCAGTCCAGATTTCACAGCAGTCAGCGCGTAAACAGGCGGCCAGCACGGCGGCGGAATAGTCGGAACCATTACGGCCCAGCACCACCAGTTCACCCTTTTCATTACCGGCGGTAAAGCCCGCCATCAGGATCATGTGATCAGCTGGGATCTGGCTGGCGGCGATACGGCGAGTCGATTCCGCGATATCGACGGTAGATTCAAGGTAATGGCCCACCGCCAGCAGTTTTTCTACCGGATCGATCACCGTGACGCGATGTCCACGCGCCTCCAGGAGTCCCGCCATAATCGCGATCGACATTTTTTCGCCACGGCAAATCAGCGCGGCGTTGATGCTGTCCGGGCACTGACCCAGCAGGCTGATACCATGCAAAACATGTTTGATCTGAGCGAATTCTTGTTCGACAACCATTTTCAACCGTGCAAGCGGGAATCCCGGCTGCGCGCTGGCAAGTCCTGCGAGCAGGTCAGAAAAAATACGTTCGGCATCGCTGATATTCGGCAAAGCATCCTGGCCGCCGATAGTTTTTTCAATCATTGCCACCAGATGGTTGGTAATTTTCGCGGGGGCGGAAAGTACGGTCGCTACCTGCCCTTGCCTGGCATTGCTTTCCAGAATATCGGCAACACGCAGAAAACGTTCTGCATTTGCCACTGATGTACCGCCGAACTTCAACACTCGCATGGTTGTTACCTCGTGATCTCTGGTCGAAAAAAAAGCCCGCACTGTTCAGGTGCGGGCTTTTTTCTGTGTTTCCTGTACGCGTCAGCCCGCACCGTTACCTGTGGTAATGGTGATGGTGGTAATGGTGGTGGTGCTGATGCGGTTCATGGATGTTGTGTACTCTGTCATTTTTATTTGTCTGTCTTGTATTCCTATATTGGTTAAAGTATCTGCCCGCCTAAGTCAATAAATTTTTAAATTGATCACATTCCGAAACTTGTTCATGTGCTGCTGGCGATATATTTATTTTCAACCAATTCCCCCTGTCATGATCTCTTGCAACCAGACGTAATCTCTTATTATTTTAAAAATTACAGCACGTTATTTTGTTAGTTTTTTTTCAATATCATGGACCAAACGGTGCAACATTACCGTATCTCGCTGTCCCAGCAGGCCGATTCGCTGTTGTAGCCAGTCGGTTAATTTGTGGTCATCGGCCGCCTCCAGAGTCGTTAACAGACGTAAAAGGCGCGCGCGTAACGCCTGTAACTGCGATTCATCAGCAATATCAACGGATTCAGTGGTCTGTTGCATTAAACCTGCTAATTGATAGCAATACACCATGACTGCCTGTCCCAGATTGAGCGAAGGGTAATCCGCCGCCATCGGCACGCCGGTCAATACATCCGCCAGCGCCAGCTCGTCATTGGTCAAACCGGAATCCTCACGGCCAAAAACCAGCGCGGCATGACGCATCCAGCGTGATTTTTCCTGTAATAAGGAAACCAGTTCAGCGGGCGAAGCGTAGTAATGAAATTTTGCCCGGCTGCGGGCTGTCGTCGCGACGGTAAAATCCACATCGTGGAGCGCGTCGGCAAGGGTGCGAAAAACCTCAATATTATCAATAATATCTCCAGATCCATGTGCGACCCAACGGGTGGCGGGCTCCAGGTGCGCCTGGCTGTCGACAATACGCAGGTCAGTAAATCCCATGGTCTTCATAGCCCGGGCGGCTGCGCCGATATTTTCCGCTCTGGCGGGAGCGACAAGAACGATTGTTACACGCATTTCATTACTCTTTTTGACTAATTTACAGGAAATTAGCTGGCGTTTGTAAGCATATTACGCTTCGCAAATTTACAAAATTTTAACGGATATCACTGAAAAAGCATTTTTGATTTCGTAAAAGACGCTACACTATTGCGTATCTGTACTATTGCTGTTTATGTTAACAGAACATCGTTATCCTGCTGTTTATTTAGGATAATTTAATTTAAAATAGATCCTGCTCTTTGGATTCATCGCATTTATTAGTTGGCTTACGTAACTAGTTGGAATATTGCAAATTTGTGATGAAAGCTAGCATTTAGCTACGATGATTTCATCAAACTGTTAACGTGCTACAATTGAACTTGATATATGTCAACGAAGCGTAGTTTTATTAGGTGTCCGGTACGTCTTAGCCTGTTATGTTGCTGTTAAAATGGTTAGGATGACAGCCGTTTTTGACACTGTCGGGTCCAGAGGGAAAGTACCCACGACCAAGCTAATGATGTTGTTGACGTTGATGGAAAGTGCATCAAGAACGCAATTACGTACTTTAGTCATGTTACGCCGATCATGTTAATTTGCGACATGCATCAGGCAGGTCAGGGACTTTTGTACTTCCTGTTTCGATTTAGTTGGCAATTTAGGTAGCAAACATGCAGACCCCGCACATTCTTATCGTTGAAGACGAGTTGGTAACACGCAACACGTTGAAAAGTATTTTCGAAGCGGAAGGCTATGATGTATTCGAAGCGACAGATGGCGCGGAAATGCATCAGATCCTCTCTGAATATGACATCAACCTGGTGATCATGGATATCAATCTGCCAGGGAAAAACGGTCTCCTGTTAGCGCGTGAACTGCGTGAACAGGCTAACGTTGCGCTGATGTTCCTGACGGGCCGCGATAACGAAGTCGACAAAATTCTCGGCCTCGAAATCGGCGCGGATGATTACATCACCAAACCGTTTAACCCACGCGAATTGACCATCCGTGCCCGCAACCTGCTGTCCCGTACCATGAACCTGGGTACCGTCAGCGAAGAGCGTCGTAGCGTTGAAAGCTACAAGTTCAACGGTTGGGAACTGGATATCAACAGTCGTTCACTGATCGGCCCGGACGGCGAGCAGTATAAACTACCGCGCAGCGAGTTCCGCGCGATGCTTCACTTCTGCGAAAACCCTGGCAAAATTCAGTCGCGCGCAGAGCTGTTGAAAAAAATGACCGGGCGCGAGCTGAAGCCGCATGACCGTACTGTTGACGTTACCATTCGTCGTATTCGTAAGCATTTCGAATCCACGCCGGATACGCCGGAAATCATCGCCACCATTCACGGCGAAGGTTATCGCTTCTGCGGCGACCTGCAGGATTAATTCGGCCCAGGCGCCAAACCGTAAAAACAGCCGGTAAGTTATTCTTACTGGCTGTTTCTTATGCTCCCCTTCCGCTAAGCGGCCCCGCTTTCCCTCCTGACCTGCCGTTATGACGTACTCTTTTACATAAAAATTGTCATGTAGCGCTGTTTATCTCAGCTTGCGAAAGTTAAGGTAGTTTGTGTATTAACATTAAAGAGTAATACACGGGATTTGTTGGTCCCCAAAAAATAAGGGGATGCTCACAGGACGTGAGGTTTCAAAGGATGAAAAAATCACCATTATGCTGCTACCTGTTTTGTGCAGCGATGTCAGCTTCATCAGCCGCGCTGGCTGCTACCGCGCCGGTCTCCGCAGGCGTTATTCATTTCAAAGGCCAGATTGTCGAATATGGTTGTAACCTTGCGCCTCACGATCGCAATATCGAGGTATCATGTTCGCGGAATAATATCCCCCATTTGCAGACAGTCGCCACACCGTCTGGAAACGCTATTTCGTTGATGAATGGAATCGCCACGGTACGGCACGTGTCGTTAAAAGATCATCCGGAGATTCAAAGTTTGATCGTCCAGTACCGCTAACCGCTTATGGCTCCCGCCGGGAGGAGTTCCGGCAGGCGGCGATTTCGCTCAGTAAAACGCCGCCCGCCTGCATTTTGTACTTTTCTCTCATTCGTATCCTACAACAGCGATGAACATCGCTTCGCTATCCTGTACGCTCTACGCGCTCGTTAAGCACGGTACCTATGATAGCTGTCATAAAATGATTGCAAATAAAATCATCACATTTACTATGGTTAACCTTACAAACAGCGTTGTCGCTCATGCATTGATAAGGTGAATACATTGACTTAAATATTCTTGTTGGCTATTTTAATTTACTTAATTATAATTTTAAGTGAATATTAAATTTATGTTTACCTTTTAATAGTCAACCACTTTATCAGCCATAATAATGGGGAAGATATGAAGCATTTAAACGGCGGGAATGTGTATCGTCCCACAGGGAAAGAAAAAAACCTGCAAGCCATTTTAAATATTCATCGGCACGTTATTCAAAACATCTCCCCTGTCACTATTACGGCCGGTAAAACACTGGATATCAAGATTGATAATCAATCCCACATCCTGTTAATCACTAAAGGCGCTATTAAAGTATGTCGGCGTATCGACAGCATTGTAATGGGCTGCGGTGTCTCACCAATGATTTTAGGCCTTGTAGATGCCTATGCTGACTTATACCAGTTAGAAGAGAATTCAGACGTCTTTTTTATCGCCGAAACCACCTGTGAATATTATCCTGTCCCAGTAAAAGATTTTGTGGAAATAGCCGATGAAAAGCATCTCTGGCGTGACATTTCGAACATCCTGATGTACCGCATTGCTTTCATGACTAACCGTGACAGAAACCTTATCGGGCAGGACGCCTATAGCCAGATAAAAGCGCTGTTACTTGAACTGTGGTCGTATCCTGAAAGCTCACGATTTGAGATCAACGCACAGAACTTCATACAGCAGAGAACCGGGCTTTCACGCAGCCGTATCATGCAGGTACTTTCAGAACTAAAAGCGGGGGACTATATAAAAATACTGCATGGAAGACTGTTAGAGCTTCGAAACCTGCCGGTTTCATTTTAAACGGACAAGCGTCGTATATTCTTAAAAATAAAGCAATATAGAGTTAAATAAACCCTCCAGGAAATAATAACTATTATCAAAAAAGAGATCTTGCTCTATAAATCCAGTCATCAACCATACTTCTTTAGTGGTATTTTATTAAACTTTGTTACCGGGTCCGAAACTGGACTGCCGTTCAATATTGCATCAGAATTTTTATTGAGTTCATAGTTGATATACGTAGAATAGCCGCCTGCTTATCTACAGAACAGAAAGAAGCGCATACAGAGTAAAATATAATATTTTATTTTATATGGCTATCTTTATTTTTCAGCGAATAGAATCAGGCAACAATTAATATGTTTAATAAGAAAATTATCATCCTGGCAATGTTAACTGCCGTAGCATCCGCACCGGTATTTGCCCAGAACACGATTACGTTCAATGGCAAAATTTACGATCAGGCATGTACGGTTCAGGTTAATGGCTCCACGGATACCACCATTGATTTAGGTAATTACAGCAAAGAACGCATCGCGGAAAAAGGCGCCACAACCGATTACGTGCCGTTTACCGTAAGCCTGGTTAGCTGCCCGGAAGCAGGGACTGGCGTACCGACCCAAGCCATGTTCCGCTTCCACGGCGCAACAGATGATTCCAACCCAACGTACTTCAAAAACGCGGACGAAGGATCGGAAACGGGCGCCGCGGGTGTCGGTATTTCTATTCAGAACGCTTCACATAGCGATGTGACAGATAACACGGATGATGCCGCAGTAAACCTGCCAACCGACGGCTCGACAGCAGACTTTACCTATTACGCCGCCATGGCTAACGATGGTTCCGCAACCGTAACCGGTGGAGATGTTAGCACTCAGGTTACGTATACCGTTTCGTATCAGTAAGGCATTCTCATCCTGATGTGGACAGGCAGGATGCCAGTCCATAGCGTAAAACATCTTTACAGAGTAAAAAATGAAACACATAAAGAAATCCGTGTTGGTCGTATTACTGACAAGCCATGTTGCCCATGCCAGCATTGTTGTTGGCGGAACCCGACTGGTTTTCGACGGCAATAATGATGAGTCGTCAATCAATGTAGAGAATAAAGACAGCAAAGCGAATCTTGTTCAGTCATGGTTATCGGTTGCCGATCCCCAGGTCACAAATAAGCAGGCGTTTATTATCACCCCTCCTCTTTTTCGCCTTGATGCCGGGCAAAAGAACAGTATTCGGGTTATTCGCTCTGGCGCCCCCCTACCTGCAGATCGGGAGTCTATGTACTGGCTCAATATTAAGGGTATTCCTTCTATTGATGATAATGCCTCCGCGAACCGCGTGGAAATCTCCATTAATACCCAAATAAAGCTTATATATCGACCGCCAGCATTAACAAAATCGACGCCTGATAGCCAGAGCCAGCAATTAAAATGGCAGACGGCAGGTGATGTTATTACCGTAAATAACCCCACTCCCTATTATATGAACTTTGCCAGTGTGACGCTTAACAGCCATGAAGTGAAATCAGCGACCTTCGTTCCGCCAAAATCATCAGCGTCATTTAAATTGGGTTCTACTGCCGCCTCTCATGGCACGGTAACGTGGCGATTAATCAGCGATTATGGGATGAGTTTAGAGCCGCATTCCGGTTCATTCTAGCCATTAACGACTTCACTTTACTTTTACCCTTTCAGGACTTTTACTGTGCAATTCTCCAGAGTAGAGCCCCGTTCTCAATTAGCGTTATCGTTTCTCTTTATATGCTGTTCCATAAAACCAGCGTTAGCGCATGATCATTTTAATCCATTATCGTTGGAAAATGATGAACCGGGCGTGGAGAATGTCGATCTATCGGTTTTCGAAAAGGGGGGGCAAGCAGAAGGCACCTATAACGTTGATATTTATATTAATAACACCAGTGTTGAAACAAAAAATATTGCCTTTAAAAATAAAAAATCAGCAGATAATAAGCTCTCCCTACAGCCGTGTCTTAGCGTTGAACAACTCAAGCAGTGGGGCGTAAAAACAGAAAACTTCCCCGAGCTTAAAAATGACCCAAACGGGTGTACCGATCTTAGTCTGCTGGCTGGCGCTGTAGCAAAGTTTAATGTCATCGGTAACCGGCTGGATTTAGCGATCCCTCAAATCGCGTTGATCGCCGACCCGCGAGAATTCGTCCCTACCAGCGAATGGGATGAAGGCATTAATGCTTTTTTGCTGAACTACAGTTTTACCGGATCACAGGATCACGATATTGATGAAAACCGGACGGAAAATAGCGAATACGCCAATCTGCGCCCTGGTATTAACATTGGCGCATGGCGTTTTCGTAACTACTCAACCTGGAATCATGATAGCGATGGACAAAATAGCTGGGATTCTGCCTACACCTATGTTTCTCGCGATATCGAATTTTTAAAAGGACAGCTGATCGCCGGGGAAAATAACACGCCCGCGGACGTCTTTGACAGTATTTCATTTAAGGGCGTACAGATCTCTTCTGATGACGATATGTTGCCGGACAGTATGAAAGGGTTCGCCCCGGTCATTCGCGGGGTGGCCAAAAGCAGCGCGCAGGTAACCGTTGAACAAAACGGTTATACCATCTACAAAACTAACGTTCCGGCGGGTCCATTCGCCATTAATGATCTTTATCCAACCGGCGGTTCGGGCGACCTGTACGTCATCATCAAAGAATCCGATGGTTCTGAACAGCATTTCATTGTGCCCTACGCCAGCGTTCCGGTATTACAGCGTGAAGGCCATCTGAAATACGACCTGACGGTAGGCCGCACGCGTTCATCAGATACGCATTCCGCGCAACAGAATTTCGCAGAACTGACGGCCTTATACGGATTAGCAGGCGGCATAACCGCCTATGGTGGAATAGAGAGTACGCTGAGCAATGATATTTATCATGCGGCGCTCATCGGGACAGGCTTAAACCTTGGCGATCTGGGCGCATTGTCTTTAGACGTCACCAACTCATGGTCAAAAATTAAAGCAGGCGATGTGGTTAGCGATACGCTTACCGGACAATCCTGGCGTATTCGTTACAGCAAAGATATTCAGTCAACAGGCACCAATTTCACTGTCGCCGGCTACCGTTATTCGACCAAAGATTACTACGCTCTTGAGGATGTGCTGGATACCTATAGCGATAATAGTCACTATGATCATGTACGTAATCGCACCGACCTGTCGTTGTCGCAAGACATTATCTACGGTTCCATTTCAGTCACTTTATATAATGAAGATTACTGGAATGACACTCATACCACATCATTAGGTATTGGCTATAACAACACATGGCATAACGTAAGCTATGGCATTAACTATTCTTATACGCTGAACGCCGATAATTCTCAGGATGAAGACGACGATACGGAAGACAGCAATGACCAGCAAATTTCAATCAATATTAGTATTCCGTTAGATGCCTTTATGCCGTCAACGTATGCCACCTACAATATGAACTCCGCGAAAGACGGCGATACCACGCATACTGTCGGTTTAAACGGAACAGCGCTGGCACAGAAAAATCTCTCATGGAGCGTTCAGGAAGGTTATTCCTCTCAAGAGAAAGCCACCAGCGGTAATGTGAGCGCAACCTATAACGGGACGTATGCGGATATTAACGGCGGATATAGCTACGATAATCATATGCGCCGTCTGAATTATGGCGTTCAGGGCGGCGTACTGTTACATCGAAATGGCCTGACACTATCCCAGCCAATGGACGACACCATCATATTGGTTAAAGCCCCTGGCGCAGCGGGTGTCCCCGTGAATAACGAAACGGGCGTGGACACCGATTTTCGCGGGTATGCCGTCGTACCTTATGCTTCGCCTTACCATCGTAATGAAGTGTCTTTAGATACGACGGGCATTAGAAAAAATATTGAGCTCATTGATACCAGTAAAACGCTGGTGCCTACCCGTGGCGCGGTGGTCAGGGCTGAATATAAAACCAATATTGGTTACAAGGCATTGATGGTATTAACCCGCATAAACAATCTACCTGTTCCTTTTGGCGCGACCGTCTCGTCTTTAACAAAACCAGACAATCACAGCAGTTTTGTTGGTGATGCGGGGCAAGCCTGGTTAACCGGACTGGAAAAACAAGGGCGGTTATTAGTGAAGTGGGGGCCAACAGCAGCAGACCAGTGTCAGGTCTCTTATCGTATACCGAGCTCCCCCTCCGCTTCTGGCGTAGAAATCTTACACGAGCAATGCCAGTGATTCTGGTGGGATAAAAGATGAATATGAACAGATTTGCTGCATTAGCCGCCCTGTTAACGTTCACGGGTCTGGCATTATGGTCGCCCTCGATCAGCGCGGCATACAATACCGCAGATGCCGTAGACATTAACGTTACGGGATTAATTTATGCCGATCCGTGTACCGTGACGGTCCCCGACACGATCTCTCTTGGACAATATGCCCGGGCGGATATCGCTGTGGCCGGTGGCAATACCGCCACCATTCCTTTCACCATAAAAATGACGAATTGCCCGGCAACGACCACAAAAGCCGCGATTTCATTTAACGGCGCACCTTATCCCGATCCAAATTATGCTTCTGCGATTTATGCAAACAGCGCGGCCAATCCGGCGCAGGATTTAGGATTACAGCTTTTTAACCTGGACGGCAAAAGTCTGGTCAATCTGGCCAACAACGTCACTTACACGGTGGATATCAACAGTAATACCCATGAAGCCAATTTGCCTGTCGCCGCAAGGATGTATACCCCGTATGGAAAAGTCACGGCAGGGGATTTCACGTCCGTTGTGACGATCACTATCGCATGGCAATAACATCTTTCTATTTCACCTGGTATAAAAGCAGGAATTTTTCATGAGAAGGTTATATCTGGCGCTTATTCTGCTGTTCGCGTGTTCCGGTCATAGTTACGCCTCCTGTAAACGTTCCGGAAATGAAGGCGCGATCACTATCACCCCGCCGTCGCAGCTTGTGGTGGATAGCCACGCCTATACCGCAGGCGAAGTGTTGTGGCAATCGGGCTGGGTTTCCACCTCCGAAGTCACAATGGATGGCTGTAGTCGCGATTATAAGGTCGGTTTTTTATATGAACCCGGTAGCGCGCAGTCAAATACATCAGCGACAATCAATGCGAATGACGGGAACAACACGCCGGTATTTAGCACCGGCATTTCCGGCGTGGGCATTGCGATTAAAACCCAAACGAATGCTGGCCCTTACGATAATGTCATGCCAATCGATAATACCTACCATAATGGCGATGGCAATAAAACACACCATGCGATGGCTCCCGCCTACAATGTTGAACTGGTCGCCTTAGGCGGTCCGATCACCTCCGGTACCGCGACATTCCAAAGCCCACTGGCGCGCGTATCTTTTCGCGATAGCGCAACGGAAGACTCCGGCGGCGACATCCTGACCCATCTGTATTTGGGTAATACGCAATTGATTATGAAAGCGATGGGATGCCGGGTAGAAACACCTGCCATCACCGTGGATTTAGGCAGCGTCAATTTAGGCAGTTTCGCTAACAGTCAAACCGCGGGCACAGGCGAGCAGGATATCTTATTGACCTGCGAACAAGGCACCGCTATCTCCGCATCGTTAAGCGCCCAACCGGCCAGCGGAAATAACCCTGATAATTCAGTCATCCAGTTGAGCAATGCAAGCGCGCCAACCAGCGCAACCGGCGTTGGCGTACAGTTGGGTATTCAGGCGCCGGACGCCGGTTTCTTTACCGACAGTTTGCCAATTAATCAAAAAATTGATCTCTTTACTCACACGATTACCACCAATGCCGATGGCAGCCAGACGGTTAACGGCGGAACCATGAATATGTCGACCACCCTGAAAATTAGCGCGCGCTACTATAAAACCGCCGCCACGGTGACTCCCGGCCAGGCGAATGCCACAGCAACATTAAACCTGACCTATAACTAACGGCATCACATTTTCTGGCGCTGCGCGGGAAAACGTTAACGCGCGCGCCCGTTATATTTATTTCCACAAACGTAATTCGTCATCTTTTACTGGCGGTAATGACTTACGTTGCTGACAAGAGAGCGAATACCAGTCCAGATGGCGCGTCAGGAACATCACGCCGCCAAGCGCCAGTAGCAGAACGCCGGTACCCAGAAGCAACGAGCTATCTTCCGAACGCAGCAATCCCCACATCACGCCATCCAGCGCCAATAACGCTAACGTAAACAGCACGCTATTGCGCCATCCTTTCAGCACCGCCTGCAAATAAACGCTATTCATCAACGCGCCCACCAGGCTTGCGGCGATCCAGGCTGGCGTGAAACCGATATGTTCCGACAGTGCCAGCAACAGCAGGTAGAACATCACCAGCGATAACCCCACCAGCAGATACTGCATCGGGTGTAACCGCTGCCCCGTCAGGGTTTCGAAGACAAAGAAAGCCATAAACGTTAGCGTAATCAACAAAATGGCATATTTCGTCGCTCTGTCCGTCAGTTGATACTGGTCGGCTGGCGTCGATACAGCGACGCTAAACGCCGGTAAGTTGTCCCAATCCACCTTTTGCGCATCAGCAAACTGTTCGCCGAGATTCGTGGCAAACCGGCTGGTTTGCCACTGGGCCTGAAATCCTGAACCGCTGATTTCGCGTTTACCGGGAAGAAAATCCCCCACAAAATTTGGGTGCGGCCAGTTGCTGGTCAGGGTCATTTCACTGCTACGCCCGACGGGAACCAGTGAAAAGCTGCCGGTTCCGCTTAAATTTAGCGACATATCCAACGTCAGGTTGCGCGTCGCCCACTGACTGTCCGGCAGCGGGATATGAATGCCCTCTCTACTTTCCGGTAAGCCGGTCCCCGGTTCTACAGTGAGCGTTTCACCATTCACCTGCGGCGCTTTTACTGCGCTGATACCGCGCGCATCGCCGACGCCTACGACGATAAAGGGCTTTCCAAGGGTAATGTTCGGTCTGTTCAGCTCATGCAGACGGGCCACATCAAACTCCGCCTTTATCGCCATATCGGTATGCCACACCTGCCCCTGATAAATACCTATTTTTCGCGCTTCAACGTTTTGATTGCCTTCGACCAATAGCGACTCCGGCAGCCAAAAATAGAGATAACTGCGCTTATACTGGACCTCTTTCTCCTCTTCCAGCACGGTATAGAGCTCTGTCACCGGAACCGCCACCAGCGGGCCGACAACCTTTTGCGGGCCGCTGGTACTCTGACGAATAGCGGCTTCTACATGGCTTCGATAATCAGCACGTTCCACGATGGTGTGCCGTACCATCATCAGGGGAATTAACAGCAGGATCATGGCGCCGCCTAACGTAATCATTTTCCACAACAGGGGGGATTTCAACATAGCGTTCTCCTTTGCAATGCCAGCAGTGTAAGAACGCGATGTGGGGAGAATTTGAAGTTATGTGAAGTGACGGTGAAGTGTCAACGAGGCCAGCACGCCGCCTTCGGGACGGTTGCACAACGTCACCTCACCGTTGAGCAGCCGCGCCGCCTCGCTGACAAACGCCAGTCCAAGCCCGCTGCTTTTACGCCCGTTTTCGCGGGGCAACGAATAGAATCGGTCGAAAATGCGCGGCAGCGCAAAATCAGGAATACCACAGCCGGAATCCGTCACCTGCAGGATCGCTTTCTCTCCCATCGGCTGAGCGCTTAATGTGATAACGCCATTTTCAGGCGTAAAGTCGATGGCATTGTCCAACACATTGCCCAGCGCCTGCGCCAGAAGCTCCGCGTCGGCGACGACAACCAGCGAGGAAGGCCGTAGAGTAAGCGTGATCTTTTTTGCCGCCAACTGAATACTGCGCGCCTCGCTAAGCTGCGTAAATAGCTCATCAACAGCAACCGGCGCGAGAGGGATATCCTGCCGGTTTTCCAGCCGCGCCTGGCGCAGCAGGGTCTCTACCAGCGCCTGCATTCGCGTATTTTGCGCCAGTATATTCTCTGTAAAGCGGGTAACCACATCCGCGGGCGGTCCTTCACGCAGAATCTCCGCCGCGCCGCGTATCGCCGCCAGCGGACTTTTCAGCTCATGAGTCAACGCATACACGTACTGCTCAATCTCATTCTTGCCTTCCAGCTTAATGCGCATACTCTCCAGCGCCTGCGCCAGTTTACGCAGCTCGCTGCTGCCTAATGCAGGTAACGCAAGCGGGCGGTTTTCGGTGACAGAATCCGCATAGCGCGTCAACCGGGCGATGGAGCGGTTAATCCACCAGACCATCCCCGCGCCAATCGCCAGCGCAATCCCCAGTAAAACGGCGCTGGCCCACAGAATGCGCCGTTCGCTGCGCTTAATCACCGGCGCCATTGCCGCATTCGGTTTGCCGACAGTCAGGACGCCGATAATCCGTCCATCGCTGATTATCGGCGCGGCTACGTACATCACCGTGCTATTGGGATCGGCAGAATCTTTTGCCGTGCTGCGGGCGCCATACTGTCCGCGCAGCGTAAGCCAAACGTCATTCCAGCGAGAATAATCCTGCCCCACCGCTTTGTTTTCCGAATCAAACAACACCTTCCCCTGCGCATCCGTCATGTAGACATGGTATTCATTACGCACTTTGACGATCCCGCTGATATTGGCGCGAAACGGGCGATGTTGCAGTTGGGCGAATGCCTTCGCCAACTGGCCGTCAGTCGGGTTGCCGGAGAGAAGATCGTCGCGGGCCAGCGCCGCCAGCAGCGTTGCGGTGTCAATCAGCGTCCCTTCCGTCGCGCGGCGGACGCCCGGCTTTATCTCCTGAACAAAGATAGACAGCACAAACACGGCGGCGACGGCGACAATAAGAAAGTAGCCCAGTAGCAAACGCATTCCGATGCGCATCAGACGCTCCTCAGGCTGTATCCCATTCCACGATGCGTGTTAATTGGCGAGAGATCCGGGTTGATCGCGCGTAGCTTAGCGCGCAGGGTTTTGATGTGTGTATCGACCGTCCGATCGAAGGTCTCCTGGGCATCAGACCAGACAATATCCATCAATTGCTGGCGCGAGTACACGCGCTCCGGCGACAGCAGCAGGGTTTTAAGGAGCAGAAACTCATAACGCGTCAGCGAGAGCGGCGTACCAAACCAGGCGATCTGCGCCGCCGGTTCATTGAGTTCAAAATGTCCGGTACGCACCACCGACGACGGCGCAGCAAACTTTTTCACCCGGCGCAGCAGCGTGCGAACGCGGGCGCTCACTTCGCGCGGCGAGAACGGCTTGGCGACATAATCATCTGCGCCGATCTCCAGACCAAGCAATCGATCCACTTCATCGCTACGGGCAGTCAGGAAAAGAATCGGCAGCGCAGGATGGCGTTCCAGCAACTGCCGACACAGCTCAAAGCCGCTGATATCCGGTAGTCCCACATCGAGAATCACCGCATCTGGCCGTTGCTGACGCGATTTTTCCAGCGCGGGCAGCCCGCGAGCGAATAGCTCAACGGTAAACCCTTCCAGTTGCAGGGTGTAGATGAGCGTATCGGCGATTCCCTGTTCATCCTCGACTAACCAGACCTGCGGTTGCTGCATACTCTTTCCCTGTTATTGTCGCCACGGCATGACCGGCACCGCGCTGATGGCGTTCTTCGGCGACCCGTCGACCACTTTGTCGGAATAGGCCAGATACGCCAGCGTGTTGCGTTTCTCATCATAGAAACGCACGACCTGCAATGACTTAAATATCAATGAGGTGCGTTTTTTGAAAACCACCTCTCCCTGCGCCTTGCCGTTCTTAATTTTGTCGCTCAGTTCAATAGGCCCGACCTGCTGACAAGAGATGGCGGCGTCAGACGTATCTTCCGCCAGCCCTAATCCGCCTTTTATGCCGCCCGTTTTCGCCCGGCTAACATAGCACGTCACGTTTTTGACATCAGGATCGTCAAAAGCTTCTACCACGATTTTATGGTCAGGACCGAACATTTTAAATACCGTATCGACTGAACCAATTTGTTCCGCGCGGGCGCTCTGCCCCAGCAGCAACAAAATTGAGAAAAGTACTAAGCTCTTGTATTTCATATTGTTACCATTCATAAAAGTTACGTTGCGTAATTATTAGACATTCTAAAATAAAATGGTTATAGATCACAGGATTAGAATAATTACGTGTCACGTTGCCTAAAAAAAGCATTTAAGCTCAAAAAAAACACTGAATGCTAAAAGAACAAAAAATGCTATTATCCTCTTACCTGATATCGGGTGCTCGTTGTTGAAAGGATGGGGATATTTTATGGATCAGGCTGGCATAATTCGCGACCTGTTAATCTGGCTGGAAGGTCATCTGGATCAGCCGCTGTCACTTGACAATGTGGCGGCAAAAGCAGGCTATTCCAAGTGGCACCTGCAGAGAATGTTTAAGGACGTGACGGGCCACGCCATTGGCGCTTACATCCGCGCCCGTCGTTTATCGAAATCAGCAGTGGCGCTGCGTTTGACCGCGCGTCCAATTCTGGATATTGCTCTTCAGTACCGCTTCGATTCTCAGCAAACCTTTACGCGCGCCTTTAAGAAACAGTTTTCCCAGACGCCAGCGCTGTATCGTCGCTCCTCGGAATGGAGCGCCTTTGGCATTCGCCCGCCATTACGGCTGGGCGAGTTTACCGTGCCGGAACATCAGTTCGTTACGCTGGAAGATACGCCGCTCCTTGGCGTCACGCAGAGCTATTCCTGCTCGCTGGAACAGATTTCCGACTTCCGCCACGAAATGCGCGTGCAATTCTGGCATGATTTCCTCGGTCATTCGCCAACTATTCCGCCAGTGCTTTATGGGCTTAATGAAACGCGCCCCAGCATGGAGAAAGACGATGAGCAGGAAGTATTCTATACCACCGCACTGCCGCAAGAGCAGGCCGATGGCTATGTTCAGTCGGCGCATCCTGTGCTGTTGCAGGGCGGTGAATACGTCATGTTCACCTATGAAGGGTTAGGAACCGGCGTGCAGGATTTTATCCTGACCGTTTACGGCACCTGTATGCCAATGCTGAATCTGACCCGTCGTAAAGGACAGGATATAGAGCGATACTACCCGTCAGAAGATACCAAAACCGGCGATCGCCCTATCAACCTGCGCTGCGAATTTCTGATCCCGATTCGCCGTTAACGCTGTAGCTCATCCAATGCAGGGGCGTCCAGATGCGAAACGTCCCCTGCGGTTTCTACCACCCACCCAGACGCCAGCCACTGACTTTCCTGGTAATCGATGCGGGAAATAGAGCAGTTGCGCAAACGTAACCGGCGTTCCGCCCAGGCGGGTAGTCCCAGTATAGTACTGACCAGACAGCCCAACGCGATACCGTGACTGACCAATAAAGGTCGGCTGCCCTGCGGTAGCTCCAGACAGGACGCCAGCGCGGCATGAACGCGATCGCTCAACTCCTGCATCGATTCCCCACCGGGAATGCGGCCATCCTGCGTGCCGTTGACCAGCTGACGACGCCAACCCTCTTCTTCTTCCGTCAGCGAATCGATCTGGCGCTTTTCCAGCACGCCCATATCCAGCTCGCGCAGGCGGGAGTCAAAGGTGATATCACACCCGCACGCCTGGGCGATAATCTCCGCCGTGCGTTTTGTGCGGCCTAAATCGCTGCTGATGATATGGGTGATGCCGAGGCTGCGGGCGCGTTCTCCTACCTGCATGGCCTGCTGCTCGCCTTTTGCTGTCAGGGGACTGTCCGATTGGCCCTGAATACGTCGCTCGGCGTTCCACTGCGTTTCACCGTGGCGAACAAGGTATACCTGTAACATGTTTTTTTTCCGTTATACTGCGATAAATTTTTAAAACTGAGCTTAATTATGCACCAGGTTATCTCTGCGACCACCAATCCTGCCAAAATTCAGGCAATTCTACAGGCATTTGAAGAGATTTTCGGCGAAGGATCGTGCCATATTACGCCCGTCGCCGTCGAGAGCGGCGTACCGGAGCAGCCCTTCGGAAGCGAGGAAACGCGTGCTGGCGCACGAAATCGCGTGGATAATGCGCGACGCCTGCATCCACAAGCTGATTTCTGGGTAGCCATTGAAGCCGGAATTGACGATGACGCCACCTTCAGTTGGGTGGTGATTGATAACGGCGTTCAGCGCGGTGAAGCGCGATCGGCCACGCTGCCGCTGCCCGCCGTCATTCTCGACAGAGTCCGCCAGGGAGAAGCGCTTGGCCCAGTGATGTCGCAGTACACAGGTATTGACGAGATTGGTCGCAAAGAGGGCGCCATTGGCGTATTTACCGCCGGAAAATTAACGCGCTCCAGCGTTTACTACCAGGCGGTGATCCTGGCGTTAAGCCCGTTTCATAACGCGGTGTATCGATAATTATTTGCGCTATGTTGTAGGCCTGATAAGCACAGCGCCATCAGGCATTTCGCGCGATGTTGCCGGATGGCCGCTTCGCCTTATCCGGCCTACGAGAAAATCAGGCGTTTTTCAGCAGTACGTTCTCAAGCCAATGACGCAGTTCAACCGGCGCGGATTTCAGGCTGTTTGATCCGCGCGTGATGGTGGCGATGCCCGCCCCCAGCTCGGTTTTCAACTCGCGCTGGCTCATTTCGCCACGCAGCAACTCCTCAATAATGCGCACGCGCGTTCCCAGCGCTTCACGCTCGTCCGGCGTAAGCATCAGTTGTAATAAAGGCAGATGCAGATCCTCTGCATATGCCTGACGGAGTAACTCCACAAAACGAAGCCACTCCTGATTACGTTGTTCGGCGATAGCCGATGAATAAGGGGAATGCTGGGTCATGTTATACCGCCGTTTGTACTGTTACACGAGTACAAATGATAACATAACCCGTCTGCATTAATACCGTCGCTGCCACTCAGAGTCGCTCATTAAGGCCTCTTTCTGCCCCATAAAGTGGCGATAGTAAGCGTCATAGGCCAGAACGTTTTTCACGTAGCCGCGCGTTTCCGAAAAGGGAATGCTTTCGACAAACGCTACGGCATCGATACGCCCGGCGCTATTGCCAAGCCAGGTGCGCACGCGCCCCGGCCCGGCGTTATACGCCGCCGAGGCGAAAATGCGGTTATTGCCAAACTGCTGATAGACATACTGCAAATAGCTGGTGCCAATGTTGATGTTGGTCTCCGGCTCCAGCAGTTGGCCGGGGCCGCGGTAGTCCGGAATCGAAAACATTTTCACCGTATGGGTGGCCGTGCCCGGCATAATCTGCATTAAGCCGCTGGCCCCTACCGGCGATTTTACTTTCGGGTTCCAGGCGCTCTCCTGGCGGGCAATCGCCATGGCATAGCTTTGTGAGATATCTTTTCCGCGGGTATAGCGGGTAAAAAGATCGTTATACGCCAGTGGAAAACGCTCCTCCAGATGATCCCACAGTTTTCCGGCGATCGTCGCCTGTACGCTCAGATCCCACCAGTGCTGGTTAAACGCATAGCGCGCCAGCTGCGCCTGTTCAGATTTACTACGGCTTTTTACCAGATTCGCCCATTCGCTGCGCGCCGTGTTATCCAGGTTCCAGTACATCAGCTCCCGTACACGCGCCATCTCCGGCCCCTGCGTCAACGCGCTGTTTACGTTGGCGGGCGCTTTATCGATTTTAAGCGTGTACTCTTCGCCTAAACGCTGCGCCGCGACCATCGGATAAAAACCGCGCTTCTGCATTAAAGCATGAAGGATCTCTTTCGCTTCGGCGTCACGACCGCGCTCCAGCAATAAATCCGCCTGCCAGTAACGCCACTCGTCTTTCTCTTTCGCCTCCATCGGCAGGCGGGCAAGCCAGGTATTGAGACCGCGACGATCGCCCATCCCCAGCGCCATACGCACGCGCCGCTCGATAAGCGACGTCGATTGCGAGCGCATAATCGCGTCATCGCGCCATTTCGCCTGCGCATCGGTCACATCGTTGCCCATCAGTCGCCAGGCAACGATATCGCGCAGCGCCTGCGTTTGTTCCTCATTAAGTTTCTGCGCCTGTACCAGCGAGGGGATCATCAGACGCGCATTTTCCGCGTCCTGGCGGGCGACGCTGGCAAACGCGACTTCCGCCATCTGGCGGGTAAAATCGGTGGCGCCGGTGGTGCGTGCGAAGGTCAACACGTTATTAGGGTCATTAGCCAGGGTAATGATCGCTGAGGCGATCGTTTGATATTCCGCCGGCATCTGTCCGGCCAGCACCGTAACCAACCCCGTATTCCCGGCTTTCATCGCCAGCCGAATACGTTCCAGATACGCCAGCGGGTCTTGCTTGCCGGAGGCCCGCCAGACGCTGAAAAGTTTATCGCAGGCATTCGGCTGACTTTTGCCGGTCAGCCAAAGCTCTTTCGCGCCCTGCCAGGCCGCTTCCGTTTGCCCGGTACTCCATTTCGCGTAGTAATAGTTACATTGCGCTTCCGTGGTGCCGGGTTTCTCCGGGCTAAACGCCAGCAAGCCGCGCCAGTCTTCACGACGCGCCAGCTCATTGACGAAGCGTGATTGCAGCGTACGCGCAGGCGGAAGCGTAGGATTGGCGCGCACAAACTGCGTGACGGCAATCGCCGGTTGGTTCATCAAATCGTCGGTGATCTTACGGTATTCCAGATACGGGTAGAGCGGATAATCTTTCAGACCCGGCATCATCTGCTCTACCACATCCATCTGGCGGTTGTCCCAGGCCTGCTTAATCTGCGCATAGCGGTTACGCTGCTCTTCCAATGAGTCGGCCCGCGCGAGGTGACAAAAGGTCAGCAGGCATACGCTGGCGGCGACGAGACGCCAGACAAATGGTTTGGCTCTATCCACAAGCACTTCCTCAATTGTTATCCAATGCAGCATCATGCCGCGTAATGAATTTATGCTAACCAGTCATAGCCATTTGCGCCACGTTACGGACACTTTTTTACTTTTATTGCGAGTGCGATCTGCTGGCTGGGCTTAGGCAGGGAAAAAGGCTACACTTCGCCTTTGAAATCTATTCACCATCACGATAAACATAGAGGCGAAGTCCAACGTGGCTCAATTCGTTTATACCATGCATCGTGTCGGCAAAGTGGTTCCGCCGAAACGTCATATTCTGAAAAACATCTCGCTGAGCTTCTTCCCTGGCGCCAAAATCGGCGTGCTGGGCCTTAACGGCGCCGGTAAGTCCACCCTGCTGCGCATCATGGCGGGTCTCGATAAAGATATCGAGGGCGAAGCGCGCCCGCAGCCCGGCATTAAGATTGGCTACCTGCCGCAGGAACCTCAGCTAAACCCGGAACACACGGTACGCGAGTCGATTGAAGAGGCCGTTTCGGAAGTGGTTAACGCCCTCAAACGTCTGGATGAAGTGTACGCGCTGTATGCCGATCCGGATGCCGACTTCGACAAGCTGGCCGCAGAGCAGGGCCGGCTTGAAGAGATTATCCAGGCGCACGACGGTCATAACCTGAACGTGCAGCTTGAGCGCGCTGCTGACGCTCTGCGTCTGCCGGACTGGGATGCCAAAGTCGAAAAACTGTCCGGCGGCGAGCGCCGTCGCGTGGCGCTGTGCCGTCTGTTGCTGGAAAAGCCGGACATGCTGCTGCTCGACGAACCCACCAACCACCTGGATGCCGAGTCTGTTGCGTGGCTGGAACGTTTCCTGCACGACTTCGAAGGCACCGTCGTGGCGATTACCCACGACCGTTACTTCCTCGATAACGTTGCCGGTTGGATTCTGGAACTTGACCGCGGCGAAGGTATTCCGTGGGAAGGCAACTACTCCTCCTGGCTGGAGCAGAAAGATCAGCGTCTGGCGCAGGAAGCGTCTGCCGAAGCGGCGCGCCGTAAATCCATTGAGAAAGAGCTGGAGTGGGTGCGTCAGGGCGCGAAAGGCCGTCAGTCGAAAGGTAAAGCGCGTCTGGCTCGCTTTGAAGAACTGAACAGCGTTGAGTATCAGAAACGTAACGAAACCAACGAACTGTTTATTCCACCAGGACCGCGTCTGGGCGACAAAGTCATTGAAGTCAGCAACCTGCGTAAATCCTACGGCGACCGCGTACTGATCGACGACCTGAGCTTCTCGGTACCGAAAGGCGCTATCGTCGGGATCATCGGGCCAAACGGCGCGGGTAAATCGACCCTGTTCCGCATGATGTCCGGTCAGGAGCAGCCTGATAGCGGCACCATTACGCTGGGTGAAACCGTCAAGCTGGCCTCGGTCGATCAGTTCCGCGACGCGATGGACAACAGCAAAACCGTCTGGGAAGAAGTGTCCGGCGGGCTGGATATCATGAAGATCGGCAATACCGAAATGCCAAGCCGCGCCTATGTAGGCCGCTTCAACTTCAAAGGCGTCGATCAGGGCAAACGCGTTGGCGAACTGTCCGGCGGTGAGCGCGGTCGTTTGCATCTGGCGAAGCTGCTGCAGGTGGGCGGCAACGTCCTGCTGCTCGACGAACCGACGAACGATCTGGATATCGAAACCCTGCGCGCGCTGGAAAACGCCCTGCTGGAGTTCCCTGGCTGCGCGATGGTTATCTCGCACGACCGTTGGTTCCTTGACCGTATCGCCACCCACATTCTGGATTATCAGGATGAAGGTAAGGTGGAATTCTTCGAAGGTAACTTTACCGAATACGAAGAGTACAAGAAACGCACGCTGGGCGCCGAGGCGCTGGAGCCGAAGCGTATCAAGTACAAGCGTATTGCCAAATAAATGTCTGAATGCCGGGTGGCGCTTGCGCTTACCCGGCCTACAAACCCAGCGATTCCAATACGTTGTGAAACTGTAGGCCTGATAAGACGCGGTAAGCGTCGCATCAGGCATTGGTTCTTATCCCTGCTCGCCCATCATCTCTTTCACCAGTTCCACACAGCGCAAAAAGCGGCCATCGTAGTCAGCCTCTTTAACGTGAACGAACTCAATGTTGTTTTCTTTCAGCATCTCGACCAATAGGCTCTGGAACGCTTTACGATCCACTGAACTGCCCAGGCTTCGCAGTCCGTCAGCTACCCACGGCGTATTATTCTCCAGCAAAATCACCAGGTCGAAGCGATACTCGTCGATCAGCGCCTGGACAAAGGGATGCTCGCGCCCTTCGTATTTTTTGCAAAATGCCTGGGTGGTGACGAAATCGGTATCGATAAACGCCACTTTATTCGCATATTTCACTGCGAAATCAATATATTGCGCATGGCCCAGCGCAATTTTATCGTAGTCGGAATACTGTAACGCCATCTCATCGCCGCCCAGATGCGAAAAGACATAGTCGCGGCCATATTCCCAGGCGCTGGTGGTATTAAAAATATTGGCGAGCTTATTGACCAGCGTAGACTTGCCGCTTGATTCCCCGCCCAGAATCGCGACGGTACGCACGAAAAACGGCTTCACTTCGGTAGGAATATATTCCCAGTAACGAAACGGATTTTCGCGGATTTGCGCTCCGCTGATATTCATAAACGTGCGTTCAGGATCGACCAGCACCGTCTCAATCCCTAAATGCTCAAGATACTGCGGCGCATCAGCCTCTTCGGAAGTGTAGATCCAGCTCGGCTGTATTCCCTTCTCTGCCATAAACGCTTTAATGCCGTTGCTCCAGACGTCCCAGCCATGCGGATAAGGCTCCATCCCCTCTTCATTAAAGGCGTGGATGCGAATATTTTTTTGGTATTTGAAGGTTTGCAATAACCAGCGCAGGCGATCCGACACGGTGGGCTGCTGCGACATGGCGCTATCCTCAAACAGCCCGCGGTCGCGCGTATCGTCATATCCCATAATGATGTGCAACTCATCTACCTGGCTACAGGCGCGCTGGATCAAGTAGATGTGTCCGGTATGCAATGGATAAAATTTACCGAACACCACGCCAATGTTTTTCTGTCGGCGGGGAAACTCCAGCCCGAGAAAACGGTGTAGCGCCTCCAGTTTTTGCGCGCTGGGGCTTTTGATTTTGGCGTTAAGTAACTGACTCAGATACCCCTTGGTCATACCGCTGGCGTCAGCCACCTGTTGCAGTGTGCAACCTTGCTGCTTAATCGCGGTTTTGAGATAGTCGAACGATGACACAAGAGCCTCCTGCTGGAAAAATCGCATAACACTGCCTGATGGCGCTTCGCTTATCAGGCCTACAACATCAATCCGTATCAATCCGTAGGCCGGATAAGACGCATTGCATCGCCATCCGGCAAATTATACAACATCACTACATACAGAGAATTATAAGTCGTCAAACACGCTTAACGCATCTGCGAGCTTTTTAACACCGAACACCTGCATTCCTTCCGGCGGCTTTTTCGGTACGTTGGCGGCAGGCACAATCGCCCGACGAAAACCGTGTTTCGCCGCCTCGGAAATACGCTCCTGCCCGCTCGGCACCGGACGAATCTCGCCTGCCAGCCCCACTTCGCCAAACACCACCAGATCCTGCGGCAACGGCCTGTCACGCAGGCTGGAGACCATCGCCAGCAGTAAAGCCAGATCCGCGCTGGTTTCGGTGACTTTCACGCCGCCGACCACGTTGACGAAGACGTCCTGATCCGACATTTGCAGACCGCCGTGTCGGTGCAGCACCGCCAGCAGGATTGCCAGACGGTTTTGTTCCAGACCAACCGCCACGCGTCTGGGGTTCGCCATCATCGAGTGATCGACCAGCGCCTGAATCTCCACCAGCAACGGTCGCGTACCTTCCCAGACGACCATCACTGAACTACCGGAAGTGACCTCATCGCCGCGGCTTAAAAAGATGGCGGACGGATTGCTCACTTCGCGCAACCCCTGTTCGGTCATGGCGAAGACGCCCAGCTCATTGACTGCGCCAAAGCGGTTTTTGTGGCTGCGCAGCGTGCGGAAACGAGAATCGGCGTCGCCGTCGAGCAATACTGAGCAATCGATACAGTGTTCCAGCACTTTCGGCCCCGCCAGCGACCCGTCTTTGGTGACGTGGCCGACCATCACGATCGCCACGCCGCGCGTTTTGGCGAAGCGCGTCAGGTAGGCTGCCGTTTCGCGGACCTGGGCGACGCTGCCTGGCGACGACTGGATGTCCGCCATATGCATCACCTGTATGGAGTCGATCACCATCAGTTTCGGCTGTTCTTCTTCGGCAATCAGGCAAATTTGTTCGATGCTGGTTTCCGACAGCATATTCAGATTCGCCGTCGGCAGGCCAAGCCGATGCGCGCGCATCGCCACCTGCTGTAGCGACTCTTCGCCGGTGACGTACAGTGTTTTCATCTGCTCGGCGAGCTTGCACAGCGTTTGCAGCAGCAACGTTGATTTGCCCGCGCCGGGGTTACCGCCAATCAAAATGGCGCTGCCGGGTACCACCCCGCCGCCCAGCACGCGGTCAAACTCTTTAAAACCGGTAGAAAAGCGCGGCAGTTCCTCAAGACTGATGTCAGACAGTTTCTGCACTTTTGATACGCCCGCACTGCCGGCGTATCCGCTCAGACGTTCGTTACGCGCCACCGTCGGCGACGCGGCAAGGCGCACCTCGGTAATGGTGTTCCAGGCATGGCAGGCGCTGCATTGCCCCTGCCAGCGCGGGTAATCGGCCCCGCATTCATTACAAACAAAGGCGCGTTTGGGAGCTTTTGCCACGTTTTACCTCTTTCGTTAACGCTGTTGCCGGATGGCGCTGGCGCTTATCCGGCCTACGGTCGCCTTGCCATTGGGCAGGTTAATCATTTCTGGTTCATGCTGCCGGAGAGAATGCAAAACACGCCCATCAGGTCAGCGTGGCGGATCGTAATCTCCGTCTTTTCGTTTACTTTTGGCTTGGCATGGAAGGCAATACCTAACCCTGCCGCTTTGATCATTGGCAGATCGTTAGCGCCGTCGCCAATCGCCACCGTCTGCGCCAGCGGGATGTCATGCTCTTGCGCCAGACGAAGCAAGGTATTGGCTTTATACTCAGCATCCACAATATCGCCGATAACGTGGCCGGTAAATTTACCGTCCATGATCTCCAGCTCATTGGCGACCGCCGCCGTCAGGCGTAGCTGGTCACGCAGATAGTCGGCGAAGAAAGTGAAGCCGCCGGAGGCGATAGCGATTTTCCAGCCAAGCGCTTCCAGTTTTAGCACCAACTGCGTTAATCCTGGCATTAGCGGCAGATTCCCGCGCACCTGGCGCAAAATATCGGCATCCGCGCCTTTCAGCGTCGCCACGCGGCTGCGCAGGCTGGCGGTAAAATCAAGCTCGCCGCGCATCGCGCGCTCCGTCACTTCAGCCACCTTCTCACCGGTACCGGCCAGCTTCGCGATTTCATCGATACACTCAATTTGGATCGCCGTGGAATCCATATCCATCACCAGCAGCCCCGGCGTGCGCAGATGCGGAATTTTACCCAGCGGCGCGACATCCAGCTGCGCCTCATGCGCCAGCCGCGTCGCACGCGGCGTCAGCGACCCCGCCAGACGAATGACCTGATAATCCTCCACGCACCAGGCGGCGACAATCACCATTGCGGCGCCCAGTTTGGTCTGATATTGAGTTAAACGCTGCTTATCCAGCCCGCGCCCATACAGCAGCCAACCGCTGCGGCCTGCATGGTAATCCAGAGGCATCACCTCGTCGCCGCTTAAAGAAAGAGGCAAACCAGGCCATAAAGAGACATCTTCAGGCAGATCGCACCAGGTAATGTTAGGCATTAAAGCTCCTGTAAATCGTTCAGGCCGGTAACCGCCCCGCGGAAAATAACGCATGAGGCTACCTTGTAACCATCGCTTCTGGCAACATTAAGCCTCAAATTTTCAGCAGGTGGAATATGGCTCGCGCAAAACTGAAATTTCGGCTGCATCGTGCAGTCATTGTATTGTTCTGTCTCACACTGCTCGTCGCGCTCATGCAGGGCGCGTCCTGGTTTAGTCAAAACCACCAGCGACAGCGCAACCCGCAGCTGGAAGAGCTGGCCCGCACGCTGGCGCGCCAGGTGACGCTCAACATCGCCCCGCTGATGCGCAGCGAAACACCGGATGAAAATCGCATCAACGCCGTGCTGCGTCAGCTCACGCAAGAGAGCCGTATTCTGGATGCCGGCGTCTATGATGAACAAGGCGATCTTATTACTCGCGCTGGCGAAAGCGTCAACGTGCGCGACAGGCTGGCGCTGGATGGCAAAAAAGCGGGCAGCTATTTTAACCAACAAATTGTCGAGCCTATCCAGGGGAAAAACGGCCCATTGGGCTACCTGCGTCTGACGCTGGATACCCACACGCTGGCCACCGAAGCAAAGCAGGTCGATAACACCACCAACATTCTACGCCTGATGCTACTACTCTCGCTGGCGATAGGCGTGGTGCTGACGCGCACCTTGCTACAAGGTAAACGCACCCGCTGGCAGCAGTCCCCCTTCCTGTTAACGGCCAGCAAGCCTGTTCCGGAAGAGGAAGAGCGTGAGGAAAAAGAGTAAAATGACGGCTTAATAAAGGTAAGGAAAACCACCATGACAACATTACGCCTGCTTATTTCTGACTCTTATGACCCCTGGTTTAACCTGGCGGTCGAGGAGTGCATTTTCCGCCAGATGCCCGCCACCCAGCGTGTGCTGTTCCTGTGGCGCAACGCGGATACGGTGGTCATTGGACGCGCGCAAAACCCGTGGAAAGAGTGTAATACGCGGCGTATGGAAGAAGATAATGTCCGTCTGGCCCGCCGTAGCAGCGGCGGCGGCGCGGTATTCCATGACCTCGGTAATACCTGCTTTACCTTTATGGCCGGTAAACCGGAATACGATAAAACCATCTCCACCCATATTGTGCTCGCGGCGCTGAATTCGCTGGGCGTCATGGCCGATGCTTCGGGACGCAACGATCTGGTCGTAAAAACGCCGGACGGCGATCGCAAAGTCTCCGGTTCAGCCTATCGCGAAACCAAAGATCGCGGCTTCCATCACGGTACGCTGCTGTTGAACGCCGACCTCAGCCGTCTGGCGAACTATCTGAATCCCGATAAAAAGAAACTTGCGGCGAAAGGGATTACCTCCGTTCGCTCCCGCGTGGCCAATCTTACCGAGCTATTACCGGGTATCACCCATGAACAGGTCTGCCAGGCGGTCACGGAAGCCTTTTTCGCCCATTACGGCGAACGCGTCGACGCGGAAGTGATTTCACCGGATAAAACGCCGGATCTGCCCAACTTCGCCGAAACCTTTGCCCGACAAAGTAGTTGGGAGTGGAATTTCGGCCAGGCACCGGCGTTCAGCCATCTGCTGGACGAACGTTTCACCTGGGGCGGCGTCGAGCTGCATTTTGACGTCGAGAAAGGTGTGATTACCCGTGCGCAGGTGTTTACCGATAGCCTGAACCCGGCACCGCTGGAAGCGCTGGCGGGGCGGCTGCACGGCTGTTTGTACCGCGCGGATAAACTACAGGAAACGTGCGAAGCGCTGATAGCGACGTTTCCGGAACAGGAGAGTGAGTTGCGGGAACTGGCGAATTGGGTCGCAGGGGCCGTGCGTTAAAGAATTGCCGGATGGCAGCTACGCCTTATCCGGCCTACAAATGAGTGCTTTCTGTAGGCCGGATAAGCAACGCGCCATCCGGCATTACCGCCACTCACCAGCGTCAAGATCCCTCACCTCCCCCGCCCAATCAACCGGGTAAACGCCATTGCGAACATCACGATGAAAGGTCGAAAACGGCCAGTCCTGCACCCGCCTTACCCAACCGTGCTTCACGGGGTTGAAGTAGAGGTAATCGGCATGTCGGCGAAAGTCCTTTTCGTCGCGAATCGCGTGCTCCCAGAATCGTGGCTGCCACACGTCATGGCGCATTATCGATTTGGTAAATAACTTTTTAAGCTCCCGCCAGCGAGATGAAAAGTCACAATCGTTCTCAGGAAGCGTCCAGATGCAATGCAGATGCTCAGGCAACACGACAAAAGCATCAATTTGAAAAGGCTTCGTATTTTTCACTCGGCGAATAGCAGAGCGTAATTCCGCAATCTGACGGACAAGTAAATCACTTTTCCGGTTTTTAAGATTAACCGTGAAAAACCAGGTTCCACCGTTAATGTAATAACGACGATAGTTCGACATTTTGTTCATTCCTTAAACAAAATCCAAACGTAACGGGTTAATAGCAAAAGGCAATGCGGAGAGGGTAATTCGGGAATGAGGCTCGCAGTATAAACAGCAGATTGCCGGATGGCGGCTACGCCTTATCCAGCCTACAAGTCGATCCGGTAACAACCGCAGGCCGTTGTAGGCCCGGTAAGCGAAGCGCCACCGGGCACAGCACAATCTTACTCTTTATCGCCCAGAAGTACGGATTCCAGTGCGATTTTGATCATGTCGTTGAAGGTCGTCTGACGCTCAGCGGCAGTGGTCTGCTCGTGGGTACGGATGTGGTCGGACACGGTGCAGATAGTCAGCGCTTTCGCGCCAAACTCAGCCGCAACGCCGTAGATGCCCGCCGCTTCCATCTCTACGCCCAGTACGCCGTATTTTTCCATCACGTCGAACATTTCGCCGTCCGGAGAGTAGAACAGGTCTGCAGAGAACAGGTTGCCCACGCGCGCGTCAACGCCCAGCGCTTTTGCCGCATCAACTGCGTTACGTACCATGTCGAAGTCAGCGATAGCCGCGAAGTCATGATCTTTAAAACGGATACGGTTCACTTTGGAGTCGGTGCAGGCACCCATACCGATCACCACGTCGCGCAGTTTGACGTCCATGCGCACAGCGCCGCAGGAGCCGACGCGAATGATTTTCTTCACACCGAAATCGGTGATCAGCTCTTTGGTGTAGATGGAGCAGGACGGGATACCCATACCGTGGCCCATCACGGAGATCTTACGGCCTTTGTAAGTCCCGGTGAAACCTAACATGCCGCGAACGTTGTTCACTTCGCGAACATCTTCGAGGAAAGTCTCAGCAATGTGCTTCGCGCGCAGCGGGTCGCCCGGCATCAATACGACGTCAGCGAAATCACCCATTTCTGCATTAATATGTGGAGTTGCCATCTTCAGTTCCCTTTAAATTTGTTGTTATTGCCTGATGGCGGCTACGCCTTATCAGGCCTACAAAACGTCTGTAAAAACAGTGAAATACCCTAAGGATTTCGCGTTGTAGGAAGGCGACGAATTCGTGAATCCCCGGGAGCATAGATAAACTATGTGACCGGGGTGAGCGAATGAAGTCAACGCATCTACAGCGCGAAAGACAACGGGTATCACAGCATGTTTTTACCGTAATCCATTGGCGATGTACCAAAGTAGGTCGCCAGCGTCTGGCCGATATCCGCGAAGGTTTCACGGTGACCTAAAGAGCCCGGTTTGACTTTTGGACCGTAGATCAGCACCGGAATGTGCTCACGGGTATGGTCAGTACCGGTCCAGCTCGGGTCACAGCCGTGGTCAGCGGTCAGGATCAGAATGTCATCTTCACCCACCAGCTCCATCAGCTCCGGCAGACGGCGGTCAAACAGCTCCAGACCTGCGGCGTAGCCCGCGATGTCGCGACGGTGGCCCCAGGAAGAGTCGAAGTCGACGAAGTTAGTGAAGACGATGGTCTTATCGCCCGCTTCTTTCATCTCTTTGAGGGTCGCGTCGAACAGCGCGTCCAGACCGGTCGCTTTCACTTTCTTAGTGATGCCGCAGTTGGCGTAGATGTCGGCAATCTTACCGACGGACACCACGTGGCCCTGTTTTTCATCGACCAGTTTCTGCAGCACGGTCGGCGCTGGCGGTTCAACGGCCAGGTCGTGACGGTTACCGGTACGCTGGAAGTTACCGGCCTTGTCGCCGATAAACGGACGCGCGATCACGCGGCCAATGTTGTAGCCGCCTTCGGTCAGCTCTTCACGGGCGATTTCGCACAGCTCGTAGAGTTTATCCAGGCCAAAGGTCTCTTCGTGGCAGGCAATCTGGAACACGGAGTCAGCGGAGGTGTAGAAAATCGGCTTGCCGGTTTTCATGTGCTCTTCGCCGAGCTGGTCCAGAATGACCGTACCGGAAGAGTGGCAGTTACCGAGATAGCCCGGCAGGTTGGCGCGTTTCACCAGCTTATCCAGCAGTTCCTGCGGGAAGCTGTTTTCGTGATCGCTGAAATAGCCCCAGTCGAATAGCACCGGTACGCCGGCGATTTCCCAGTGGCCGGACGGCGTATCTTTGCCGGAGGACAGTTCGTGCGCCCATGCGTATGCGCCAATAACGTCCGCGTTGCCGTCCATGCCGGCGGCAATTTTACCGGTAGAGCCTTCATGCGCTTTCACCAGACCCAGACGAGTCAGGTTAGGCAGATTCAACGGGCCTTTACGGCCATTGTCAGCTTCGCCTTTGGCGCAAGCTTCTGCGATGTGGCCCAGAGTGTCGGAACCTACGTCGCCAAAACGATCCGCGTCTTCAGTAGCGCCGATGCCGAATGAGTCCAGCACCATAATAAATGCACGTTTCATATCTTCTCCGTACTTAGTGCTTCAAAAATAATTGATCAGATCAGTATACAACTATTCAGTAATTCGACGATAGACCGAAGGTGTGCTTGCTGGCGCTTTATCGTCAAGGATAATTGCCGCTTTGACGGCCTTCGCCGCTTCCTGCCAACTGGTTTCGTCTTTGGCATGAATCACCGCCAGCGGGCGCTGCCCGTCGATGCTGTCGCCCAGACGGGCCATGTCGGTAAAGCCAACGCTGTAATCAATGGTGTCAGACGCCTGACGACGGCCGCCGCCCATCGAGACGACCGCCATCCCCAGCGCACGCGTATCCATTGCGCTGATAAACCCTTCGGTATCAGCATATACCGCTTTGCTCAACATGGCGGTCGGCAGGTATTTATCGTAGTTCTCAACGAAATCGCTCGGCCCTTTCTGCGCGGCCACCATACGACCAAAGACTTCTGCCGCTTTACCGTTATCCAGCACCGCCTGCAGTTTGGCACGCGCTTCGGCGTCGTCTTTCGCCAGCTGGCCGGAGATCAGCATCTCCACACATAGCGCCATAGTGACGTCAAACAAGCGCGGATTGCGGTATTCACCGGTCAGGAACTGCACGGCTTCACGCACTTCCACCGCGTTACCGGCGCTTGAAGCCAGCACCTGATTCATATCGGTTAACAACGCCGTAGTGCGAACTCCCGCGCCGTTTGCCACGCCGACAATCGCTTCAGCAAGGGCTTCAGAAAGTTCATAGGTTGGCATAAACGCGCCGCTGCCGACTTTGACGTCCATTACCAGCGCATCCAGCCCTTCGGCCAGTTTCTTGGCGAGGATGGAACCGGTGATCAGCGGAATAGAGTCCACCGTCGCGGTAATATCGCGGGTGGCGTAAAAACGTTTGTCCGCCGGTGCAAGCGAGCTGGTTTGCCCAATAATCGCCACACCCACGTCTTGAATAATTTCGCGGAAACGGTTGTCGTCCGGGAAGATATCAAAGCCCGGGATCGCTTCCAGTTTATCGAGCGTACCGCCGGTATGTCCGAGGCCACGACCGGAGATCATCGGCACATAACCGCCGCAGGCCGCTACCATTGGCCCCAGCATCAGAGACGTCACGTCCCCTACGCCGCCGGTCGAATGCTTATCGACAATCGGGCCATTGAGATTCAGGCTTTTCCAGTCAAGGACAGTACCGGAATCCCGCATCGCCATGGTCAGCGAAACACGCTCCGGCATGGTCATATCGTGGAAGAAGATGGTCATCGCCAGGGCGGCAATCTGCCCTTCAGAGATAGTATTGTCACGAATACCATTGATAAAGAAACGAATTTCTTCGTCACTCAACGCATGACCATCACGCTTTTTACGAATAATTTCTTGTGCGAGAAACACGGTACCCTCCTGAGGGAAAAGAGTAGAAGGCTTACATCGCCGGATGGCGGTTAACGCCTTATCCGGCCTACAGGCCTGGATTTGTAGGCCGGATAAGCGCAGCGCCATCCGGCAAATCAGAGCTTAGTAGCTGCTGGCGCTCTTACCGTCGCCGTGACCCAGCGCTTTCAGCAGGCTTGCCAGCAGGCTGGATGCGCCAAAGCGGTAGTGACGAGAATCTGCCCAGTCAGCGCCAAACAGTTCGTCTGCAATCGCGAGGAATTTCTGCGCGTCTTCCGCCGTACGTACGCCGCCCGCCGGTTTGAAGCCAACGGTTTTGGAAACGCCCATGTCGCGGATCACTTCCATCATGATGCGCGCGCTTTCCGGCGTAGCGTTTACCGGCACTTTACCGGTAGAGGTTTTGATGAAATCCGCACCGGCTTTAATGGAGATTTCAGAGGCTTTACGAATCAGCGCCTCTTCTTTCAGCTCGCCGGTTTCGATGATCACTTTCAGCAATACGTTCGCTGCGGCACAAGCGTCTTTACAGGCTTTTACCAGGTCAAAACCCACCTGCTCGTTACCGGCGATCAACGCGCGGTACGGGAATACCACGTCCACTTCGTCAGCGCCGTAGGCGATCGCCGCACGGGTTTCCGCCAGCGCAATATCGATGTCATCATTGCCATGCGGGAAGTTAGTCACCGTTGCAATGCGGATGTCCGGCGTACCTTGTTCTTTCAGAGTCTTACGCGCAATCGGGATAAAACGCGGGTAAATACAAATCGCCGCCGTATTCCCGACCGGGGTTTTTGCCTGATGACACAACGCGATCACTTTTTCATTGGTGTCGTCATCGTTCAGAGTGGTCAGATCCATCAGTTTGAGCGCACGCAGGCTGCTTGCTTTTAAATCAGTCATGACATTCTCCAACGGCATTGCCGTATAAAATTTCACCTTGCGAGTCTGTTAATATTCTAACATTCACTCGCGATTACACTTCGATATACATCACAGTTAATGAAAACTACGTACAAATTTGCATTACTGTAATGAGATCTGAATCAAATTATCCCGCCGTCACCGTCTGTTCTTCGAGCGATAAGCGCATCAGGATCAAAGTCGGTTTGCCGCCATTTTCTACAATAGCGCATCGTCCCGGCATAAAGAGGAAACGAAGATGCCTGCCTCATGCGAAACTGCGCTCCAGCAGCGTTGCCAGCAAATTGTGACCAGCCCGGTGCTCACGCCTGAACAAAAACGCCATTTTCTGGCGCTGGAAGCTGAAAACGCCCTGCCTTATCCCACCCTGCCGGAAGATGCCCGCCAGGCGCTGGATGAAGGCGTCATTTGCGATATGTTTGAGGGGCACGCCCCCTTCAAACCGCGCTACGTGTTGCCCGATTACGCCCGATTTCTGGCTAACGGTTCACAGTGGCTGGAACTGGAAGGCGCGAAAGATCTGGATGATGCGTTATCCCTACTCACCATTCTGTATCATCACGTTCCTTCCGTGACGTCCATGCCGGTTTATCTCGGCCAGCTTGATGCGTTGCTGCAACCGTATGTTAGAATTCTAACACAAGATGCGATCGATATTCGAATAAAACGTTTCTGGCGTTATCTCGACAGAACGCTGCCAGACGCCTTTATGCATGCCAATATTGGCCCTGCCGATACGCCTGTCACACGAGCGATTTTGCGCGCTGATGCCGAGCTAAAGCAGGTGGCGCCTAACCTGACGTTTATCTACGATGCGGAAATTACGCCGGACGATCTGCTGCTGGAGGTCGCCAAAAACATTTGCGAATGTAGTAAGCCACACATTTCCAATGGCCCTGTAAATGATAAAATTTTCACAAAAGGCCATTATGGCATCGTCAGTTGTTATAACTCGCTACCGCTTGGCGGCGGCGGCAGTACGCTGGTACGTCTCAACCTGAAAGCCGTGGCAGAACGCAGTACGTCTGTCGATGACTTCTTTTCACGCACGCTACCGCACTACTGCCGACAGCAGATCGCCATCATTAATTCACGATGTGAATTCCTCTATGAAAAGTCACATTTCTTTGAGAATAGCTTTCTTGTACAGGAAGGTTTGATCGATCCCGAACGTTTTGCGCCGATGTTCGGTATGTACGGGCTGGCGGAAGCCGTGAATCTGCTGTGCGAAAACGCGGGCCTAAACGCCCGTTACGGCAAGAATGAAACGGCGAACGAGCTGGGCTACCGTATTAGCGCCCAACTGGCGGATTTCGTCGAAAATACGCCAGTGAAGTATGGCTGGAAGCAACGGGCGCTGCTCCATGCCCAGTCTGGCATCAGTTCCGATATTGGCACTACGCCGGGCGCACGTCTGCCGTATGGCGATGAACCGGACCCTATCACCCATTTGCAAACCGTCGCGCCGCACCATGCCTTTTATCATGCCGGGATCAGCGACATTCTGACGCTGGACGAAACCATCAAGCGTAATCCGCAGGCGCTGGTTCAGCTTTGTCTTGGCGCGTTCAAAGCCGGGATGCGGGAATTTACCGCCAATGTCAGCGGCAACGATCTGGTGCGCGTCACCGGTTATATGGTGCGCCTGTCGGATCTGGCGAAATTTCGCGCCGAAGGCTCGCGCACGAATACCACCTGGCTGGGAGAAGAAGCCGCACGTAATACCCGCATCCTGGAACGACAGCCACGCGTAGTCAGCCATGAACAACAGATGCGCTTTAGTCAGTAAGATCATTGCGTTTTCCTGCGTCGATGGGCCAGGCAGCCGCCTGGCATTATTCTTACAGGGCTGCAATTTGCGCTGTAAGAATTGCCATAACCCGTGGACGATGGGACGCTGTAACGACTGCGGGGAATGCGTATCGCAGTGTCCGCATCACGCCCTCAGCGTTGATGGCGGGAAAGTGGTATGGCGGTCGGACGTCTGCGAGCAGTGCGATACCTGCCTGAAAATGTGCCCACAGCGGGCAACGCCAATGGCGCAAACCATGAGCGTTGACGATGTGCTGCGTCATATTCGTAAAGCATCGCTGTTTATTGAAGGTATTACCGTCAGCGGCGGAGAGGCGACCACGCAATTACCGTTTATTGTGGCGCTATTTATGGCGATCAAAGCCGATCCGCAGTTACAACGGCTGACCTGTCTGGTGGACAGTAATGGTCAGTTAAGCGAGACCGGCTGGCAGAAACTACTGCCGGTTTGCGACGGCGTAATGCTCGATCTGAAAGCCTGGAAGAGCGAGTGTCATCACCGTCTGACCGGACGTGATAACACGCATATTAAGCACAGTATCCGCTTTCTTGCTGCGCGGGGAAAACTGGCGGAGCTGCGGTTGCTGGTTATCCCGGGTCAGGTGGACTATGCGGCGCATATCGATTCACTGGCGGCGTTTATTACTTCGCTGGGCGAGGTTCCGGTGCGCCTGAATGCCTTTCATGCGCATGGCGTCTATGGCGAAGCGAAAGCCTGGCCAGGCGCGACGCCGCAAGAGGTGGAACGGCTGGCTGACGGATTGCGCGCGCGTGGGGTGGCGAAGCTGATTTTGCCGGCGCTATATTTGTAAGCGTCACCTGCCGGATGGCGGCTGCGATGCCCTCAGAGCCGAAACAAGGTAATGGTATTGCGATACAGCGTATCGGCTATCACCTCTGCGGGCTCCGGACGTAATTCGCAGAGCGCATCAAATACGCGCGCCGCCTGCTCCGGGCGATTCGGCTGCCCCTGAAACCCCTTTAGCGGCATATCCGGCGCATCGGTCTCCAGCAACAGCGCGTCCAGCGGCAACCGCGCCATAACATCACGGGTTTTACTGGCGCGCGGGTAGGTGATGGTGCCGCCGACGCCGATTTTATAGCCCAGTCGCACAAAGCGTTCGGCCTGTTGCAGACTGCCGGCAAAACCATGCACCACGCCGGTCCGCGGCAGATCCTGGCGCTTTAAATGCATCGCCAGTTTGTCATGCGTGCGCCGCGAGTGCAGGATCACCGGCAGATCGTAGCGTTTTGCCAGTTGCAGTTGCGCGTCTAAAAATCGCTCTTGCCTGGCGAACTGCGGATCGTCGCGATAAAGATCGAGACCGATCTCGCCTACCGCCACGACGTTCTGTTGTTGCGCCAGCGCCTGTTGCAGCTTATCAGGATCGTCATCGGCATGACGCTCAATCACAATGGGGTGCAATCCCAGCGCAGCATAAAGCGACGGGAAACGCGCCGCCAGCGCCAGCACGCGGGGAAAGTGCGCCGCCTCGGTCGCCGGCACGATGATTTTTTCAACGCCCGCCTCACAGGCACGCTGAATACTGGCGCGCTCATCGCCCGTAAAGGGCGGGAAATCAAAATGGCAGTGTGTATCGATAAAGCGCCAGCTCACGCCAGATCCTCGTCGGTAAATGTGGTGTCGTTTGCCTGCGGCGCGCTAATGACCTCCGCCACATGCGTATCATTGGCCACCGGCGCCGGAGGCACGACCACCGTTTCCGGCATGGCAATCCGCGACGTATGGCGCAAGAGAGGCGGCGTTGCGGCGAGCAATTTACCAACGGTGGCAAGGAAATAACGCCCGCATAATTGCCCGGTTTTGTAATCCTCACGCAGCGCCGGGATACGGCTGCCCAGCGCCATGCTGTGCAGCGGTTTCGGCGGATAAATTTCAATGATCCGCAGCTTACCCGGCGGCTTTTCAATAAATTGTTGGATCGCGCTGTAGGACGTTTCATGATGCTGCACCAGGTTGACCAACGGCTGTAGACTGCTCTCCCCCAGCCAGCGCTCCATACGCTTAAACCACTGCGGCGTGTAATACATTTGCGAGGGTACGGTGCGGATCACCACAATGGTTTTCGCCCCCCGCTTTGCCGCCTCCTGAACCGGAATGGCGTCGCTAATGCCACCGTCCAGATAGTTGATGCCCTCTAACGTAACGCCGGTACGGTAGAAACCCGGTATGGCGCTGGAGGCGCGAATGATATCAAGCCAGTTTTGTTTTGTCGGCGAGAAATAGCCCGGCGTGTAATCATCCCCCCGGCAGGCGCACATATAAAAGGATTTTCCGCTGTCGAACAGGCGCGCTGCGGTATCCATCTGCAGCGGCATTCGGGCGGCGGTGGATTCCACCAGCCAGTCGAGGTCAATAAGGTTTCCTCCGCGTACAAATCGCAGCGGATCAAAAAATTCGCGCCTGGTGGTATAGCGCATAATGACTTTACGCCCGTAGCCGGGCTGGTTGCAGAGATACGCCGAGAGATTTTGCGCACCGGCTGATGTGCCGAAGTAGAGATGGAAAGGATTAAACTGCGCGCGCATAAACTCATCCAGCACGCCTGCGGTAAAGATGCCCCGCTGCCCGCCACCCTCGCAGACCAGCGCCATACGGCCTGGCCGGAACGGTGTTAATGATAACGGCGCAATATTGCCGAGCGTAACCGGTATTCGCTGGCCCACCTCTGCCTTCCTGTTTTTCATTTTTTTCCAGGCTGACAAGGTAACGCAAAACGTTAACGGCTAAAACCGTAAAAGCCAGTCCGCTGGACTGGCTTGATAGCAATATATCTTTACAGCTGCCTGCTAGGGTCGTTTACGGCCCATGAACAGGCTGACCAGGAAGAGCACGATCCCGACGACGAAGACGATTTTCGCCGCGCCGGCAGCCGTACCAGCCAGTCCACCAAAACCCAATGCGGCGGCAATTAACGCGATAACCAGAAATATAATGCCCCAACGAAACATAAGCCTCTCCTTTACCATAGTTAATGTCGACCGCTAAATATGAGCGCTCAGGCTACTCATTCGCGATATTTTTAGTGTGGTGCACATTACGCCTCCCGACAAACGTCGGGAGGACGAATTACGACGAATTACTGAACTTTCAGATCGTTTTTAACACTTTTTACGCCATCAACGGCTTTCGCGATGCTTTCAGCGCGGTCACTTTGTTCCTGAGTTTCAACGGTACCGGAGAGCTGTACGACGCCATCGGTCGTTTCCACTTTTACTTTACGGGAAGGGACGAGATCGTCCGCCAGCAACTTGGCTTTGACTTCACTGGTCGTGGCCGTATCACCGGCATAACCTTTCACGGAACCTTCTTTATTGTCGCGAACGTGAAGTTTGTCGCTAACGGAGGTCACGCCTTCTACGCCTTTCGCCACTTTCACGGCGGCTTCAGCCTGCGCCTGGCTTTCTACAAAGCCGCTCAGGGTGACGACTTTCTGATTGGTTTCGACAGAAATATCGGTGCTTTTAATATTGTCATGGTCTACCAGCGCAGCTTTTACTTTCGCAGTGATAGCGCTGTCATCCATGAAGTTACCGACTTTATTCATAGAGCTATCGACTTTTTGCCCTGCGGTTTCGGTTCCGCTTTGCGCCTTGTCCGTTGTTGCGTTTTCTGCAAAGGCAGAACCTGTCGCAACGGCAGAGGTCAACATTACGGCCAGCAGAGTTTTAGAAATCTTCAGTCTTGTCATAGTCATCGATTTTGTCCTGTATAGTTTGCTCGTAATTTGAGCTCAGGCAACACGAGGTTGCATTGCTGAATGCGGTGAAACTCACCGGTTTCTGAAGTCAATGACTGGCATCACATTCGTGAATTTGTAACGACGCGTCGCCTGCCACCCTTCCGTTTCAGTTATTAATATCGTGACTGAAACAAATCTCAGCTTTAAGCTCTCATATTCACGCATTGAACAGGCATTAAAGCCGACATTTATGTCATCACTTTGTTAAATATAGATCACAATTTTAAAATCGCTTGTCGGTGCGTATAAAAAACAGGCAGATCGGAGAAAAAACGCGGGATTTAAGAACATTCCGTAAGCGGTTAAAAAGGCAGGGAAAGTACGAAGGCGCGGCGGATGCCGCGCCCGGAAAGGGATCAGTGTTCGCGCGTTTTACGGAACTGAACGTCAGGGTAACGTTCCTGGGTCAGGTTCAGGTTAACCATCGTGGGGGCGATATAGGTGAGGTTGTCGCCGCCATCCAGCGCCAGCTGCGTTTCATTCTTACGCTTAAACTCTTCGAATTTCTTCGCATCGGCGCTTTCCACCCAGCGCGCCGTCGCCACGTTGACGGATTCATAAATCGCCTCAACGTTGTATTCGCTTTTCAGGCGCGCGACAACAACGTCAAACTGCAAAACGCCCACGGCGCCGACAATCAGATCGTTGTTGGAGATGGGACGGAATACCTGCACCGCCCCCTCTTCAGAAAGCTGCACCAGCCCTTTCAGTAGCTGCTTCTGCTTGAGCGGATCTTTCAGGCGAATACGACGGAACAGTTCCGGCGCAAAGTTCGGGATACCGGTAAACTTCATCATCTCGCCCTGAGTGAAGGTATCGCCAATCTGAATGGTGCCGTGGTTATGCAGACCCAAAATATCGCCCGGGTACGCTTCTTCAACGTGCGAACGGTCGCCCGCCATAAAAGTTAACGCGTCGGAAATCACCACATCTTTGCCGGTACGGACCTGGCGTAGCTTCATGCCCTTCTCATACTTACCGGAAACCACGCGCATAAACGCCACGCGGTCGCGGTGTTTCGGGTCCATATTGGCCTGAATTTTAAAGACAAAACCGGTGAACTTCTCTTCCGAGGCTTCCACTGTGCGGGTATCGGTTTGACGCGGCATCGGCGCGGGCGCCCACGCCACTAAACCATCCAGCATATGGTCAACGCCAAAGTTACCCAGCGCGGTACCGAAAAATACCGGGGTAATTTCCCCTGCCAGGAACAGCTCTTCATCAAACTCGTTAGACGCGCCCTGCACCAGTTCCAGCTCGTCGCGCAGCTGCTGCGCCAGGTCTTCACCGACGGCGGCGTCCAGATCCGGGTTATTCAGCCCTTTAACGATGCGCACTTCCTGAATGGTGTGGCCCTTACCGGTCTGATAAAGATAAGTTTCATCTTTATAAAGGTGATAAACGCCCTTAAACAGCTTCCCGCAGCCAATCGGCCAGGTGATCGGCGCGCAGCCGATTTTCAGCTCATTCTCGACTTCATCCAGCAGCTCCATCGGGTCGCGGATATCACGGTCGAGTTTGTTCATAAAGGTCAGGATTGGCGTATCACGCAGACGGGTAACTTCCATCAGCTTACGAGTCCTGTCCTCAACGCCTTTTGCGGCGTCGATCACCATCAGACAGCAGTCCACCGCCGTCAGGGTACGGTAGGTATCTTCGGAGAAGTCTTCGTGCCCCGGGGTGTCCAGCAGGTTCACCAGACAGTCGTGATACGGGAACTGCATCACCGAGGTGGTGATAGAGATACCACGCTGTTTTTCCATCTCCATCCAGTCAGATTTTGCATGTTGGCTGGAGCCACGGCCTTTTACCGTACCGGCGGTCTGAATCGCCTGTCCGAACAGCAACACTTTTTCGGTAATGGTGGTTTTACCGGCGTCCGGGTGAGAAATAATGGCAAAAGTGCGGCGTTTGGCCACCTCTTGCAAATAAGGAGACAACGTCATAGTCAAATCTTCTTGAGTAAGCGCGGCGTTTGACCACGCATGTTGAATACGAAAAATGCGGCTATTTTACCCATCAACCTGGGGGAGGCAATCAGTGTTTACACAGGAGCTGCTCCAGTTCGCTTAATGACGCCACAGTCCAGGTTGGATGAATACCCGCGGGCTGCTCGCGATGATGCGCGTTAAGCCAGCAGGTCGACAGTCCGGCGTTAATGCCGCCAAGAATATCGGATTCCGCGGTATCGCCAACCATTAATACGCGCGAGCGGTCAGGGTTCCCCGCCTGCTCCAGGGCGTAGTTAAAGATTTTCGGATCGGGCTTCGCGACGCCAACCTGCTCGGAAATCACCAGCAGATCGAAATACTCGCGCAGCCCGGTGCGCTCCAGACGAGTTTGTTGTAGCGCGGTAAAACCGTTAGTAATAATACCGATTTTAGCCTGCCCGCGAATCGCATTAAGTAGCGAAACGGCGCCCGGCAAAGGAGAACAGATCTCCGCCATCGCACTAATAAAAGCGTCATTCAGCAGCCCCGGCGCAACGTTTAGCCGTTCAGCCCAACTTTGAAAACGCGCGTGCTGCAATTGTAATGAGGTAATCGCGCCGTTCTGATAATCCACCCATAGCGGCTTATTCACGGCCTGGTAATCCTGGAAATCCTCAGCGGTAAAGGTGACGCTATAGTCAAGGAACATCCGCTGTAAACCGGTGAAAGAATCAAACGTAAACAGCGTTTCATCGGCATCAAAGAAAATCCAGTCCCACTTCATCATTACACCTTGCCTCTTTTATTACATGCTTATCGGTAACGCCATGATGATGGCGTCCTCATGCCCTTGTGCCGTGGGATAGTAATTGCGGCGAATCGTCGCCTCGTTAAACCCCAGACTTTCATACAGCGCGATGGCGGCAGCGTTAGAGGCGCGTACCTCCAGCCATAGCGTTACAACACCGCGTTTTTCCAGTTCATCAATCAGATGCTCAAGCAGCATACGCCCCAGCCCCCGACGCTGAAAATCCGGATCGACGGCAATATTGAACAGCGTCGCTTCGTCCAGCACCACCTGTGTAATGGCAAACGCGGCCATTCTGTCAGCAGCGGTCAGCTTAAGATTGAGATACCGTTCGCCCTGGTTGCCGAAAAACGTTTTTTCGCTCCACGGAAACGCATGAGCGCGTTGCTCAATCTGCCAGGCTGCGGGGAGATCGGTCGTGCTGAGGATAGAAATCGTGTTCATGTTCGCAGATTTGTTGCCATAGTGCGGCGCGTGCCGCCGGGTTTGCCCGGAGTTCATTAAACGCCGGCGTCGTGACCTGAGCGCCTTCGAGTTGGAGCGGCGCGTCAGTTCCTAACCGCCAGCTATTACAACGGCTGCCCTGCGGCAGCATGGCGACGCGCTCAGGCGCCAGGGATAAAACCTGATCGGGACTCACGGTCAACGCGCGTAAAATATCGCGCATTAGCGGCTCGTTCAGCGCGGGTAATTCCTCTGCAACCACGATCAGACGAACGTGCGCGGGAAGGGAAATCGCAATCTCGCCTTGTAGCGCGCCAGGACGTCGCAGCGCCCACTGCGTAATACCCAGTTGCTGTAACTGCCAGTCTCGTCGGGATGTCATAGCGAAACGCTCCTGTAATCAGGGGCGCAAATATAGCAAATCTGTCGAATCTCCGCCATCAAACTACTATAATCGCCGCCAGTCTGAATTAAGGAGCATTCCATGTCTGCTTTTACCCCGGCAAGTGAAGTCTTGCTGCGCCACAGTGATGATTTCGAACAAAGCCGTATTCTTTTTGCCGGAGATTTGCAGGATGACCTGCCCGCGCGCTTTGAATGCGCCGCCAGCCGCGCGTATACGCAACAGTTTCACCACTGGCAGGCGTTAAGCCGCCAGATGGGCGATAACGTCCGTTTTAGCCTGGTCGCGCAAGCCAGCGATGTCGCTGACTGCGATACGCTGATCTACTACTGGCCGAAAAATAAACCCGAAGCGCAGTTCCAGTTGATGAATATTTTGTCGCTGATGCCGGTGGGCAGCGATGTTTTCGTCGTGGGGGAAAACCGCAGCGGCGTGCGTAGCGCCGAACCGATGCTGGCGGACTATGCGCCGCTGAACAAAGTAGATAGCGCGCGACGTTGCGGCCTTTACCATGGTCGTCTGGAAAAGCAGCCGCAGTTTAGTCTTGAATCCTGGTGGGCCGAGTACAACATCGACGGGCTGACTATCAAAACGTTGCCGGGCGTATTCAGCCGCGACGGACTGGATGTCGGTAGCCAACTGCTGCTGTCTACGCTGACGCCGCACACCAAAGGTAAAGTGCTGGATGTCGGCTGCGGCGCTGGCGTGCTTTCCGCCGCGCTGGCCAGCCATTCGCCGAAAGTGCGCCTGACGCTGTGTGACGTCAGCGCTCCGGCGGTGGAAGCCAGCCGCGCCACGCTTGCCGCTAATGGCCTTGAAGGCGAGGTATTCGCCAGCAACGTCTTTTCGGAAGTCAAAGGACGTTTTGACATGATCATCTCCAACCCGCCGTTCCACGACGGAATGCAAACCAGCCTCGATGCGGCGCAAACGCTCATTCGCGGCGCAGTGCGCCATCTGAACAGCGGCGGAGAGTTACGCATCGTGGCGAACGCCTTTCTGCCCTATCCTAAAATTCTGGATGAGACTTTTGGCTTCCATGAAGTCATCGCGCAAACCGGGCGCTTTAAGGTTTATCGTACCGTGATGACCCGTCAGGCGAAGAAATAGTTGGCCTGATAAGCGCAGCGCCATCTGGTTGCATGTGCCGGATGGCGACGCCAGGCGTCTTATCCAACCTACGTCTCGCGCCCATTTTTGCAGCAATCAATCTATCCCATGCAATTAACTATTGACGAATAGCTGAAAACCACTAGAATGCGCCTCCGTGGTAGTGATTCTTTTCAAGAATCGATGGTATGCGAAGGTGGCGGAATTGGTAGACGCGCTAGCTTCAGGTGTTAGTGTCCTTACGGACGTGGGGGTTCAAGTCCCCCCCCTCGCACCAATTATCTTATCTTTCCTTTGTCTCTTCATTTTCATCCCTGATTCCAGTTCATCATTGCCAACATCATGCCGCCAATAAGCGCTATACACGATGGCAGCAGTACAAAATGCCGTAATTGTTTGTGATACAACATCAGCGCAGACAGTAGCAATCCTGATACAATCAACAGCTTCAGCGCATAAGCTGACAGGCCGATAAACGCCAGTCCAACAATAATCACTCCAGGCAATAATACGCCCCATCCGCTGCCTAACGTTCGCTGCAACATGGTTTCACCTCTGGAATTGATAATGATAACCAATATCATATGATATATTTTCTCATTTGTCAGCCAGGGAGGAAGCTAAAGAGATGAGTTTTACTTAACGGTTGATGACACGTATTCAGTAAGGTGATAAATTGTCCGACTGTTAACGTAAAAACAACAACACCTCGCTTTAGGCGACCTTTTCTCATACGTTATTTTCATGTTGGCGCCCGATTCCGTGTATATCACCGATAAATAACGACAATTACCCATGACAACACCATCCTGGCGGTCGCTTCGTATTAAGAAGTATCAGTTTTCTTTACGTCTTTTCTTGTTTCTCAACGCCGTGTCGGCGCTATTTACTCTCGTTTTCCCCCTTTATCAAATCAATGTATTTTGCACGCCAATGATTGGGATAATGGTCCTGAGCGTATTACTGTTGATATGGCATGGGAAATATGGACAAAAAAGAATTAATCTCCCCTTTATCTCCCTACTCTTTGGGGGAATATGGGCGGCGCATATTGCGCTAAAGTATCCGGCATTAGGCCATTATGATTTCTCTTTTTTACTGATTTCCCTGCTTAGCGTTCTGTTTATCGGCTCGATAGCCTTTGCCGCGAATATCGTCGCGTTTACGCTCTATTCGCTACCGCCAGTCGCGGTCTGCCTGTGGCTGAACGGTAATGAACAAGGTTTGCGAATTCTCTATTTGCTGGCCCTGCCAATGGTGGGAATCGCTATTCAACATGTTATCCAGAAACGCTACGATAATTTTGCCCAACAGCTCATGTTTAAGCTGCTGGCCGAGCGGGAAACCCTCAATGGCCTGAGTATGCTTGATCCATTAACCGGCTTATATAACCGCCGTGGCCTGCAAAATCGGCTGGATACGTTACAGGAGCCGGGCAGCCATGAACACTACGTCCTGCTATTGGATATCGATCATTTCAAAGCGTACAACGATCACTACGGTCATATGATGGGCGATCAGGCGTTAATCCGCGTCTCAGCGGCAATTCGGGACGCCGTTCGATCGCGCGATGTCGTCTGCCGTTTTGGCGGGGAAGAATTTCTGGTGTTGCTGACCACCGCCGAACCACAGCAAGCCCGCGCTACCGCAGAACGTATCCGACAGGAAGTATACGATCTTAAAATCCCGCATATGTTTAACGAAAGCGTCGCCACCAATGTCACTGTCAGTATCGGCATTGCGCCCCTGACGGATCGCAATATCGGAGACGCTATCGAAAAAGCGGATAAAGCGCTCTACGAAGCCAAGCATCTTGGACGTAACCACATTCTGGTCAGCGACGACATGCGCGCCCTATGAATCCTGCTGGCGTAATCGTGCTACGCCAACAGCGTTAACCATAAACCGCTTGCCATCGTTTATCGCTATCGATAGGATTAGCAATCATTATCATTTAGATTAACATCATTAAACTGCGCTATGGCCTACCGTTCCGCACCGATTGCTGACGATATTATCTGGCGAGCTGCTCCCCAGCCGGAAGACGCCTCGCTGGCGGACGCAGTACGCGAGACGATCGCCTCTACCCGTAAGCACCTGTTGGACTTCATCCGGCTGGATGAAACGCCGCCGCCAACGGCGATGACTCTTGCCCAGTGGACGCACCCCGCGACGTTTCGTTCATTGCTGGCCGCCTATTCCGATCACATCTATCGACACACGCCAGGCCTGCCACGTGAAAATAAGCCGTTACTCTCCCTGTGGGCGCAATGGTATATCGGGCTGATGGTGCCGCCGCTGATGCTGGCATTACTGACGCAAGCGCGCGCTATCAATGTCTCGGCAGAACATATTCACGTTGAATTTCATGAAACCGGGCGCGCCGCGTGTTTCTGGCTTGATGTGCATCAGGATAACCTGGCAACGGAGCGTTCCCCGGAAGAACGAATGGAAACGCTGATAGTCTCCGCACTACAGCCGGTCATTCAGGCGCTGGAGGCGACTGGCGACATCAACGCGAAACTTATCTGGAGCAATACCGGTTATTTAATCAACTGGTATCTGACTGAGATGAAACCGCTGCTTGGCGAAGCCCTGCTGGCAACGCTACGCCAGCGCTGTTTTTTTGAAAAGCAGCTATCCGACGGTCAGGATAACCCGCTGTGGCGGACCGTCGTAATGCGCGACGGTCTTCTGGTACGCAGAACCTGCTGTCAACGTTACCGCTTACCTGATGTACAGCAGTGCGGCGACTGCACGCTAAAGTAAACCGCTTTACGTTACCTTCAGTTATCGTCACGGCTTACTGCTGCTGGCCTGTCACATTATTATATTTACAGCGGCGCTCTCCGTATGCCAAATTACGTTTTGCCATTTTTGGGTCTACCGTGGCTATTGGTAAGGTCTCAGGAGAGAAGAATGAGTCTGCAATCTGTACGGCAATTTCTGGCCGATCATGCTCCCGATATTGAAATTATCGAATTAAATCAAAGTACAGCGACTGTCGAGCTGGCAGCCAAAGCGCACAACGTAGAGCCAGGGCAGATAGCTAAGACGCTCTCGCTTAAAGTAAAAGACACCATTATCCTGGTGGTCGCGAAAGGCGATGCCCGCCTGGATAATAAGAAGCTTAAAACCACTTTCGGCGCAAAAGCCCGTATGTTGAGCAGCGATGAAGTGGTCAATGCAACCGGACATCCTGTCGGAGGCGTATGTCCCTTCGGGCTGGAGCACCCGCTGCCCGTTTATTGCGACATCTCTCTGAAGGGGTATAACGAAGTCTTGCCTGCCGCAGGCGCCACGCACAGCGCGGTACGCATCACGCCGGAAAGAATGGCTGAACTGACATCGGCGACCTGGGTAGACGTGTGCCAATAACGTGCCTGACACCCGGATTCCCCGAACAAGCACGGCGCATCCGGCACGGGCTATACCCGATGCTGGAGCGCGGTAGCATCTCCGGCGCGCAGATATAACAGAATATCCGCCGCATCGAGTAACCCGGCATCAGAACTCACGCCCAGCTTGGACATCACATTAAACTTATGCGCCCGGATAGTCTTAATGTTACGTTCTAACTGGACGGCAATTTGCGGCATTGAGTAGCCGTTCGACATAAAACGCAGAATCTCCCGCTCGGTTGGACTAAGCATACAATTCTGGTGAAGTTCCCAAAGATTGTCTGTACGCTCCGTTGTCCGCCGGGCGCTATTAAGCGATGTAAATAAGGCATCCTGTAAAACATCCAACGGAGACGCTTTGCTGATGACTCCATCCAGCGGCAGCGGGGATAGCGCGCTGATTAAGCGGGCTTCAGCATCATCATCGGCAATCACCAGACGTCGCATATGGGGATAATTTATCGCCAGTTCCGTCAGGCTGGATAATCCTGTCCGGCGTTCAGTTCTTAACGCAGAAAGAGAAAAAATAACGGCAGAAAACGGCGTCTTTAGCGCAGCCTTATAAAACGCGGATGGTTTTGAAAAAATATGAAGCGTATGTCGGCAATCCGGCATTGCATCAAATAGCCCTTTAATACCAATGGTGCTCATCACGCATTTTTCTACGAGCGCAACATTTCTCTTGCTGATTCTGTTTTCCATTCCATGGTTTCTCCATATACCGAAGGTAGGTTCAATTCTCTGGCTCCCTGAGAACTGTTTATCCATGCATACATCTCTGCATTACTGTGTATTGATAAGCGTCGCATGGCGCTATTTTTTTGGGCGCTAATTGTTTTATTACTTTTTTTAAGTAACGCCGCAATTTGGTTAATGCCCCACCCTTTTCCTAAAAGGCGTAATACTTTTCGTTCAGACAGCGTAAGGACAATCGGCCTGTCGCGGGACTCCTGAATTTCAGACGGCACCTGAGGCGATAATAACGTTTTGCTTATTCTTTCTGAGCGAGCGTTTCCCGCACGGATAACGCTAATAAGATTCTCAATTGGCTCTTCGTCTGAAAGCAAGGTGCTGACGGGGCCCATCAGGAGATCAACCGCATGTGGATAGCTGGATTTAGGAACCAGAAATACCCAATGTATGTCGCGATATTGCGAGAGTAAGCTATAAAAATATTCGCAGATAGCACGGGGAGAGGCATTGTTAACTGCTAAATCAGCAATAACTAAATTACTTCGGCGTAGTTGTAACAGCGTTAGCTCTTCTATCGTACGGCAATACGCCAGTTTATAATCGGGGAAATTACCTGTTATAGCCCCTTTAAGGCCTTCCTGTATAAGGGGGGTTTTACTGATAATAAGTCCATTTTTGCAGCATCCTGGCAGCATAATTCCTCCGCACCCACGCCGCCCCTTTTCATTGTCCCATTAATAAAAATACTATTAACAATGAGCGCAAAGAAATATAAGCCGAGTGGATTAATTATCCTTGTTTTACTTTTAAAAATATAACATTGATTGCGCTACAATCCACATAGCACAAAAACATGAAATCACTATCGCATAGTTACTCATAAAACCAGAAGCAAGACAATTAAATTAACTAAATTTGCACATTAGTAATTCTAACGAAACTCATCATATTAATAAATTTAAAATATGAGTTCATCCTTCATTCATATTGCTGAATCCTAAATTAAAAGCCCAACAATACTGACTGCCTCCCATAAAATTCATGTAATATCTGCAAATTACACTATGTCATGCCTACTTTTACGCCTGCTGCTCACGCCATTGTTGTAAAACGATTAATGCATATCGTTGATAAAATTCACCACATCATTGATTCAAAAATGAACGGCCAGGCAGGCATAATGTCTCTACTCTGGAAACGGACATACGAGAACCGTCGCCCATAAGGATATCCTGCCTGTGACAAAGCGCACGTCTCAGGAAACTTATGCGTTGCGCCTGGCGGTTGACGTTTTTATCAACAAGAAATTGATCTTAACCAACGCCACCATGCCTGCGCTTCGTGTTAAAAAGAAAGCCTCTGTCATAGTGGCGGCGCATAGAATGTCTTTTCGGACAGGACGAGTCATGCAAGAAGAGCAATCAATTCAACGAGCAGTAACACGGTTATGTATTCAATGCGGGCTGTTTTTATTGCAGCACGGGGCGGAAAGCGCACTGGTTGATGAGCTTTCCACCCGCCTCGGTTTGGCGCTCGGTATGGATAGCGTCGAAAGCGCGATCTCCTCTAACGCCATTGTCCTGACGACCATTAAAGACGGACAATGTCTGACATCGACACGTAAAAACCAGGATCGCGGCATTAATATGCACGTCGTCACGGAGGTTCAGCATATCGTTATCCTCGCGGAACATCGTCTGCTGGATTACAAAGGCGTGGAAAAACGCTTTAGCCAGCTCCGCCCGCTGCGTTATCCGCGCTGGCTGGTGGCGTTTATGGTCGGTCTCTCCTGCTCCTGCTTTTGTAAGCTGAATAATGGCGGCTGGGATGGCGCGGTTATCACCTTTTTCGCCAGTATGATAGCCATGTATATCCGCCAGATGCTGGCGCAGCGGCATTTACATCCGCAGATCAATTTTTGCATTACCGCCTTTGTCGCTACCACGGTTTCCGGGCTGATGCTCACCCTTCCCGCCTTTAGCCAGACGCCCACTATCGCCATGGCGGCGAGCGTACTGCTACTGGTGCCGGGCTTTCCGCTGATTAATTCCGTGGCAGATATGTTTAAAGGACATATTAATACCGGGCTGGCGCGCTGGGCTATCGCCAGCCTGTTGACACTGGCCACCTGTGTGGGCGTAGTGATGTCAATGACAGTATGGGGGCTACGAGGATGGGTATAATCGACTTTTTACTGGCGCTAATGCAGGACATGATCTTGTCTGCGATCCCCGCCGTCGGGTTTGCGATGGTCTTTAATGTTCCCCACCGGGCACTTCCGTGGTGCGCGCTACTGGGGGCGCTGGGTCATGGCTCGCGTATGCTGATGATGAGCGCTGGCTTTAATATCGAATGGTCGACGTTTATGGCTTCGCTGCTGGTCGGCAGTATTGGTATTCAGTGGTCACGCTGGTATCTCGCTCACCCTAAAGTGTTTACCGTCGCGGCCGTGATCCCGATGTTTCCGGGGATTTCCGCCTATACCGCGATGATTTCCGCAGTAAAAATTAGCCATCTGGGCTATAGCGAACCGATGATGATTACGCTGCTGACCAATTTTCTGAAAGCCTCTTCCATTGTTGGCGCGCTCTCAATTGGCCTCTCTGTACCGGGATTATGGCTGTACCGCAAACGCCCCCGCGTGTGATCGGTGGAACGCCTCCTGCTGTTCTTACAGGTCTGTGTGGTACTATAAAAACAGTCGCCCTTCTCGGTTGTTGTTCCATATTGAGAAACATTATGTCTTCCAGAATTTTAACGTCGGACGTCATCGGTATTGACGCCCTTTTACACGATCATCATGCTGTGCTGGCGAAGTCAACGGGCGGCGCAGTGGCGGTATTCGCTAATAATGCGCCTGCCTTTTATGCCGTGACGCCTGCACGCATGGCTGAACTGCTGGCGCTTGAAGAAAAGTTATCACGTCCGGGAAGCGATGTGGCGTTAGACGCGCAATTTTACGAAGAACCCGAAGCCGCCCCCGTTGCGATTCCCTGCGGAAAATTCGCCATGTATCCCGCCTGGCAACCGGATGCGGATTTTCAGCGTCAGGCTGCCCTTTGGGGCGTGGCGCTTCGGGAGCCGGTCACCGCAGAAGAGCTGGCGGCGTTTATCGCCTACTGGCAGGCGGAAGGCAAGGTTTTTCACCATATCCAGTGGCAGCAAAAGCTGGCGCGCAGCGTGCAAATCAGCCGTTCCAGCAATGGCGGAATGCCGCAGCGCGACATCAATAGCGTCAGCGAACCTGACAATCATATTCCACCAGGTTTTAGGGGGTAACGATGAAAAATGTTGGCGACCTGATGCAGCGTCTACAAAAAATGATGCCTGCGCATATTACACCGGCGTTTAAAACGGGCGAAGAACTGCTGGCGTGGCAGAAAGAGCAAGGCGAGATCCGGGCGGCGGCGCTGGCGCGGGAAAATCGGGCGATGAAAATGCAGCGCACCTTTAACCGTTCCGGCATTCGACCGCTGCATCAAAACTGTTCGTTTGATAACTATCGGGTTGAGTGCGACGGACAAATGAACGCGTTAAGCAAAGCCCGACAGTACGTTGATGAATTTGACGGCAATATCGCCAGCTTTGTCTTTTCCGGCAAGCCGGGAACCGGTAAAAACCATCTCGCCGCGGCTATTTGTAACGAGCTGCTGCTGCGCGGAAAGTCGGTACTGATTATCACCGTAGCGGATATTATGTCAGCGATGAAAGACACGTTCAGCAATCGGGAAACCAGCGAAGAGCAGTTGCTTAACGATCTGAGTAACGTTGATCTGCTGGTGATCGACGAGATCGGCGTGCAGACCGAATCCCGCTATGAAAAAGTGATCATCAATCAAATTGTCGATCGTCGTTCCTCGTCAAAACGTCCCACCGGCATGTTGACGAACAGCAATATGGAAGAGATGACGAAAATGCTTGGCGAACGCGTCATGGACCGTATGCGCCTCGGCAACAGTTTATGGGTTAATTTTACCTGGGACAGTTACCGCAGCCGGGTGACGGGTAAAGAGTATTAAATTGCAACGTGCGCCAGGGCGATACAACGCCTGGCTGGCATAACACAGGTGATTACCATGAATACAGCGAAACATGTTCTGTGCTGCGCGGCAGTCGCCTGCGTACTGATTTCCACCAGCGGTATCGCCGCCTCCTGGCAGGATTCGCTTTCCAGCGCCGCCAGTCAGTTAAGCGCTCAGGGCGCGAACTCACAGCAGGGCGGGATGTCGCTTTCGGCGCTAACCGGTCTGCTCAGCAACGGCGCCCAGTCGCTCAGCGCCGATAATATGAATAATGCCGCCGGTATTTTGCAGTACTGCGCCAAACAGAAGCTGGCGTCCGCTACCAACGTGGAAAACGTTAAAAATCAGATTCTGAACAAGTTGGGGTTGGATACTACACAGCAGGAGCAGGACACTAACTACCTGAACGGCCTGCAAGGGTTGCTCAAGACGAAGGACGGCCAGCAGTTGAACCTCAATAATATCGGCAGTACGCCGCTGGCGGAAAAGGTGAAAACCAAAGCTTGCGATCTGGTGTTGCAGCAAGGGCTGAATTTCCTTTCCTGACTGCGTTTTTCTGACCGTGCGCCACGCTGGGACGTCCTGATAAAAGCCGTGTTTTGGCCCTTTACCCGCCAGCACGGCATTAACCCGACTTTTCCTTTCGTCTTTTCCTGTTATTAACCGCTATGTCAGGAAGTGATGCCGATCAAAAAAACAACTTTCTAAACTCATTCTAAATAATAGCGCCGTGTAAAGTCATTAGAATTGCAGCAATGTGACATCGCTATTACATTGTTAGAAATTTTTTCCTGCCAGCGATAAGCCTGGTTTATTGAGGATCGTCAGTTGTCCGAGTTGCTCTCTGTCGCTCTGTTTCTCGCCTCTGTGCTGATATATGCCTGGAAGGCGGGCCGTAACACCTGGTGGTTTGCCGCCACTCTCACGGTGCTGGGACTTTTTGTCATTCTGAATATTACCCTGTATGCCAGCGACTATTTTACCGGCGACGGGATCAACGACGCAGTGCTTTATACGCTGACGAATAGTCTGACGGGAGCGGGAGTCGGCAAATATATTCTGCCGGGAATCGGCATTGCCCTGGCGTTAGTGACGGTATTCGGCGCGCTGGGATGGGTACTACGCCGCCGCCGTCACCATCCGCATCATGTCGGTTACAGCCTGCTGGCGTTACTGCTGGCGTTGGGTTCGGTCGACGCCAGTCCGGCGTTTCGCCAGATCACCGAACTGGTAAAATCACAAATGCGCGATGGCGATCCGGATTTTGCCGTTTATTATAAAGAACCAGCAAAAACCATTCCTAATCCGAAGCTCAATCTGGTCTATATCTACGGCGAGAGCCTGGAACGGACCTATTTTGATAATGACGCGTTCCCCAATCTCACGCCAGAGTTGGGCGCGCTGAAAAATGAGGGGCTGGATTTCAGCCATACCATGCAACTGCCGGGAACGGATTACACCATCGCCGGGATGGTGGCCTCCCAGTGTGGTATTCCGCTCTTTGCGCCGTTTGAGGGCAATGCCTCAGCGTCGGTTTCCAGCTTCTTCCCGCAGAATATCTGCCTCGGCGATATTCTGAAAAACTCCGGCTACCAGAACTATTTCGTGCAGGGCGCTAACCTGCGTTTTGCCGGGAAAGACGTGTTCCTGAAATCACACGGATTTGATCATCTGTACGGCGCTGAAGAGCTGAAAACGGTGGTGGCAGACCCGTCTTATCGTAACGACTGGGGCTTCTACGACGATACGGTGCTTGATGAGGCATGGAAGAAATTTGAAGCGCTTTCCCGCTCAGGCCAGCGTTTTTCGCTGTTTACGCTGACCGTAGATACTCACCACCCGGACGGGTTTATCTCACGCACCTGCAACCGCAAACGCTACGATTACGACGGCAAGCCCAACCAGTCCTTTAGCGCCGTAAGTTGCAGCCAGGAAAACATCGCCGAGTTTATCAACAAAATCAAAGCGTCACCGTGGTTTAAAGATACCGTTATCGTCGTCTCTTCCGACCATCTGGCGATGAACAATACCGCCTGGAAATACCTGAATAAGCAAGATCGCAACAATCTGTTTTTCATTCTGCGCGGCGATAAACCACAGCAGGAGACGCTGGCGGTCAAACGCAACACGATGGACAACGGCGCAACGGTGCTGGATATTCTCGGCGGCGATAATTTTATCGGTCTGGGACGTAGCAGCCTTTCCGGGCAGTCGCTGTCGGAAGTGTTCCTGAATGTAAAAGAGAAAGTGCTGGCGATGAAGCCGGATATTATTCGCCTGTGGAATTTTCCAAAAGAGATAAAAGCGTTCACTATCGATCGGGACAAAAACATGATCGCGTTTTCCGGCAGCCACTTCCGCCTGCCGTTACTACTGCGCGTATCGGATAAGCGTGTTGAACCGTTACCGGAAAGTGAATACTCCGCTCCGCTACGGTTCCAGTTGGCCGACTTCGCCCCGCGCGATAATTTCGTTTGGGTCGATCGCTGCTACAAGATGGCGCAGCTATGGGCACCGGCGCTGGCGCTCTCCACCGACTGGTGCGTCTCGCAGGGGCAGCTTGGCGGGCAGCAAACCGTACAGCATGTCGATAAAGCGCAGTGGCAGGGTAAGACGGCGTTTAAAGATACGATGATCGATATGGAACGCTACAAAGGCAACATCGATACCTTAAAGATTGTCGATAACGATATTCGTTATAAAGCCGATAGCTTTATCTTTAATGTGGCGGGCGCGCCGGAGGAGGTGAAGCAGTTTAGCGGCATTTCCCGGCCGGAGTCCTGGGGGCGCTGGTCAAATGCGCAGTTGGGCGATGAGGTTAAAATCGAATATAAAGCGCCGCTGCCGAAAAAGTTTGATCTGGTGATCACCGCCAAAGCCTTCGGCGACAACGCGAATCGGCCGATTCCGGTACGCGTAGGCAACGAAGAACAGACGCTGGTGCTGGGTCACGATGTGTCCACTATCACGCTGCATTTCAACAACCCGACGGACGCGAATACCTTAGTCATTGCGCCGCCCGCTCCCGTCTCCACCAACGAAGGTAATATTTTGGGCCATTCGCCGCGCAAATTGGGGATTGGCATGGTGGAGATCAAAGTGGTGAATGTTGAGGGTTAAAAGAGAATGTCATATATGCCGGGTGCGGCTGCGCCTTACCCGGCCTACACATCATCTTTATCAATAAACTGGCGCGTAGGCCTGATAAGCGAAGCGCCATCAGGCAAAAGTGTGAACATCTCATCCGGCCTACGATCATCTGTAGGCCGACTGTTCACCATACGCCCTTAAAACGTTTCCCAATTATCGCTGCCGTCGGCCACAGCGGCCTTTGGTGACGACACGGCTGCCGGGGTTTTTACCGCTGCCACTTCACGCGCACGCTGCTGTTGCTGTTGAATACGGAACACCGCGACGGCCTGGGTCAGACGGCTGGCTTGCTCTTCCAGCGCCGCAGCCGCGGCGGCGGATTCTTCCACCAGCGAGGCGTTCTGCTGCGTTACGCGATCCATCTCCGCTACCGCCAGGCCCACCTGGTCGATACCACGGCTTTGCTCGTCGGACGCCGAGGCAATCTCGCCCATGATATCGGTCACGCGGGTCACTGCATTGACGATCTCATCCATGGTTTCACCGGCGCTTTCGACCAGCGTCGACCCCACATCAACACGGCTCACGGAATCCTCAATCAGACTCTTGATCTCCCGTGCCGCCTGCGCGCTACGCTGGGCCAGATTACGGACTTCACCGGCCACCACCGCGAACCCGCGTCCCTGCTCGCCTGCGCGCGCCGCTTCTACCGCCGCATTCAGCGCCAGAATATTGGTCTGGAAAGCAATACCGTCGATTACGCTGATAATATCGGCGATTTTCTGCGAACTGGAGGCGATATCGCGCATTGTTTGTACGACGTTATCCACCACTTTGCCGCCTTTTTGCGCTGTTTCAGAGGCGCTCAATGCCAGGTGACTGGCCTGACGGGCGTTTTCGGCGTTCTGTTTCACGGTGGCGGTCAGTTGTTCCATACTGGCGGCGGTCTCTTCCAGAGACGCTGCCTGCTGCTCAGTACGGGAAGAGAGATCGTTGTTGCCCATCGCAATCTCGCTGGCGCCGCTGTAAATGGCGTTGGCGCCATTGCGCACATCGCCCACGGTACGCACCAGTTCGCTCTGCATATGACGTAAGTTGTCCGCCAGTTGCCCCATTTCGTTAGAGCCTTCCACATCAATACGTTTCACCAGATCGCCGCTGGCGATATGGCGAATACTTTCAATCAGACGATTCATCGGGGCGATAAGCGACAGTTTGATGCCGAACCAGACGGCGATAATGACCACCAGAACGGCAATCAGCACACTGACCAGTACCCACATCGCCTGGTTGTAGGAACTGTTGTTATCCTCAACAGCAATATCGTACAGACGATCGTTTTGCTGCATATAGGCCATGTACTGCTTCTCAAAAGCGTCCTGATAGCTTTGAGTCGGTTGATCAAAAAACTCGTTAATCTTACCCGCGCCAAGAAGCTGAATAAGCTCCGCCAACGCGCCGTGGTAGATATCATAGGTTCGTTTGATCTCAAGGAAAGCCGCCTCGCTCTGACGTTGATCGCGCGGTAACGACTCATACTGCGCCCAGTTTTTTTCGGTCAGCTTCAGCGCATTGGTCGCCCCCTGCATCAGTTCAGCGACAGTTGCGCCGCTGCCAATATTGCTCTGGTCCATCATCCAGCGGATACCCGCGCGATTCAGGGTATTACGCGTTTGCAACAGCTCCACCCAGGTTGCATTCAGGGCAGACTGCTGCTGACGAATGGTTTGCAATACGGTGAAGTTTTCTTTGTCATTCTTCAGCGAGTTGAAGAACAGCCCGCCGGATGTCAGTTGTAAAAGGCCAAATAGCGCCAATACCAGCAGTAAGCTGGTAACAATTTTAATTCGCTTTAACATGTTTTCTCTTTCCGCTAGACAGATACAGAATTTTCGGCCTGGAAAGGGAAAACTTTATGGGATGCGCGCCATTAATATCACGATTAGCTCAGTGAAGTCGTTATGACGCCCCGCGCAACAAGGATCGCCCCATTTTATATCGTGATCTCAATCACATAAAATAGCCCACGCCCTTCTCCGCGAAACCGCTTACCGGTACGTCCGACCGCTTAAACCGCCATACAACCACTCACTGATTTACCTAACTTTACGCGCGCGATGATCTGGCAAGATCCTCTCAGCATAGCAGTCAATCTACCTCCTCAAACACGAACTCAATGTCCACCCAGCTTCGGCTGATAATTAAACTTACAACCAGGTTTTACTATGGATACGAAAAAGATATTCAAGCACATACCCTGGGTGATTCTCGGAATCATCGGTGCTTTCTGCCTCTCGGTCGTTGCCCTACGTCGGGGTGAACACGTGAGCGCCCTGTGGATCGTGGTCGCTTCCGTTTCCGTCTATCTGGTGGCTTACCGCTACTACAGCCTGTATATCGCCCAGAAGGTCATGAAACTCGACCCGACGCGCGCGACGCCGGCGGTTATCAATAACGACGGCCTGAACTACGTGCCGACTAACCGCTACGTGCTGTTTGGTCACCACTTCGCCGCCATCGCCGGCGCAGGTCCGCTGGTCGGGCCGGTATTGGCCGCGCAGATGGGCTATCTGCCGGGGACACTGTGGCTGCTGGCGGGCGTGGTGCTCGCGGGCGCAGTGCAGGACTTTATGGTGCTGTTCATCTCTTCCCGCCGTAACGGCGCCTCTCTTGGCGAGATGATCAAAGAAGAGATGGGTACCGTTCCAGGCACCATCGCGCTGTTCGGCTGCTTCTTAATTATGATCATCATCCTCGCGGTGCTGGCATTAATCGTGGTTAAAGCGCTGGCCGAAAGCCCGTGGGGCGTCTTCACCGTCTGCTCAACGGTGCCGATTGCGCTGTTTATGGGCATCTACATGCGCTTCCTGCGTCCGGGACGCGTAGGCGAAGTCTCCGTTATTGGTATCGTGCTGCTGGTGGCGTCTATTTACTTCGGCGGCGTGATTGCCCACGACCCGTACTGGGGCCCGGCGCTGACCTTTAAAGACACCACCATTACCTTCGCGCTGATCGGCTACGCCTTTGTTTCCGCGCTGCTGCCGGTATGGCTGATCCTTGCCCCGCGCGACTATCTCGCTACCTTCCTGAAAATCGGCGTGATCGTCGGTCTGGCGCTGGGGATTGTGATCCTCAACCCGGAACTGAAAATGCCGGCGTTGACGCAGTACGTCGACGGTACCGGCCCGCTGTGGAAAGGCGCTCTGTTCCCGTTCCTGTTCATCACCATCGCCTGTGGCGCCGTCTCTGGCTTCCACGCGCTCATCTCTTCCGGTACCACGCCGAAACTGCTGGCCTGTGAGACCGATGCGCGTTTTATCGGCTACGGCGCGATGCTGATGGAGTCCTTTGTTGCGGTGATGGCGCTGGTGGCGGCCTCGATCATTGAACCGGGTCTCTACTTCGCGATGAACACCCCGCCGGCAGGTCTGGGCATTACCATGCCAAACCTGCACGAGATGGGCGGCGAGAACGCGCCGCTGATTATGGCGCAGTTGAAAGACGTTACCGCACACGCGGCGGCGACCGTCAGCTCCTGGGGCTTTGTGATTTCCCCGGAACAAATCCTGCAAACGGCGAAAGATATCGGTGAACCGTCAGTATTGAACCGCGCAGGCGGCGCGCCAACGCTGGCAGTAGGTATCGCGCATGTGTTCCACAAAGTCCTGCCGATGGCGGATATGGGCTTCTGGTATCACTTCGGTATTCTGTTCGAAGCGCTGTTCATCCTGACCGCACTGGATGCGGGTACCCGTTCCGGCCGCTTTATGTTGCAGGATTTGCTGGGTAACTTCGTCCCGTTCCTGAAAAAAACCGATTCTCTGGTCGCGGGTATCATCGGTACCGCAGGCTGCGTCGGTTTGTGGGGCTATCTGCTGTATCAGGGCGTGGTCGACCCGCTGGGCGGCGTGAAGAGCCTGTGGCCGCTGTTCGGTATCTCTAACCAGATGCTGGCCGCCGTGGCGCTAGTGTTGAGCACCGTGGTACTGATCAAAATGCAGCGCACCAAGTACATCTGGGTGACGGTGATCCCGGCGGTATGGCTGCTGATCTGCACCACCTGGGCGCTGGGCCTGAAACTGTTCAGCGCCAACCCACAGATGGAAGGTTTCTTCTACATGGCAAACCTGTATAAAGAGAAGATTGCCAACGGCACCAACCTGACCGAGCAACAGATTGCCAACATGAACCATATCGTGGTGAACAACTACACTAACGCTGGTTTGAGTATTCTGTTCCTGGTGGTGGTGTACAGTATTATCTTCTACGGTTTCACCACCTGGATGAAGGTACGCAACAGCGATAAACGTACCGACAAAGAAACCCCGTATGTGCCCGTGCCGGAAGGCGGCGTGAAGATCTCTTCACACCACTAAAACTGATGCCGGGTAGCGCACAGCGATCCCGGCTAGTGTAGGCCGGATAAGGCGCAAGCCGCCATCCGGCTTTATTCATTAACAGGACGGCAGAATGTTTGATACTTTAGGTCAGGCAAAAAAATATCTCGGCCAGGCGGCAAAAATGTTGATTGGTATTCCGGACTACGACAACTATGTCGAGCACATGAAAACCAACCATCCCGACAAGCCGTACATGACCTATGAAGAGTTCTTCCGCGAACGTCAGCAAGCACGTTACGGCGGCGATGGCAAAGGCGGTATGCGCTGTTGTTAATGGAGAGACTATGACCCCGATTGCAGTTACCCTACTTACCGGTTTTCTTGGTGCCGGCAAAACCACCCTACTACGCCATATCCTCAACGAACAACATGGTTTTAAAATCGCCGTTATCGAAAACGAATTTGGCGAAGTCTCCGTTGACGATCAACTGATTGGCGATCGCGCCACACAGATCAAAACCCTGACTAACGGCTGCATCTGCTGTACCCGCTCCAACGAGTTGGAAGATGCGCTATTAGACCTGCTCGACAGCCGCGACCGCGGCGATATTGCTTTCGACCGCCTGGTAATTGAATGCACCGGCATGGCTGACCCCGGCCCGATTATTCAGACCTTTTTCTCCCATGACGTATTATGCGAACGCTACCTGTTAGACGGCGTGATTGCGCTGGTCGACGCGGTGCACGCTAACGAGCAGATGAACCAGTTCACCATCGCCCAGTCGCAGATAGGCTACGCCGACCGTATCCTGCTGACCAAAACCGACGTGGCAGGCGACAGCGAGAAACTGCGCGAGCGGCTGGCGCGTATCAACGCCCGCGCCCCGGTTTACACCGTGGTACATGGCGATATTGACCTGAGTCAGTTGTTTAATACCAGCGGCTTTATGCTGGAAGAGAACGTGCTGGCAAGCCAACCGCGTTTCCACTTTATTGCCGATAAACAGAACGATGTGTCGTCAATTGTGGTGGAGCTGGATTACCCGGTGGATATCAGCGAGGTTTCGCGAGTGATGGAAAACCTGCTGCTGGAATCAGCGGATAAACTGCTGCGTTACAAAGGGATGCTGTGGATCGACGGCGAACCCAACCGTCTGCTGTTCCAGGGCGTGCAGCGTCTCTACAGCGCCGACTGGGACAGACCGTGGGGCAACGAAACGCCGCACAGCACGCTGGTATTTATCGGGATCCAGTTGCCGGAAGACGAGATTAGAACGGCGTTTGCGGGGTTAAGGAAGTAAACGGGCGCAGAAAAGCCGGGCCGCACAGGAGATTGTATGCCCCTTATCCGAGATATTCACCAACGCTTCTGGCGTCTGCCACAACTGCCGTGGCTGGAGCTACGTACCACCAGTGAAAGCCGTCAGGCCTATAAGCGCCACAGCCACCCGCAACTGTCGCTGGGCGCGATCATCGCCGGAGAAACCCGCTGCATCAGTAACGGGCAAGAGTATCTGTTACGCCCCGGCGAGCTGATCCTGATCCCCCCGCAATCTCCACACAGTTGTAACCCGCTCCACGAGCGACCACGCAGCTATCATATGCTGTATCTCGATGCGGACTGGTGCCTGACGCAGCTCCCCCATTTGCCGGCGGATAGCCGCCTGCATACCACGCAGCCACAGTTGCAGAACCCGCAGCTTTTCCAGCTTTATCAGCAAATTGTGACGTCTATTACTCAGCAGCAAACCGCCGGACTTCCGGCGCTTATTATCCACCTGTTGCGCGCCCTGCCGCTACAAAGCGCCGACGCCGAACCGCCATGCGCCATCAGCCGCCAGTTGGTTGCCCGCTTAGTCAGCAACCTTCAGGAACCGCCGACGCTGGACACACTGGCGCAGGAGTTTGCGCTCCGTAAGGAGACTCTGATTCGCACTTTTAAGCAGGATACAGGCCTGACTCCTGTCAGCTTTACCAATATGGCCCGCATTGAATATGCCCGGCACCGATTGCGCGCCGGGGACGATATTGCCGATGTTGCCTATCAGACCGGTTTCGCCGATCAAAGTCATTTCCACAAAACCTTCGTCAGCTACACGGCGGCAACGCCGCGTCAGTACGCGCAGAACAGATCAATATCCGACAATAAATAGCGCATCCGCAGGTATAGGCTGACCTCAGTATCATCACTGAGGTTACTATGGAACAGGTTACAACGTTATTTCCCCCGGCGTTTCCCGCACTGGCGCTGGCGCATTTTATGGCGCTGCTCAGCCCGGGCCCGGACTTCTTTTTGCTGGTCGGTTACGCCGTACGCTATCGGCTGCGCGGCAGCGTCGGGCTGTGCCTCGGCATTGCGGCGGGAAATGGGCTCTATATTCTGCTGGTGGTGATTGGGTCAGGGCTACTACGTCAGACGCCGCTGCTCTTTACCATCATCGAGCTATTGGGTGCCGCCTACCTGCTATGGGTGGGCCGTCAACTGTTGAAAAGCCGCGCCGGGCCGCTGGAGTGGCGGTACGCCGCATCGGCATGTCCGTCACTGGCAAAACAACTATTACTGGGGCTAGGTTCATCGCTGTTGAATCCGAAAAATGCTCTGTTTTATCTGGCGCTAATGACCGCCCTGCTGGGCCCAAACGTGACCGTTACACAGCAGGCCATATGTGGAATCTGGATGACCAGCGTAGTGTTACTCTGGGATCTGCTGCTGATAACGCTTATCGCCCTGCCGCAAATTCAACGTCGCTTGGGTAATCTTGTCTGGAAAATTGAACGCGCCGCCGGCGGCATTCTGATCGCCTTTGGCTGCTGGATTGTGTGGCAGTTCATTACAAGTTAAATAGATGGGGGGCAGCTTTATACGGTGGTCAACGTTGCCCGGGCAGATGAATAGGGTCTGCATCATTCGAACCCTTTCCTTCTTATAATGCTGACGCCGCCATAAATTAACCTGCCCCAGAAACCAATAAAGCGACTAAATAGCCGCTTTATTCTCATCACCAAATATAATATCACCTCTCATCCAGCGGCTTATTTTCATTGATTTTCAGCTGGACTTTTCTTTTATTTACTGATGATATATCCAGGTATTTAGCGCGGTGCGAGCGTGCGCCAACACGCCCGCACCGCTAATCACAATCCCTATTAAACAGGAATAGAGACCATGACTACCCCGCATTCTATTGCAGAATTCACCGATCCAGAAGTCTCCCCGACAAATAACCGTCACTTGACCGTGAGTTATGCGAGCCGCTACCCGGATTACAACCGTATTCCCGCTATTACCCTGAAAGGTCAGTGGCTGGAAGACGCCGGGTTTACCACCGGTACGCAGGTCGATGTAAAGGTGATGAACGGCTGTATTGTGCTCAGCGCACAGCAGCCGCAACCAGAAGAAAGCGATTTGATGCAGTCGCTGCGCCAGGTGTGCAAGCTATCGGCGCGTAAGCAAAAGCAGGTGCAGGCGTTTATCAGCGTGATGGCAGGATCTAAGTAAATACATAAAATAAGCTGGCAAAGAACCCTTGCCAGCTTTAATTATAATTAATATCAATGATTGAAGGGAAACCATGCAGCTAAAAGTAAAAGAAAACATTACGCTTTGGAGAAATGAAGGATTAATTTTTTATATCATCCTGGGATTTCTATGTACTTTATTTATGGAGGTCAACGCACTATTACCATACTATCTTCAGCAAAGTATATTTTTCGAAACGCTGATGAATTACATGGTCTTCAATACGTTATTTTCGCTTGCCTTATGTGAGATTTTTTTTGCGATGCTGGTAGTTGTTTGTAATAACACTAAACTAGAGAAGCTTACAAATAATATTTTGAAAGAGTTACATAAAAGAATTATGCAAGGTTCTTTCGTTATATCCTTCTTATCTTTCGGAATATCTCTATTTTGTATGATGGCATTCTGTATTGGTTCGCTGATAATAAATAATAATTACTATGGAAAACATGCCATAAATTTTGCTTACCCATTTGTTTTATTTCTATCCTTCCCTTATCTTATACATAAATGTATAACAATCCTGTGTACTCAATTAAAAGGATTTCCCAAAAGCAAAATTCATGCAGCCATAATAATGTTACTGATAATTGCAGCCGCCATTATCATTCCATGCATATTTAACAAAAAAGAAAAAATGACTATAACCATTGATAAGGAAAAATATCATGCAATTGAGCAAAAAACTAAGGTAAAACCAGAAAAATATATTGAGAAAAAGATTAATGATATTAATATTAATGATATAAAATAGTGAGCACGCATAACATAAGGGCATAGTAATATATCATAAAATCCTTTAACTACTATTGCCCTTGAATAGATCCACTATTCCACATCCTTCCTTTCCAACCCGATATCCCTTAACTGCTCGTCACTCATTCGCCGCAGCGCCTGACAGGCCCGCTTACGCAGCCACCACCTTTTTAGCGCCCGTCTGAGCTGCACAAAGCCAATGAATGGTTGTCTGGGGCGGTTCTCGTAAAATTCCATACCGGCCTCCGCATAGAACAGAAAATGCGGGCATCATGAATGTCTGTACAAACAATAGCGGGATAAAAAGCACGGTTAGTGCAACGTGGATAAATAAGGAGGGCAATTGAGGGGGTTTTGTTCGCTTATTTCGTTCTGATTTAAGATCCGCGTCCTTCGCTGCAAAAAGCCAGGCCCCTCCCATTTTCAGAGGGGCAACAGGGATTAGCGGCGCACCACTACCAGCTTCTGGTTCACAAACTCCTTAATCCCCAGATCCGATAGCTCGCGTCCGAAGCCCGAACGCTTAACGCCGCCGAACGGCAGCTCCGCTGCGGTATCGGTCAGCCAGTTGATATAAACCATCCCGGTTTCAATCCGGGAGGCCATGCGTTTAGCACGCTCAATATCCTGACTAAACACCGCGCCGCCCAGGCCGTAGTGGGAATCGTTGGCTAGTTTTACCGCCTCGTCATCGTCTTTCACCACATACATCTGCGCCACCGGGCCGAAGAACTCTTCAAAGTACGCCGGGTTGTCACGCGTAATGTGGGTCAGAATGGTCGGCTCAAAGAAGTTGCCTTTGCTCTCCAGCGGCTTGCCGCCAACGTGCAGCGTCGCGCCATTTTTCACCGCGTCCTCGACCTGTCTGGTCAGTGTTTCCAGCGCATCTTTCGACGACAGCGGCCCCAGTTCGGTAGAAGCGTCCATCTGATCCCCCACCTTCACCTTCCTGAACGCCTCGGTGAACTGGCTGAGGAATTGATCGGCGATTTTCTCATGCAGGATAAAGCGCTTCGCCGCCGTACATACCTGCCCTGCATTAGTGAGTCGTGCCTGCACGCCAATTTTCACCGCTTTCTCAAGATCGGCATCGTCCAGCACGACGAACACATCGTTCCCGCCCAGTTCCAGCGTCGATTTTTTAATGTGCTTCGCCGCCTGTGCCGCCACGGCGCTCCCCGCTTTTTCAGATCCGGTCAGCGCCACACCCTGCACGCGCGGGTCGGCGATGATGTTCGCCACCTGATCGGAGGAAATAAACAGGTTGGTCCATGCGCCGTCCGGCGCGCCAGCTTCACGCACCAGATGGGCAAACGTCTCGGCACAGTGCGGTACGATGCTGGCATGTTTCGCCAGCACCGGGTTACCTGCGGCCAGGTTCGGCGCCAGCACACGCATCAACTGATAGTACGGAAAGTTCCACGGCTCAACAGCCATGATGACGCCAATCGGATGATGTTCTACCCACGCGTCGCCAAACTCGGTTTTATAAGGCACCGGGGCAAGGAACTGTTTCGCGTTATCCGCATAGTAACGCGCGATCTGCGCGCACAGTTTGACTTCGCCACGGCTCTGCTCGATGAGCTTGCCCATCTCCTGGCTGGCGATTTTTGCCAATTCTTCAACACGGCTGTCGATCAAGTCAGCCAGCTTATGCAGTACCGGCAGACGTTGGTCAATCTCTCCTTTGGACCAGTCGGAGTGATAGAGCGCGTCAGCTTTTTGCAGCGCGGCTTCAATATCCGCGTCCGTGTGCGGGGGATACTCTTTAATGAGCTGATTATTGGCAGGATTCACTGTCTGGTAAGCCATATCACATGTCTCCTTGTTATCGTCATTAAGGCAGCCGTAAATGCCGCTCAGAACAATAAGGGTAGTAGAGATGGCTGGCGCTATCGGTAAAGTTCGGTATATTCGTGCGGTTATCAGCGATAATTATAGAGAGCGTTGCCCGGCGATCACCGGGCCTGCAACATTCAGACTGGAACCGCGTTAGTGGCTAACATCCTGAAGCTCTTCAGCCGTAAGGCCGGTGAACCGCTGGACAGTCTCGCGGTCAAGTCCGTCCGCCAGCATCTGTCTGGCGATACGCAATGCGGCAACACGCTGACCTTTTTCCAGCCCTTTTTCCAGCCCTTCCTCCAGACCAACCTGTCTTCCTTGCCGTTCCCCTTTTCTGCGATCCGCTGCGCGGATCCTCTCTATCAGCGTCATCAGTCTCTCCTTAGTGTGCGGGACATGCCCTACCACATCACGAATAAACGTGGTGAAACGAGGCGTATGTCCGTGCTGAATCATAAGATAATTAAACAGCGCTTTAAGCTGCCTGTCATTAGCGCAACCAGTAACTAACAGCGAAGCAATTCGTTCAACCAGTCCCAGCAGGTCGCGCTGGCGGATATGTTTTTGGATGAGCTCCAGCAGCGCAATGCGGCGGTGCTGCATAATGTCATCATCCGATACCACCGTAATGTCGACCAGCGGAAAGGCAGCGGCATAGAGTCTTCTTGCCACTTCCGGGTTCGCAAACTCATCCAGCCAGCACAGCGAAAAAGGATACGGGCTATCAACACCGTGATAAAACAGCATCGGCACCACCAGCGGAAGATGCTTATGCCCCGCATCCAGATGCTGTTGCATTGCCGCCATCGCATACCGCATCAGCCGAAACGCCATATGCGCATCCGGCGTACTCTGATGTTCAATCACGACATAGATATAACCGTCGCCCTCGCGCGTTTTCAGCGACCAAAGCACATCGGAATAATAGGCTCGCAGATTTTTTTCAATAAAACTGCCGGGCTCCAGCTTTAGCGTCCGCAGGTCGCAAAGCTGGCGTAACGACACCGGCAGATGAATCTCCATAAAATCGCGGGCGGTTTCCGGGTGGCGCAAAAAGGTTTTAAACACCGCATCATGCGGTGTTGAGGTCGTCGATTTTTTCATGGCGCTCCATCACCCCAAACCAGGATGCTGCGACTCTACCTCCTGAAAATTCCTTTCTCATCCGTACCTTTTCAGCATTGCGAGGCGCGACGGAAGATAAATCCTGTTATCTGTAATGCACATGCATTTTCGGAACTGAACACGCAAAATACCAGCCTGCGCGCCCTGCCTTTATCTTTATTAACCAGACAAACTCTTTTGATTAACATCAAAATTTAATTACACTTAATGTGTATATTTTCCGTGCAACGTAAATTTCCCGAGGTGTGATGTGCTGATTGTTATCTGTAATCGCCACACGTTCTGACGAGATTCAGAACGCGTCTCTTCCTGTCTGTGTTTTCACCGGCAGCGTTTTTGATTACATGAAATTCAGTACATCCGCAGCCGCTGTTTCCATCGCCTGCCTGACGTCACGATGACGGTATTGAGTTTCGCTGTCCCATCATGGGGTTCTCCGACATGGAGCGCATTTTTTATGCAACGGATTATTCAGTTTTTCTCCCAACGCGCCACAACGTTATTTTTCCCGATGGCGCTGATTTTGTACGATTTTGCCGCCTATCTGACGACGGATCTGATTCAGCCTGGCATCATTAACGTCGTGCGCGATTTTAATGCTGACGTCAGTCTTGCGCCGGCCTCGGTCAGTCTCTATCTGGCGGGCGGAATGGCGTTGCAATGGCTTCTGGGGCCGCTATCCGACAGGATTGGCCGCCGGCCAGTGCTGATTGCAGGCGCATTAATTTTTACTCTCGCCTGCGCGGCAACGCTGTTGACGACCTCAATGACGCAGTTTCTGATTGCCCGTTTTGTGCAGGGCACCAGCATTTGCTTTATCGCAACGGTCGGCTACGTCACGGTACAGGAGGCCTTCGGTCAAACCAAAGCCATTAAGCTGATGGCGATTATTACCTCCATTGTGCTGGTCGCGCCGGTTATCGGCCCGCTCTCCGGCGCCGCGCTGATGCACTTCGTTCACTGGAAGGTACTGTTCGGTATTATTGCGGTGATGGGACTGTTGGCGTTGTGCGGCCTGCTACTGGCGATGCCAGAAACGGTGCAACGCGGCGCGGTGCCGTTCAGCGCGGTGAGCGTACTGCGCGATTTTCGTAATGTGTTTCGCAACCCGATTTTTCTCACCGGGGCGGCGACGCTGTCGTTGAGCTACATCCCGATGATGAGCTGGGTGGCGGTGTCGCCGGTGATCCTGATCGATGCTGGCGGGATGAGTACTTCGCAATTCGCCTGGGCGCAGGTGCCCGTATTCGGTGCGGTGATCGTGGCCAATATGATCGTTGTACGCCTGGTGAAAGATCCAACCCGACCGCGTTTTATCTGGCGCGCCGTACCAATCCAGTTAAGCGGGCTGGCGACATTGCTCCTCGGTAATCTTCTTCTGCCGCACGTCTGGCTTTGGTCTGTGCTGGGCACCAGCCTGTACGCGTTCGGCATTGGAATGATTTTCCCGACGCTGTTTCGCTTCACGCTTTTCTCCAACAACTTGCCAAAAGGGACGGTTTCGGCCTCGCTGAACATGGTGATTCTGACGGTGATGGCGGTGTCGGTCGAAGTTGGCCGCTGGCTGTGGTTTCACGGCGGGAGACTGCCATTTCACCTGCTGGCAGCGGTGGCCGGAGTGATTGTGGTCTTCACTCTGGCGACACTATTACAGCGCGTGCGCCAGCATGAGGCGGCAGAACTGGCCGCTGAGAAGTAACGACTCTGCCGGATAGAGGCTTATCCGGCACAGGATAATCTGATGTTTTTTGCACGTTCCTGCCGTCTGGCTCTATCCTTAACCCTATGAATAAAATCGCCGAACTCAAACGCGCCAAACGCCTGGCGCTCTCACTGTTGCTGATAGCCGCCGCGACGTTTGTAACCACGCTTTTCCTGCCGCCCAGTTTCTGGGTGCTGGGCGTAAAAGCTATTGCCGAAGCGGCGATGGTTGGCGCGCTGGCGGACTGGTTTGCCGTGGTGGCGCTGTTTCGCCGTATTCCCATTCCGTTTATTTCACGACATACGGCGATTATTCCCCGTAATAAAGACCGAATCGGCGAAAATCTTGGGCAATTTGTGCAGGAGAAGTTCCTTGATACGCAGTCGCTGATCGCGCTAATCCGCCGCCATGAACCCGCGCTGCTTATCGGAAACTGGTTCAGCCAGCCGGACAACGCCAGCCGGGTCGGGCAGCATCTGCTGCAAATTATGAGCGGCTTTCTGGAACTAACCGATGACGCCCGTATTCAGCGGCTGCTCAAGCGAGCGGTACATAAGGCGATTGATAAAGTGGATCTTTCCGGCACCAGCGCCCTGATGCTGGAAAGCATGACCAAAAACGATCGTCACCAGGTGTTACTCGATACGCTGATCGCCCAGCTTATCGCCCTGTTACAGCGTGACAGCTCCCGAACATTTATCGCCAGACAGATCATACGCTGGCTGGAGACCGAGCATCCGTTAAAAGCGAAGATTCTGCCGACCGAATGGCTGGGAGAACACAGCGCTGAACTGGTCTCCGACGCGGTGAATTCTCTGCTGGATGATATCAGTCACGATCGCGCGCATCAGATTCGTCATGCCTTCGATCGCGCGACGTATAAGCTGATCGATAAACTTAAACATGATCCGGAAATGGCTGCCCGGGCAGAAAACATTAAAAGTTACCTGAAGGAAGATGAGGCGTTTAACCGTTATCTCGGCGAGATCTGGGCGGATCTACGCCAGTGGTTAAAAACAGATATCAACGCCGAAGACTCGAAGGTAAAGCAGCGCATCGCTCATGCCGGACAATGGTTTGGCGAGACACTGATCGCCGACGACGCATTACGCGCCTCGCTTAACGGTCATCTGGAACAGGCCGCGCACCGCGTCGCGCCGGAATTCGCCGCCTTCCTGACGCGCCACATCAGCGATACCGTAAAAGGCTGGGATGCGCGCGATATGTCGCAGCAGATTGAGCTTAATATCGGTAAAGATTTGCAGTTTATCCGCGTGAACGGCACGCTGGTCGGCGGCGCTATTGGTCTGGTGTTATATTTACTGTCGCAAATACCGGCACTGCTCAGTATTTAACGCCGTTCTCGTTCAGATTAACTGCCAAACCCCGCACGTGGGAGGCATTAATTTAATGCCATTTCCCACCGATGCCCCTCTTCTCAATCCGTTATTCGCCTGCGCTTCACTTTCTTTTCTTGCAAATTTGAAACATTAATTTTACTTTTTATTATCATTTACAACAACAATCCGGCATTCCTGCCTTACTTTAGCAAAGAGAAAAACCATGGTTCATGCTCAGAGCGCTTCACCTCGCCATCCCATTTTTACGGCGCTTTTCGGTATGATGGTATTGACGCTGGGGATGGGAGTTGGCCGCTTTCTGTATACGCCCATGCTGCCGGTAATGCTGGCGGAAAAGCAGCTAACGTTTAACGAACTCTCGTGGATTGCCAGCGCCAATTATGCAGGGTACCTGGCGGGAAGCTTACTGTTTTCCTTTGGCCTTTTTCATCTCCCCTCTCGTCTACGCCCCATGCTGCTGGCTTCGGCGGTCGCCACCGGTATTCTTATTCTGGCCATGGCGATATTTACCCAACCCGCAATCGTCATGTTGGTGCGCTTCCTGGCAGGCGTCGCGAGTGCGGGAATGATGATTTTTGGATCAATGATTGTGTTGCATCATACCCGCCATCCGTTTGTGATCGCCGCGCTCTTTTCCGGCGTCGGGGCCGGGATTGCACTGGGCAACGAATATGTCATTGGCGGTTTACATTATGCGCTTTCGGCCCATTCGCTATGGCTGGGGGCCGGAGCGCTCGCCGGTATATTGCTATTAATCGTGGCAATGTTGATTCCCCCCCGCGCTCATGCGCTGCCGCCTGCGCCCTTAGCAAGAATCGAAAATCAGCCTATGCCCTGGTGGCAACTGGCGCTGTTGTACGGTTTCGCCGGATTCGGCTACATCATTGTCGCTACCTATTTGCCGCTGATGGCGAAAAGCGCGGGCTCTCCGCTACTCACGGCGCACCTTTGGTCGTTGGTCGGCCTGGCGATCATTCCCGGCTGCTTCGGCTGGCTGTGGGCGGCAAAACATTGGGGCGTCCTGCCATGCCTGACCGCGAACCTGTTGATCCAGAGCGCCTGCGTGCTGCTGTCTCTCGCCAGCGACTCGTTGTTGCTGTTAATACTGAGCAGTATTGGTTTTGGCGCCACGTTTATGGGCACAACCTCGCTGGTGATGCCGCTAGCCCGACAACTCAGCGCGCCGGGCAATATTAATTTGTTAGGCCTGGTGACGCTAACGTATGGTATTGGGCAAATTCTCGGTCCGCTCGCCGCCAGTCTGTCAGGCAATGGCGCGCCGGCAATTATCAACGCCACGCTTTGCGGTGCCGCGGCGCTCTTTTTTGCCGCGCTGATCAGCGCCGCGCAGCAGATAAAACAAAAACGGTTTGTGATACGTGAATAAGCGGTAGAGTAAACCCACGCTCTCCGCACCAGGTTGTATCTTTAATGCTATTCGCGGCGCAATGCGGATCTGTTTTTAATAGCACATCCTCAACACGTTATTTCAAGGTAAAGATGCCACTAAAAACTATACTTATTCTATGGTTATTAGTGCTATCAATCTGCCTATTATTTTATATACCCTTCATACTTCAAGTGGCTTATGTGTTGGCTACGGATTACCTGGCCCATCCTGGGCCTCGCCCTGACGGGCCGTTGCTCACCCCAGTCACATAGTTATCTATGCTCCTGGGGACTCACTCCCTTGCCGCCTTTAAGCAACTCGAATTATTTTGGGTATATATCCCATTATGATGATTATCGCGCCCTTTCAAATCATCACAATTATAAATAAATCACATCATGAAATTAATTAGATGATTCGTTTTTTATTACCTGCCCGTAGGATTCTTAGGGCGCAAACTGACCCATCAGCGGCTACTGACATGATCGTGACAATTCCTCTTAAGGCGTGAAAAATTACAGTAAAAAGTAAAATTTAGGTTAAAAAATCCTATTTTTTAACAACGATAATTAAGTGGCGTGAAATTGACTAACGTCAAATTTATTTCCTCTTTTTCCTGCTCCCGGCTCCGGCCTGCGTCAACACCTGTTTCTTTGCTTTTTTACCTCGCGTTATACCGTCCACGGTTCCCCGCGCCTCCGGCAGTAGCGAAGATGGTGATTTTTCGCGCTGCTATGCAAGAAACGCATAGCACGATACATACTTGCATTTTGTCCTTACCCTTATGGCTGATAAGGTCTTTCTGTTTCGGGCTTTTTGGCCTGTGGCTACAACCAACACATCATCAAAAAAATTCGGGGATCGCTATGGCGCAACAAGTGGACGGGGCGGCCATGCCGCTTGATACAGAAAAGGTCGGGATAAAGGGATACCTGGCGTTTTTTCTCACCATTATTTTCTTTTCCGGCGTATTTTCCGGAAGCGAAGGCTGGTGGCGCGTTTTTGATTTTACCGTACTCAACGGGTCATTCGGTCATGTGACCGGTACGCAGACCTTTCGCGGCGCGGGCGGAACGGGCGCGAAAGATGGCTTCCTTTTTGCGCTGGAGCTGGCACCGTCGGTTATCCTTTCTCTGGGTATCATCGCGATTACGGATGGACTGGGCGGTCTGCGGGCGGCGCAGCAATTGATGACACCCATCCTGAAACCATTGCTTGGCATTCCCGGCATTTGCTCACTGGCGCTGATCGCCAACCTGCAAAATACCGACGCCGCGGCGGGTATGACCAAAGAGCTGGCGCAGGAAGGCGAAATCACCGAACGCGATAAAGTGATTTTTGCCGCCTGGCAGACCAGCGGCAGCGCTATTATCACCAACTATTTCTCCTCCGGCGTTGCGGTATTCGCCTTTCTGGGGACGTCAGTCATCATTCCGCTGGTGGTCATTCTGCTATTCAAATTTATCGGCGCAAACCTTTTGCGCGTCTGGATTAACATCGAAGAACGCCGTCACCCTGCGCAAGGAGCCCAATCATGACGACTCAGGTACGTAAGAATGTCATGGATATGTTTATCGATGGCGCACGCCGCGGTTTTACCATCGCCACAACCAACCTGTTACCCAATGTGGTCATGGCATTTGTCATTATTCAGGCGCTGAAAATTACCGGTCTGCTCGACTGGGTAGGCCATATCTGCCAGCCCGTGATGGCGTTGTGGGGGCTTCCCGGCGAAGCGGCTACGGTGCTTCTGGCTTCGCTGATGAGTATGGGCGGCGCCGTTGGCGTGGCGGCCAGTCTGGCTACCGCCGGCGCGCTAAGCGGCCACGATGTTACCGTACTACTGCCCGCCATTTACCTGATGGGAAACCCGGTACAGAATGTCGGCCGCTGTCTCGGTACTGCCGAAGTCAACGCCAAATATTACCCGCATATTATCGCAGTCTGCGCCATCAATGCGCTGCTGTCGATCTGGGTCATGCAGCTTATTGTTTAATAAGGAGTTATCATGCCTGATTTATCCGCCGCGGAGTTTACCTTATTACAGGGTGCGCACCTGTTTGCGCCAGAAGACCGGGGCATCTGCGATGTTCTACTCGCGAATGGCAAAATTATTGCCGTCGGCGCTGACATCCCCGGCGATATCGTACCGGACTGTACGGTGATTAATCTTAGCGGTCGTATGCTGTGCCCGGGCTTTATCGACCAACACGTTCATCTGATCGGCGGCGGCGGCGAAGCGGGGCCGACGACGCGGACGCCGGAAGTCTCCCTGAGCCGCCTGACGGAAGCCGGGATAACAACGGTCGTCGGTCTGCTTGGCACCGACTCCGTCAGCCGTCATCCCGCGTCGCTGTTAGCCAAAACGCGAGCGCTAAATGAGGAGGGGATCACCGCCTGGATGCTCACGGGCGCTTATCACGTTCCGTCGCCGACCATTACTGGCTCGGTAGAAAAAGACGTCGCGCTGATCGATCGCGTCATTGGCGTGAAATGCGCAGTCTCCGACCACCGTTCCGCCGCGCCCGGCGGGAATCAACTCGCCAGCATGGCCGCCGAATCACGCGTTGGCGGCCTGCTGGGCGGCAAACCCGGTGTCAGCGTTTTTCATATGGGCAGCAGCAAAAAAGGGTTACAGCCGCTATATGACATCCTGGAAAACAGCGACGTGCCGATCGGTAAACTGTTGCCTACCCACGTCAACCGTAGCGAATCGCTTTTCGAGCAGGCGCTGGCGTTTGCGCTTAAAGGCGGCGTAATCGACATTACCACCAGTATCCCGGATCCCGTCGCGCCGGCGGAGGGCATTGCCAGAGCGGTAAAAGCCGGCGTCCCGCTTTCCCGGGTGACGCTCAGTTCAGACGGTAACGGCAGCCAGCCGCTATTTGACGCTGCCGGAAATCTGACGGGCATCGGCGTCGCGGGCTTCGAAAGTTTGCTGGAGACGTTGCAGACGCTGGTTAACCACTACGGATTCAGCCTGACCGATGCTCTGCGCCCGCTGACGACCAGCGTAGCCGCCTTCCTCAGTCTGGACGACAAAGGCGAAATCCGTCCCGGTAACGATGCGGATCTGCTCGTCTTTAGCGCAGATTTACGCATTGAGCAGGTGTATGCGCGCGGCAAACGCATGGTCAATGAGGGGAAAGCCTGCGTAAAAGGTACCTTTGAACCGGCGTAATTCCCGCTAGTTTCAGGATGCCCCATCACGGCATTCTGAAAGAGGACGGGATAAGCGGTTGTCAGCCGCCCGAATGGACGTAGAATGCCTCTTCGGGCGGCTGACAGGATAACGGTAAATGGATGTAACTGGAGCAGGTTTGCACAATATTGAGACAAAATGGCTATATGATTTTCTGACGCTGGAAAAGTGCCGCAATTTCTCTCAGGCCGCCATTATCCGCAACGTATCGCAACCCGCTTTTAGCCGGCGGATTCGCGCCCTGGAACATGCCGTGGGCGTTGAACTATTTAACCGACAGGTCTCGCCGCTACAGCTTTCCGAACAGGGTAAAATCTTTCACTCCCAGGTTCGCCACCTGTTACAGCAGCTGGAAAGTAATCTGACCGAACTGCGCGGCGGCAGCGATTATACGCTGCGTAAAATCAAGATTGCCGCCGCCCACTCGCTCTCCCTCGGCCTGTTGCCGACCATCGTTAAGCAGATGCCGACGCAGTTTACCTACGCCGTTGAGGCGATAGATGTCGACCAGGCGGTGGATATGTTACGTGAGGGGCAAAGCGATTTTATCTTTTCTTATCACGATGAAAACCTGCAACAAGCGCCGTTTGATAATATCCGCCTGTTTGAGTCGAGACTGTTTCCGGTTTGCGCTAACAATGGCCGGGGCGAGCCGCGCTATACGCTTGAGCAGCCGCACTTTCCCCTGCTTAATTACAGTCAGAACTCCTATATGGGCCGGCTGATAAATCGTACCCTGACTCGCCATGCTGAACTGAGTTTCAGTACATTTTTCGTCTCTTCGATGAGCGAATTGTTAAAACAGGTTGCGATGGACGGCTGCGGAATCGCCTGGTTGCCCGAGTATGCTATCCGTCAGGAGATTACTGACGGGCGCCTGATCGTGCTTGATGCCGACGAACTGGTTATCCCGATCCAGGCTTATGCTTATCGCATGAATACCCGCATGAGTCAGGTAGCCGAAACATTTTGGCGCGACCTGCGTGGGCTTCAGGCCGCGCTGTAAACACATCAGGCGGTAAGGCGTTGTTCCCCGGTCAAAGAGGCGCGGGTGTCTGGCCAGGACTCATACCAACGAATCGCCGCGCGCACCAGCGACGCTGTGGAATCGATCATCGGGCACGCTATCGCGCGTTCATGTCCGGCCACAATAAGCGGAATTTCGGTACACCCCATAATAATTGCCTGCGCGCCACGGGCAATAAGGCTATCGATTTGCGGCAGCAGCAGCGCTTGCGCCGCAGTTTTATCGCCACGTTTAAGCGCATAAATAGCCTGCATTACCAACGCCTGCCCCGCGTCTTCTGGCTGAATTAACGTCAGCCCCCGCGCCAGAGCTTTCTTTTGATATAACCCGGTCGCCAGCGTCGCATTGGTCGCCAGCAGACCAACGTGCCGCGCCGATGGCGGAATATCCCCCAGGGTAGCGTCCAGAATGCTGATCATTCGCGCTTTCGCGACGTTCTGTAAATCATCAAACCAATAATGCGCAGTGTTGCATGGGATAACGATACACTCCGCCCCGGCGTCTTCCAGCATATGCAGATAACGCTCCAGATAACGGTATGGCGAAGGCCCGCCGGATAACAGACATGCTGTACGATCGGGAATATCAGGAATAGAGCTGACAATGAGCGGGATATGTTGTTGATCACAACTGGCATGTCGTAATTCAACAAATTTTTCCAACATATCCGCCGTTGCCGCAGGTCCCATCCCCCCCAGTATCCCAATGGTGTGTTTCATCGCTTTTCCCGCTTATTTACGTCAAGGTCAGAAACACACTATCAACTTGATGTGTATATAAAAAATGCCGTTTTATTAGCGGCTATGCGTAAAAATCATAACGGGTGTAAGGGCCACGCGTTATCGCCTTTTCTGGCAATCGATTGGTTACATGAGCGCTCATCGACCTTCGCAAGCCGCTAAATGCCATTTCGCTACACCGCATTGCCCACTGCGAGTCCGCACGCTTGTTTTATCCTCATCGCCACAGCGCCTGTCGGTGAAGGGGCCGCCGTGTTTTGCTTTTCGACGCTAATGCGGGAATATCCCAGCGAATATGGCTATAAACCAAATCCACGGTCTCCGTGGCGCTGCCTTCGGCGTCGCCATGATTGCTCATGCGTGAAATCCGCACATTGGTGAGCGTATAAATAATAAATGGCAGCATTGCGCCCTTATCACGACGGCATAATGTCAGCACGCCTTCTTTCACCGTTTTCCCGTTACAATAGTGCTCATAGAGGCCAGGCGTAGCAAGATCGACAGGCTTTGTCAGCGTCAATCCTCCAATATATGTCCCTCTCGCTTCGCCGGACTCCCGTTTCGTCGGGTTGTGGTTGTAAGCAATAAGTTTTATTTGGTTTTCAAAACCTTTGATCCGGCTTTCGCCTTCAATACCGTCCAGTTTTAAATAGATGGCGTCCATCCCCCCTCCGTGATTATCATGCGGCAAAGCAGGCTGACAAGGACGGAACGCCAACAATGAAAGAACGTTCCATTTTCCAGCCATTTCGTTGGTGTCTCTGTATACCAGATTAAATACCGACAATCTGCTATAACTGGATTCTTGCTAAATACCTTCTGCCATCAACAATCCATTTTACAATAGCGCTACTGACCTGAAATCTATTACGCCTGGCATTCAAGCATCGTTTCCTGAATAACCATAGCCGCTATAAGAACCATATCAAAAAAGAAATATCAATATCATTTCTTATTTTTATCCGAGAAATTACTTAATTACACAGAATCGGAATATAGACAATTCTTATTCCTTTTCACATCAATGGGTTTTTTAGACTTTTGTCATATCGAAAACAACCATTCCAATAGAACATATTTACTATGTGAATATATTTAATGTTTTTATCGCGCACAGTGTTATCACAGTAATAAATGATTTGCATCAAAAATGCGCCTTTCAGCGCCACGTATTTTTGGGCAGCAAATTATAAAATCGCGTTTCAAAGTCAGTAACATGTTCTCTGTTCAGGCGATATGACTTTATGCCCGGACGACACGCCAGCCGCTTTACCCTTACGTTTAGTCGTGATACGTTAGATCACATGAACACGAAACGATCCAACGCTACGCAACGTCATCTCCGCTGGTGGCTGCCTTCCTGAAGGCGGCACGGATCACTATCCCTCTTTAAGTAGCCGCCGAAAGGCGGCTACTGTGTTTCGGGACGTCTTTCGGCTTTACAGTAAGCATAAAGGAGTCCTTAATGAACACCCTTCCCATCATTCTGACTGGCGATCGCCCCACCGGCTCGTTGCACCTCGGCCATTATGTCGGTTCACTGCGCCAGCGCGTCGCGCTACAGCAGGATCACCAACAGTATGTCCTGATTGCCGACCTGCAGGGACTCACCGATAACGGCAGTAATCCGCAAAAAATCCGCGATAATATTCCGCAAGTGTTAGCTGACTATCTGGCCGTCGGCATCGATCCCAAGCTGACGACGATCTGCCTGCAATCCGCGTTACCTGCCCTCGCCGAATTAACGGTGCTGTATATGAATATCGTTACCGTCGCCCGAGTGGAGCGTAATCCTACGGTAAAAAATGAGATTGCCCAAAAAGGCTTTACCCGTTCCCTGCCGGTCGGGTTCATGGCGTATCCCATTAGCCAGGCGGCAGATATCACCGCTTTTAAGGCCGAAATGGTACCGGTTGGCGACGACCAATTGCCCATGATTGAGCAAACGAATGAGATCGTTCATAAGATGAATAGTCTTTTCTCCTCGCCGGTATTGCGCCCCTGTCAGGCGCTCCTGAGCGATACGGGCCGTCTGCCAGGCATTGACGGCAGCGCCAAGATGTCGAAATCGCTCGGCAATACCCTGCTTCTTTCCGCCAGCGAAGAGACCATCCACCGTGCGGTCAGCGCGATGTACACCGATCCCAATCATTTAAAAATTAGCGATCCGGGAAAAATAGAAGGTAACGTCGTCTTTACGTGGCTGGATGCGTTCCATCCGGATAAAGCCAAAGTCGCGGCGATGAAAGTACATTATCAACAAGGCGGATTAGGCGATCGTGTCTGTAAAAATGAGCTGGAGACCTGCCTGCAAGAACTGATCGCGCCAATACGCGAACGGCGGGCAACCTTTATTGCGGATAAGGGAATGCTAATGGAATTGCTGAAAAAAGGTAGCGAGCGGGCGCATGAGGTCACTCAAAAGACGCTACAGGAAGTAAAACGTGGACTGGGTCTGCCCACGCTATTCCAGGTATAATCAGGCATCAACGTTGTCCAGCGGCCATGACTCAAACAGATAGCCATCAAAGTAGATGTCATCAACATTGGAAAACTCCAGCAGACGCTGCTTCACATTTTCCAGGTGCTGCCACATCGCCAGCTTCGCTGCGCGGGCGTCTTTCTTAATTAACGCTGCGAGGATCTGCTTATGATCAACCAGCCACTCCTTACGGTAAAGCGTATCGCCCAGATGGCTATGAAGCTGGAGCCACATCGGATTATTTTCACGCCATTGCCAGGACTGGCGGAAGAGCTCTACCAACATACTGTTATGGGTCGCTTCGGCAATGGCCAGATGAAACTGCATATCGCCGCTTTCTGAGCCGCCCGGCGCGCTGGAGGCGAGCTCTCGCTCTTCCAGTTGTAACGCCTGGCGCATTTTAATGATGTCTTCGCGGGTGGCCTGCAGAGCGGCAAATTCAGCGATATTGCTTTCCAGCAACTGACGCGCCTGTAACAGTTCAAACGGCCCGGCGTCATTACAGTGATTGACGTCAGCGCCTTCCATCTCGTTATTATCCGCGCTGTCGAGCACGTAGATCCCGGCGCCGCGGCGGACTTCAACCAGACCTTTAATTTCCAGCATGATCAGCGCTTCACGCACGACGGTACGCGTCACATTGAGCCTCTCAGCGATCTCTCTTTCCGGCGGCAAGCGCTCCCCGGGGCGGTACGGCGTCTGAACAATCAGATCCCGTATCATTGCGCCCACTTCCTGGTAAGGTCTTTGCTGAGAAGTGTTTGATTTCATATTGGTCGTGCCCGTCCGATGCGATTTCCCGGTATCAGACTATAGCATTTGTAAAGAGGGATAGCACGCGTAGCACACCAAAAACGCGAAACTGGTCAACCAACAAAACAATAATGCGCCCCGTTTCGCTAGTGAAGCCAGATAACCAGATAAAAGGAAAGGCAGTAGACAATACACAACTGATGTTCCATCTTTAGCCCTGATGCCTGAATATAAACACCATATTGGTTTACCAATATGAAATTTATCAACCAAAAATCAGGCCATAAAATGTGTCTGTACATTGACAGGAACAATGCCTCTGACATAGCGTGATCGGCGAAAATCCAGCCGCTCTCTTTGTATCAAGAACGCGTTATGATAAAAGACACCGTGTTTTTCGCCCCAGGCGTATCCGGGGGAAGCAACGCCTCCAGTTTGTCGAGCCGCCATCGCCGGGCAGCGATTATTCTGCATGAAATTTATGGTATTAACGCTCATATCCAACGCGCAGGCCATGAATGGATGACGCGCGGATTCGACATCTATATTCCCGCGCTGTTTCCTCACCATACCCCCTTTCGCTATGAACAGCAGGAGGAGGCTTACCGTCACTTTTCAGCAAATGTCGGCTTTGATCCCGCCGTCGTTACCACATTACTCCACGAGCTCAGAACGCAGTATGAGACGTTAATCGTCGTAGGATATAGTGTCGGCGCAACGCTCGCATGGCTAAGTGCAGCCAGTGGGTTATGCGATGGCGTCATTTGCTATTACGGTTCCCGTATACGCCAGTACCTTCATCTTGCGCCTCTCTGTCCGGCACTGGTTATTATCGCGCGCTATGAGCCGGCGTTTGATCCCCTCGCCATGCGACAGACGCTGGAAAAGCGTCCCCGGGTGCAGTGTAAAATGTACGATGCGCGGCACGGGTTCTGTGATGCTGATAGCGCCACCTTCGATGCCGCCTTATCGCATCAGGTAATGGACGATGTGAGCGCATTTATTCGCGACATCACTTGTGCAAACACATCGCCCGATTGAAGCCTGATTTTCAGCTTTAGTGGAGACTTTTTTCAACGAGCTGTTCCAGTTTTTTCAAAGCCTGTATGTCTGCGGCATCAAGACCATAACGTTGCAGCGTTTCGGCGGGATGATAACTGACCAACGTTCGCCCATCGGCTTGCTGGCTAATGAGCACCCGAAATGGTAAATCCAGCGCCAGTTCGGGATGCGCCAGCATGAGAGGCGTTCCGCCTTTAGGATTGCCAAAGACCAGAACCGTTGTCGGCGGCATTTTCAGGTTAACATTCTGTGCCGCTCTGGCATGGTCAAATTCCCCAAATAACACCAGACCGTGATCGGCGACAGCGTGCATCAACCGCGCTCGGGTCTGCAAATAGTCATAAGCGCTGTAGGTTTTAACCATGGTTATCGCTCCATCCTCCGTTGCAAAGCCAGGCCTTATTAAGATTAACATCAGGGTTACCGCCAATAAAAAAGGCTTTAAAATAGTACTCATTCTTCTCTCTCCCTGACCCAATACCCATGAGTAAATGCGGCACAGATGATATGCAGTTTAAAAATCAGTCATCATACTGTACCCCTTATTATTGCACTGAACAGCTCATCACTAAAAAAGCAGACGGCAGAACAAAAAATTCCGACGCCTGAACAAATTTAAATGAAGATGATGCAGTCTGACTGAGCGACAGCGCGATTATTATTATGGCGCGACACCATCTTCTTCAGCCCGCTGGGTAAGAAAAAATATACTCCGCTCAGTAAGATAATAGATACTACAGGCCAACTCTTCAGAGATACGGAGCATCATTGCGTAGTGATGATGCGATTTTTCTGGCGCCATTGGCAGAAATATTTCTGACTCCAGCACGTCACTTAAAAAATGAAATTTATGTACATATTCAGCAGATATAATGCCTCTCGCCATCAGATTAGCCATTAGTGTATTTAAACTATCTTGTTCATGATATACGATACTTTTTCTCTCATGAATTCTGATAAGAACGCTTCTGAAAACTGTATAACATTCTCTTACGACACAGGCAAAATCATTAAGCATCAGGCGATTATACGCTTCCATAAGATCATATTCGACAAAGCCATACTCTCCAGGGGAGTATAAATAATAACATATATTTTTAAGTCGTTTTATTCTGCGCAACCTTACAATTTTACCATTTTCATATCGATATTTTAAACTATGCTCATGAAATATATTATTTAATTTACTAATCGCCTTATCCGGTTCTAACCCAAGCGTAACTTCATAGGTCCGAAGGTAGGTATCTATATAGTTAAAAGCAAGCTCAATGGTATCAATATGCTTTCTTTTATCATCTGTTTTTAATAACAGATTACTCATTTCATCCAGATATGACGTCGAATGCGCATATAAGGTGAATAAGCCATACTCTTTGCGCAGCGTTTTACATATTCTTCGATACACTTCGTCAGAATGACTATTATGATAGCAGTATAATGTCATATCATAAAAAGAGGAGCAACTTCCTAGCGTATTGATAATCAATAAGATTATTTGCTCGCGTATTTCTAACGGAATATCTTCATATAACAGATCGCTATGCCTTAGTGAGTATGGTCTAAAGGTGTGCATTCCTCCCCCTGTAACCGCAACAGAAAAAATTACGCTATGAATAGCGCCACATTACTCTAATTCAGTGGTTCGGGTATTAATATCAGCTCAACAGTGAGACATTTTTTCTTATTTTTTAATGGTGTTGCGTGAATATTTATTTACTCTACAGATAATTGTAACCCTGTAACCCATCGCCCTTTGTCATTCTGCTGATCATCACTGGTGCGAAAATCTGGATTATCCATGGCATTCAGCCTTCACTGAATGCCACAGACAAGGGTTATTCAACTAAAGCTCACCTGTCCCTTAATCCTTCTTTCATTCCGTTACGTCGTTGCCATACCAGCACACTTAAACGTAAGGTGAGCTTATTATTTTTATCGACGGGTCAGAACAATCCTTCGCCGGTCATACAGTGTTTCAACAGAGAGCTGCAAATCATATTTCGCATTCTTCAGTTTTCGCGATTTAAGCATTTTCATCGTGACGCCACTTATTTGTCCTGTTTCAATCCGTCTCTTGATTTCGGCTGCGCTTAACAGGAGTTGCTTCTTCAAAATCGACAGCAGGCTGACCTGAAAAGAACGGGAAATCCTGACGCTAACACTGACCTGCTTGTGGGGGGCGATACTGACCAGCCACCGTTCCTGAATGTGAAAATCAGGCTGCCCCGATAATTCAGCATTGTTTCGCTTCAGGATCGCGCTGTCATAAGCAAAATATTGCACCGTGGCAGCATCATTCGCCATCAGTCGACAATAAAGATCGCGGTTAATTTTGCTGACTGGCAGGCGCGAGAACAGGGAGATATTCCAGGTGTAATCGCAGTGCGTGCATTTATAGATACTCCAGACATCGAGTACCTTCTTTTGCGAATTAACCCGAAATGCCCCAGAAGGCGTGAAGTCCCGTTTTACGCTGCATGAAGGGCAACGTTTCGCTATGCGCTGATACCCCACAGGAGTGACAGTCCATATGACTTTCATAACGTACCTTTTTTAACCCATACAAAACCGGATCCGAACTCAGCGGACCATAAATGTTTGTGTATGAAAAATATTTAAGTGATATTTTTCAGTGGATTAAAAAAAGATTTCCAACGCAACAACCCTGTCAATGGCTAAAAAGATACGCCGAGATTATCAAAGCGGCCATTATCGGGTATATGAGTTTAATCAATATTCATTATGGTAGCGGCGGGATCTATTCAACTGACTTGCTAAACGCATGATCCTCCCTTTGAGATCACACTTTTCACTCCCGGTTATTCACTTACAGAAATCAGGTGTTATCATTCACGACGTAAATACCTTTCAACTCAACCCGAGGCTTTGATGCTGGAGAATGTCATCATCTGATAATCAGTTCCCCGACCTTTTCAGGCCGGACTGATTATCAATGCGCCGAAATCGAATGCGGACACCGCAGTGTGTTTGCACGTTTTGCCTATGATGATTAAACAGGTTCTTCAGTATGAATTTATCCCGTCAGGAACAACGTACCTTACACGTTCTCGCCAAAGGCGGACGCATTACGCACATCCGCGATGCGTCAGGCCGCGTCACCGCCGTTGAATGCTATAGCCGCGAAGGGCTGTTGCTCGCCGATTGCACGCTCGCTGTATTCAAAAAACTCAAAACCAAAAAGCTGATCAAATCCGTTAATGGTCAGCCCTACCGCATTAATACAACCGGGCTGAACAACGTTCGCGCCCAGCCTGACAATCGCTAAGGAGATGATGATGGATATCAGCGCCGTTATTTTTGCAACGCATCGCATTCGGCTATTACCCGATGAAGGCAAAATCCCCTGGGACGAGCCAGCCTTCAGTCAACGTATGCTGGAAAATCATCTGTCGCAGGACCACGACTGGGCCAGCCGCCGGCTAACCGTGATTGAGCAACAGGTAACATGGATTACCCGTCAGTTACCCGCTGGCGCCCGCATTCTGGATCTCGGCTGTGGACCCGGTTTTTATACCCGCCTGTTAGCGGAGCGTGGGTTTCACTGCACAGGCGTAGATTTCTCTCCGGCATCCATCACATGGGCTCGCCAGCAGGCGCAAGCCGCAAACCTGAATATTGACTACATTCAGCAGGATATTCGTACGTACCACCCCACGGAACCTTTTGATTTCATTATGATGACGTTTGGGGAACTGAATGTCTTTAGCGCTGCTGATGCGCAAAGCCTCATCAGTTGTTGCGCGCAGTGGTTGAAACCGGACGGCAAACTTCTTGTTGAAGTGCATACCTTCGATGAAGTTAAACGCCAGGGCATGGCGCAGCCAGGCTGGCAGCGTTGTCCGCACGGCCTGTTTCTTGCCGTGCCCCATCTGCTGTTAACGGAAAATGCCTGGGATGAAGAGGCCCAAACCAGCTCAACGCAGTTCTGGGCGATAGCGGAAAACGGCTGTACCACCCGTTTCGGCAGTCAAATGAAGGCCTGGCGCGATGATGAATATATCAACCTGCTTGGTGATGCTGGATTCACTGTGTTGCAGCGCCCGGACAGTCACACCTGGCCGGTCGGCGAGACTTTTGCAGGCAAGCTGTTTGCGCTGCTGGCTGAAAAAGCAACCACTTCTGAGGGTATTGCCCTTAGTAAAAGGAATAACCCAATGGATATCCCACGTATTTTTACCATTAGCGAAAGCGAACACCGTATCCATAATCCGTTTACAGCGGAAAAGTATGCCACACTGGGCCATGCGTTACGCATGAAGCCTGGCACGCGGATTCTCGATCTCGGTAGCGGTTCGGGTGAGATGCTCTGCACCTGGGCTCGCGATTACGGTGTTACAGGTACTGGCATTGACATAAGCCCGCTCTTCACCACACAGGCAAAACAACGAGCAGAAGAGCTCGGCGTCAGTGAATACGTACATTTTATTCATAACGACGCGGCCGGTTATATCGACGAGGAAAAATATGACGTGGCGGCCTGCGTAGGCGCCACCTGGATTGCGGGCGGTGTCGCGGGGACAATAGATCTGCTGGCCAAAAGCCTCAAACCTGGCGGGATCATTCTCATCGGCGAACCGTACTGGCGTCAGATCCCCGCAACGGAAGAGATCGCCCACGCCTGTGGCGTCTCATCCGTCGCCGATTTTCGCCCCCTGCCCGAGCTGGTCGCCTTTTTCGACCAACTCGGCTATGACGTAGTGGAAATGGTGCTGGCGGACCCGCAAGGCTGGGACAGATATGAAGCCGCGAAGTGGATGACCATGCGCCGCTGGCTGGAGGAAAACCCTGACGATGAGTTTGCGCAAGAGGTTCGAACAGAACTGACGGTAGCCCCCAAACGTCACGTCACCTGGACGCGAGAATACTTTGGCTGGGGCGTATTTGCGTTAATCGCGCGATAACGTAAAGCAGGAGGTATAGCCTACAAGAGGTATACCTCCATTTAAAAGTATTCAACAAATTAACGCGGCTCAAGGCGGGAATATATCGTCTTAGAGACTATCCCAGTAGGCGTTATTGGCGCAGCCAGTTTGGACACGGACAGCGCGCAAAAACCGGAGCGTACACGTAGTACGTGAGGATTTTGAGCACTGCCCAGGTCCAAAATGGCAAGTAAAATAGCCCTAATGGGATAGGCTCTTAATTTCGCCATTAAGTTTCTGCCACAATATGTCGCAAGACGTGCAAGCGTTCCACCTCACCTGATGAGCGAAACCACCATCAATAAGACGTTATTGCTGCAATTCAATTATTAAGAATAAAAAAAGAACCAGAAGAAAATTAGAAAATGACTTATCCACCATATTAGCTATTGTTAAAATCAAAGTAATCCCCCGTAAAAGCCGGATGTTTTTATTTCTCATAGACGAGAATTTATATATTATGATATAATGCGGTAGAAAAACATGTAGGTTATTAACCTGCCATTAATGTAAATAATTTTTTGAGGAGATGTTTCCAGTGGGACGTAAATGGGCAAATATTGTTGCTAAAAAAACGGCTAAAGACGGTGCAACGTCTAAAGTATATGCAAAATTTGGTGTAGAAATCTATGCTGCGGCTAAACAAGGTGAACCAGATCCGGAATCAAACTCAGCTTTAAAATTCGTTATTGAACGTGCGAAACAAGCACAGGTTCCAAAACATGTTATTGATAAAGCCATTGATAAAGCCAAAGGTGGCGGAGATGAAACGTTCGTGCAAGGGCGTTATGAAGGCTTTGGACCAAATGGTTCAATGGTTATCGCTGAAACGTTGACGTCTAATGTTAACCGTACGATTGCTAATATCCGCACAATTTTCAATAAAAAAGGCGGGAATATCGGAGCGGCAGGTGCTGTCAGCTATATGTTTGACAATACTGGAGTGATTGTATTTAAAGGAACAGACCCTGACCATATTTTTGAAATTTTGCTTGATGCTGAAGTTGATGTTCGTGATGTAACCGAAGAAGAAGGAAACATCGTTATTTATACTGAAGCTACAGACCTGCATAAAGGAATCGCAGCGCTAAAAGCCGCTGGAATTACTGAATTTTCAACAACAGAATTAGAAATGATTGCTCAATCAGAAGTTGAACTTTCACCAGAAGATTTAGAAATCTTTGAAGGACTTGTTGATGCCCTTGAAGATGATGATGATGTGCAAAAAGTATATCATAACGTTGCAAACCTCTAATTATAAATTAAACAAATCTGTCTCTATGGCAGATTTGTTTAATTTATAAAGCTGTTATAAAAAAGTCTATCTGGCCAGATATATAGATTTTTAAATTTATGTGTCTTATCACGACCTGATCTGACACATAGCTTTGAAAGATTGAGAGTTACCGGTTTTGATATAGTGTCGAATCCTCATATAAAACATGAGGTAATTTTCATGCTTCATACAACTAATCCCGTCAGCAAGCTAAGCAAAAGCCAGCAATATCGGGCGACTTACAATCTCCCTGTGCTCTTTAAGGCACTGCCCTTATAAATTCTGCTTGTGCTCATGATGGCTCATCTGGCGCTCTACGCGTCGCTTGACTACAGGTGTGACTCCACCAGCGCGCTACAGACCATAGTGCGAGAACCGTGGCCGATTACTTTGATGCCTTTGATGTGGAGCTATTTTTTACAGATAGCGTATACCCCACTCAAAATACTCCCCCAGATCAATGCCCTCCTCTGAACACCTCCCTCTTGTGCCATTCCACAAACCGTTCACCCGGATAATTTTCTTTCATCTGCGGCAACGCGATCTCTTTCCCCGCAAAATCCCAGAACAGCCGCTGTACCACCCCGCCACCATTCACCGCGTCGGAAACCACCACGCGCATATTTTCATCCAGACCAATCGAACCACGATCGAACGCTTTATGATGAATTGCGCACAACGCCAGGCCATTAGGTACTTCACAAGGACCATGATGCTGCTTCCATCTGATATGGGCTGCTTCAAGGGCTATAGGGGCGTTGTCGTGGCGCATATTGAAGCCGCAGACCGCACATTGATAATTGTAAGCTCGTAGCACCGCCTGGCGAAACTTCGGATCGCGTTGACGGAAAGAGGTGCGAATATCAAAACCCATCTCGTCAGCGATGTCTTCCTGAATACTGGTCGGAAAATGCGCCTCAAGGATCTGCTGCGCCAGCGCGTCGATTAGCTTACGTTTTTTTGTTACCAGCGCGAAATTGTCGACATCAAACCCACCAGCAACATTATATTCAATGAGTTCACGTTTAGGTGGCTGGCGGCTACCGCTGGTTGAGCAGAATTCCGTGTTTTGCAATTCCCAGAAACCATCGCCCTTCAGACGCCAGAACGGCATATCCGGGTGCTGTTCACGGCGCTGTGGCCCATAGCGCTCCAGCAAATCCAGCAATTGCTCATGAATTTCAGAACCATAATCAAATAGACGATCGTGACTCTGCCGATAGTGCGAGAGGACATATAACAGCAATAACGGCTTATGCGGCGCTCGCTGTTCGCCTTTGCGCCAAATAGTAATATTTGATATCGCTTGCTTTAGGGTTTTGTCAGAGGTCATTACATTGAAGAATTCATGAGCACATAGTTGCGATGATGCTCGCAACTATATGTACATTCAAGACATTATTGCAGACATACTTTTTGTCTATCGGCTCTGTCCTGACGGTTAGCATGCTGATAACAACGGAAAAAACACAGCGCTCAACCGAGAAAGGTAGGTAACTTCTGGATTTTAGACATAAAAAAGATCTCAGTTGAGGTCCATTTACATGCTCCTGGTGCGAAGGCCGGACTCGCCTTTTCATTTAATCTATTGAAAATTAATGGGTTGTGAGGTTTTAGTTTGGGGATTTGCCCCCAAAATGGGACATAAAATTGAATACTGCGTGGAAGATCACAAAGTTGCGTGATTATTTTCCAGGCCCGAAACGCATTCCAGAGTAAGGCTTCTCCCGGCACTGCGTCAGTCGGGATGCTAAATCTCCCACATGCAGCTCCAGCTTGTGGCCATCCGGATCAAGAAAATAGAAAGATTGCCCTTCGCTTTTATTGTCTTTCCAGACCGTCACTCCCGCCTGTTTCAGCTTACACGAGAACGGCTCAAAATCTTCTGGCGCAATGCTGAATGCGTAGTGGGTGTAGTCACTTTCCTGCGGGGCCACGTAGTTACGGGATACGTCGTAAGAAAGGCAGACCCAAAGGTCGCCACAGGTAAGGTAAGCGCCAGTATCCCACTCAGCATGTAGCTGCAACCCCAGCAAATCGCGCCAGAAGGTCAGGCTAGTTTGCAAATTACTGACAGCAAGCGTTAAGTGGTTCAGAGATTGAAGCATAGGGATACCTATAAATTATCATGTCTTCACAGGGAACGTTCTATCTCAAAAAAAAGGAAAATTGAGATAGTTTTAAGTGGCGGTCTGTATAACTCAAATTCATCAAATTTTGAGATAGCAACATGTCAATCAAAAGATCACCGGTACTTATTGCATTGTCCCAACTTAACGGAGTGGATCTGAAACTCAACCAACACTACAGCCGCGTGACGGACGATAAAGGCCGCTATCTTCCGTTTGACGAATTCTGCCGCCGTACGTCCAGCGGAGAAAATGTCTCTATCGCCTGGACGCTTACGCGGCGCGCGCGTGACTCAGCTATGCAACGGATCCATTATCGCAACGAAACAGGCGATCAGGCTGGCTTTGTCCTTACACCTAACATCATGTCAGTGTGTGAACAGGTGGACAAGCACGCCACAAGGCTGACGCTCAAAGAACTCACCGCCAGACTCAGGGGCAGGGAAAGAGTTAACAGCACTAAGCATGGAAGAGCCCATCACCTCATCACAGCTGGAAGGCGCTAACACAACTACGCTTGTCGCGCGCGACATGTTTGAAAGTAGCAGAGCCCCCCGTACCGAAGATGAACACATGATCGCTGGTAATGCGCGGTTGATGGCCGAAATACCAGATCTGCTCCAGGAACCATTAACACCAGACTTAATCCGCCGTTTCCATGCGGTTGGAATGGGTGGAATAAATGACGAAAAATACCGTCCTGGAGAATTCCGCGACACCGATGATGTGGTGATTGCAGATTATGACGGTAACATTGTTCATCAACCGCCAGCCGCCACCGACCTGCAGGTGCGTCTGCAAATGGTGTGTGACTTCGTAAATGACACAGGATCCTACGTTCACTCCTTGGTAAAAGCCTGCGTTCTTCACTTCATGATCGCTCACGAGCCCCCTTTCAGAGACGGTAACGAGCGTACAAGCCGTGGGCTATTTTACTGGTACATGCTGAAATCAGAATACGACGTGTTTAAATATATCTCGATCAGCCAGTTACTACATGCCGCCCCGGCCAAATATGCCCACAGCTACCAGTACACTGAAACCGATGATATGGATCTGACGTACTACCTTGAATATCAGGCCAGTATTATCCATCGGGCTATGACAAGACTCTTACAGTATGTAGACGACCTGGTTGCCCGCGCGGCCCGAATTGACCATTTTTTGTATAAATCTGGGAGTTTATCGCGGCTGAGCGGAAGACAAGTCACACTACTCAATATCATTTTGGCGGAGCCTGGTAAGAAATATTCCGCAGCAGGTGTAGCGGAGGCACTGGGCGTATCGGATAACACAGCGCGTAATGACCTCCGTACCCTGGCGCGTGAAAATCTCTTAACCGAGATATCAGAAAACGACCAGAAAACGGTTTTTAAAGTATCTCGGGATCTTAGCTAATATACTGGAAGGATATCGGGAGGAAATAACCTCCTCCCGACCTTCAAATACAATGGCCACGACATTAAGAAAAAATCAGTAATGCTCCTCGATATACCCGTAAGCCTTCTGGAATAACTCTTTATCTTTACCTAATCCAAATTGAGCCAGAGTGAGCAAAAGCGCCTTTTGAATTTCGCGTGGACCGCTGTGGGAACTTTGCCAGCCATCAAAGCGAGTTGCTTTGACGATTTTATCGATTTGCTCAACAACGTCGCCGATTAACTTAGGGGTAGTTTCTGGGCGTGTTTCGAGGAAAAGTTTGGTCAAAGCCTGTTTATTATCAGCTTCAGTTACTGGGCGCTCGCCCGTTTCGCGCTCGGCTTGTACGGTATCTTTCGCAGCATCCAACAGGCCTTTCAACCAGTCGATGGCCTTGATAACACCAGCTTCATAGTCCTGACGCAGTTTTTCCAGACGCTCACCCAATGCCACAAATTTAGGATCATGGCTACCGCGTAAACGCCCCATAAGATCAATCTCCAGGCGTTTTGCGCGTTGTTCCTGTTCTTTAACCGTCAGGGTAAAAATTGCGTGCTCATCCATGATCAACTCGTCAATATCATCGCGAATACGATTGATATCAGTATGCTCATGGATCATCTTAATTGTTTCGGGGCCAAGGGCTGCCCAAACAAGCGCACCTGTCTGCCCCACCGGACGCACCGATTCATAAATTTGCGCTAGCCATTTATAGTCCTGACGATAAGGAGTCAAAAAAGGATCTGGGTTGATAGCTGACCATAACTTGGATAACACACCAAAGCTGGCAGCGAATTCATCGCGTTTCTCGTTGGTTGGCAGGCATTCCTGCGCAGCCATAATGCCTTCAAAACCTTCTATAGAACGATCTATACCAGGGAAGAAGGCCAGACATTTATTCAGTTGTAACGGCAATAGCTCTTTAAATGCCTCGATCCCCTCTACAACCCCTTCAATTTCTTCAGGGTTATAGGCCAGAGCAGTACGCAGATTTTCGAAAACGCCGAGGTAGTCGACAATTAATCCCATGTCCTTGCGCACATCATCGGTTTCGTACAACCGGTTGGTTCGGCACATGGCCTGAAGAAGAGTATGATCGCGTAGAGGCTTATCGAGGTACATGCAATAGCAAATTGGCGCATCAAAGCCCGTAAGCAGCTTGGCGGTAACGATGATAAGCTGTAACGGATGCACAGGATCTTTAAAGCATTCAATCAGATCCTTTTGCACTTGCTCTTCCGCATCAATGTGCTGCCAGCGTTCGAAATCGGCTTGTTTAATAGGTAGCTCCAATTCGTCATGCCATTTGAGCCAGTCCTTATTAAGCTTATCTTTTTTGCCACCCTCTTCAACTTTAACCGGAGCCTGGTCAACGTTCATAACCACTTCAACCGCATCAAAACCGAGCTTTTCACCGAGCAAATAATACATCTGCACACAGGCTTCACGATCGTATACCACAACCATGCCTTTCATCTTTTTCGGCATAACATGGCTGGTAAAATGCTCAACAATATCATTACTCACCGCAGCCATGCGTCTGGGGGATTTCAGCATAATAGCCAGCTTGCCAGCGCGTCTGGACAATGCTGCTTTTTCTTCTTCATCCAGGTTGTTTTCGGTGGCCAGTTGCTCGAACTCTTCGTTGATAGCATCACGATCCACTCGGAGTTCAGCCAACCGAGGTTCGAACTTCACTGGGTTAGTCGCTCCGTCACGGATCGACTGCTTATAGCTATAGCGGCTCATATAGCGACCAGGATCTTCTTCAGCACCGAACAACTTGAATGTATTACGATCAATGCCAGAAATCGGTGTGCCAGTCAGGCCATAGAAGTGCGCATTAGGCAACGCCCAACGCATTTTCTCACCTAACCCACCTTCCTGGGTACGGTGGGCTTCATCAACCAACACAATGATGTTGTCACGGTTGTTCAGGCCATTAGGGTTGCTATCGTCAATTTCGATATCTTTAAATTTAAAGATGGTGGTGATTAAAATGCCACGGCTGTCTTGCTCAATGTATTCACCCAACTTTTTGCAGCTTTGCACTTTAATCAGATTCTTAACGTCGGCCCCACCAAAAGTTTCATTAATTTGGCTGTCCAGATCTCGCCGGTCCACAACGATAAGTACCGTCGGGTTTTTTAACGCATTATCGGCACGCAGCATTTTAGCGGCGTAAAGCATCAACAAGGATTTACCCGATCCCTGGAAATGCCAAATCAGACCTTTTTTTGGATAACCTCTGCGAACACGCTCAACGATTTGTTTTGCTGCTTCAAATTGCGGATAACGCGGCAGGATTTTAACGCGTTTAGGTGGAGTATTTTTGCCTGTTTTGACGGTTGAAAATAATGCAAAAGATTCCAGTAGTTGCAATAAGGTCTGCGGATTTAATAAACCCTCGCAGCTGTTGAGTACCGATGCCAGGCCCGGCAGAATCTCATCACGAAGCTCAGTATTATGCCATGGTCCCCAATCTTTAACTCGGGCATTAATGGCACCATAGGCAAAGGTTTTACCTTCGCTGGCAAAACACAGCAAGTTAGGTACAAAGAAAGATTCAACATTTTTCCAGTAGTACTTTTTGCCGCCCATAAAGTCGGCGGCACCGTCTTGCCAGGTTACGCTAGGACGTGTTGCGGTTTTAACTTCGCCTACAACTAGTGGTATACCGTTCACATAAAGGACAATATCAAAATAGACTTCAGTGGCCGCGATATAGTGAACCTGCTGTGCCACCACGAAATGGTTGTTCTCTATGTTCTCAAAATCAATCAGATTGATGGTGATATGGTCGCCATTTTCGCCAAAGGGCAAGGTTTTGTCTGCCATCAACCATTCCTGGAAGTTTTCATTGGCCTTTACTAAACCGGTATGTCTGGCTTCTAAAACCACTCCCCGAAGTTTGTAAATGACCTCATCGGCATAGTCAGGCTGTCTGCCGATATCAGGGTTTAACGAACAAAGCGCGTCTTTTAGCCACTCATCAACGAAGATATCCTGCGCTTTTTTAGGCAGTTTTTCACCGTGGCAGTAAGACCACTTGACCCCACTCAACCCTTTTAAGCGATCGATAATTCCATTTTCTGTGACGGTTTGTTCGTTAAACATAATTAATCACTATCCTGAACAAAGAGAGATTTTGTTAAATTTGTAAGAATTACACCTTTTTTTTTCAATTTATGTCTCAAGCTATCCATTTCTCTAACTACCATCACAAGCTTTAACTGTTCTTCGAGAAAAGGAACATCGACATCAATATTTGCTAACGTGGATTTATTAATAATAGGGACGGCCTGAATGCCTGTGTATTTTTTAATAACTTCCAAATTATTCTGAATCCAAACAATAAGGTATTCTGGCAATATTTTTTCACTACAAATTAATGAATTTATCTGCTGGTTAGTAGATAAATCACACGATGCAATTGCTGCTTTTCCTATTGTTGAACCTATACAAGTCAGTAAAACCGATCCTTTAGGCACAGATGGAGTTTTTTCTAGCCCTTTATGAGTAATATTACGCTCGCCGCTATTAATATATAATGAATCAGAGCTAATATCACCCGGAGTTATAAACGGAATATCCCCCTCCCAGTATTCACGTTCATTAGGAGGAGGCGTCTTCCCCGTACTGATTCGACAAACATCACCTAGTTTTTCTCTAGAAACATTATGACGGATTATTAGCTTAGATATATGTTCCCTAAAAATAACCTTCCTAAAAAAGAGTAATGACTCTAAGGCTGCATCGTTTTTTAAACTTGCCAAATTACATGATGATAATATTGGCAACATTTTCAGCTGTCGATTTTTTGACGGGAATAGGAAAACTTGTTCGGCTAAAACTTTCCACTTTATCGTTGGTGATAATGACCCTTCCGATATAGCTACAGCTCGATTCATAAATATATCGGATTGCATAAAGAAAGGAAGAAACCCGGGAATAACCATTTTAGAATTTTCTTCAAGAACCATTGCGTGCGCTGAGCAGATACAATCCCAATCAGCCACAGCTACCTTACGTTGATACGCACGACGCTTGCCAAAAATGATCTGCCCTTTCTTTACCAACAGCTTTTGCCCTTCAACATCCGCCGGTACGCCATGTCGCTTAATCTTCAGACTATCAGGATCTAAGTGTTCCAAGCCAACATAGATTTTAAGGTCTGTCTCGCTCGGTTCTACACGTTTAGAGATATGTTTCGCAATATCGCCAAACTTCACCATTTGCCAGCCTTCCGGTAATTGCTGTTCCGTCATTTACTGCCCCACCTTGCTTTGAACATTATACCCAAGCTCCGCAAGGCTTTGGAATAATTTATTAGTTTGTTTTTTCAACTGTATACGGCTTACTTTCCACGCTTCAATCGCATGTTCAATATTATGTACTTTACCGTTTTGTTGCGCTTGCACATACAGCGGGATCGACAGGTTGTAGAGATTCCCTTTAATAGCGTCGATATCCACCAGTGCAGTGATATTATTTTGGTTTTCAGGGCTAAAATAAGCCTCGCATAACACAGCCAAATCATCTTTGGATAAGCGACTATGGGCGCGCTCACGAGTAACGTGTTCCACCCCATTAATAAATAACACCTTGTTTTTACGCTCAGCAGGTTTATTGCAGTTAAGCACTACCACGCAAGACTCCATCGGAGAGTTGTAGAACAAATTCGGGCCTAACCCAATCACCGCTTCAATGATGTCCGATTCAACCACCTGTTTACGAATGGCTTGCTCTGAATCACGGAACAGCACGCCATGTGGCCAGAGCATGGCGGCGCGACCAGTATCTGGTTTTAAACTTTTGATTATATGGGTATAAAAAGCATAATCAGCGCAGCCCTGCGGTGGTACACCATAAAGATTACGACCATATGGATCGGCAGCAAACTTGTCACGATTCCATTTTTTTATGGAGTATGGCGGGTTGGCAAAAATCACATCAAACTGCTTGAGCCGATCGTTTTCAATAAACTTTGGCTCAGCCAAAGTATCACCGCGCAGCACATCAAATTCTTCGATATCGTGCAGGAACATATTCATACGGGCGATAGCGGAGGTCAACAGGTTCACCTCCTGACCATAAAGATGCACTGAGCGCCACTCTTCACCTCTTGCACGGAGATCCATCACTGCATTTAGCAACATCCCGCCAGTGCCGCACGTCGGATCATAGGCGGTTTCACCCGGTTTTAATCCCATAATGCGCGTCATTAAATGCACGACTGTTCGGTTGGTGTAGAACTCTGCAGCCGTGTGACCGGAATCATCAGCGAACTTTTTAATCAGGTATTCGTAGGCTTCACCAAGATCATCCTGGGCGACAGATTTAATACCGAGCGGAATTTTACTGAAATGTTCAATCAGATCAGCCAGCAGATGATCGGGCAGGCGCTCTTTATTGGTCCACTGCGCATCACCGAAGACGCCATGTAAACGCGGGTTATTGACTTCAATTAGTCGAAGCGCATTCTGGATCGCTTCGCCAATGTTTTTACTGGTATTGCGGACCTTTTCCCAAGCTGCCTCAGAGGGAATGTTAAAACGGTGAAACATCGGCATGGCGGCATATTCGGCATCGCCTTCATGGAGCTCCATCGCCTCATTATATTCTTCCAGATAGACATCTGACAGGCGTTTGTAAAACAGCAACGGGAAGATATACTGCTTGTAGTCTGATGCGTCAATTTGGCCACGAAGAAATTCGGCGGCACCCCAGAGCAGCTCTTCCAGCTTTTTATTACTCATACCTCGAATCCTTCTTTGATAAGCAGGGTTTCCAGCTCCTCTTCTGCTTTTTCCAGTTCAGCCAGCTTCCGTTGAAAATCTTTGAGCGCCTCTTCCACAGTGATGGTTTCTTCTTCGAGTGGCTTTTGCACATAACGAGCAATATTTAGATTGAAGTCATTTTCTTCAATCTCCTTCAGAGGTACCCAGCGTGCAACTCCTTCGATTTCTTTTGCATCCGGCCCCTGTTGCGCTTGGTCATGATAGATTTGGTATATGTCATCAGCCTGCTTGTTGGACAGTGTATTCTGCGCACGCCCCTTGGTATAGATTTCTTCAGCATTGATAATCAATACATGATCTTTATGCGTTGCCGGGCGTGATTTGCGCAGCACCAAAATACACGCAGGAATCCCAGTCCCATAGAACAGGTTGGAAGCGACACCAATAATCGCTACGATGCGATTTTCTTTCAGCAATTTGGTTCGTATTACTCCCTCTGCGCCGCCACGAAACAGCACACCATGAGGTAACACGACAGCCATACGTCCATTGTCGTTAAGTGAAGCAAACATATGCTGCACCCAGGCAAAATCACCATTTGTTTTAGGCGCCAGACCATATTGCTTACGGCCATAGGGATCGTTCGACCACAGATCGTATCCCCATTCCTTCAAGCTAAATGGTGGGTTGGCAACAACGCAGTCGAAGGTTTCTAAACGATCGCTTTGTAAAAACTTAGGTTCACGCAGCGTATCCCCGCGAACAATATCAAAATCCTCCTGACCGTGCAGGAACAGGTTCATTCGCGCGATGGCTTCGGTAGTCAGGTTTTTTTCCTGACCTTTAATTTTTAGCAAGCGCGGATCACCGCCGTTTTCTTTTACATGGTGGATAGTTTCAAGCAGCATACCACCAGTACCACAGGCGGGATCGTAGACACTCTCACCAGCTTTTGGATCAAGAATGTTAACCATCAAGCGAACAATAGTACGTGGGGTGTAGAACTCACCAGCTTTCTTGTTAGCTTTATCAGCAAAACGTTTGATCAGGTACTCGTATGCGCGCCCCATATCATCATCACGGACACTAGCAACGCCGAGATTCACTTTGTTGAAGTGATTAAGTAACGTAGCCAGTAACTCATCAGAAAGGCGTTCTTTATTGGTCCAACTGGCATCGCCAAAAATGCCATGCAGTTTAGGGTTTGCCAGCTCTATACCACGGAAAGAGTCTTTTAAGGCCTGACCAATGTCTTTGGTCTCAGCGAATACATCACGCCAGTGACAATTCTCTGGTATCTGAATACGGTGAAACATCTTCCCTTTAGCAAGCTCTGCATCCCCAACGCTCTCCATCGCATCGGCAAATTCTTCGTCATATACATCACAAATGCGTTTGAAGAACAGGATGGGAAAAATGTACGTTTTGTAATCTGACGCATCAATAGGCCCAGTGATGATATGGGCTGCATGCCAAAGATGGGCCTCGAGATCTTTTAGGTTAATCAGTGTCATTGTTGTCTCTTATCGATCCTGCGAAGCTGGAACTCTCAGCAACTCATGGATTTCACAGTAAAAAAGCAAGCAAAGCGATTCCATAACCACCTGAGCGTTCAATGAGTATGACGCCTTTACCCAAGTTGCTTTAATCAAGGAAATCGCCAGAGATCATACTCTGGCACTAGAATGATACCAAGATGAAGGACTGATTTCCGCATCAATACCTTGTAGCCAAGGGGGATTACTCTTTTACACTTATTGGCGCAATAATGGCGGTATTCCTCATTTCTCTACCGGAGCATCTTACGCGCTATGACCACTCTCGTTTTTTCCTATTCCCATGCAGATGAAGCACTACGCAACGAACTTGAGAAGCATCTCTCCCCGCTGAAGCGAACCGGGAAGATCACAACATGGCACGATCGCCGCATCGTCCCTGGCCAGGAGTTTGAACGTCAGATTGACCACTATTTTTCGCAAGCAGATATCATCCTGCTCCTGATCAGCAGTGACTTTATCGCTTCAGATTACTGCTATCAGGTAGAGATGAAAAATGCACTGGAACGACATAACCGGGGCGAGGCGGTGGTCATTCCGGTAATTTTAAGAGACTGTGCCTGGCATCAGTTAGAATTTGGCAGCATTATGGCGGCGACTACCGACGGTAAACCCATCACTAAGTTTGCCAGCCACGATGAAGGCTATGTTCAGGTCGTCGAGGCCATCTCGCGTGCCATAGCCCAGATGGAAGCCAAAAAACCACAGCAAACCACACATATCCCTTCACCGGCTCCGGCGAATCCGATGTTTCAGGGAGTGGATACCGTTTTTACACCGCGTTCAAGCAACCTTTCTCTACCCAAGAATTTTACCGATCTGGATAAAGATCGCGCCAGACGTGAAGGCTTTGAATATGTTGCCCACTATTTTGAGAACTCGTTAGATGAACTCAAAAATCGCCACTCCGGATTAGACATCGATTTTAATCGGCTTGATACAGATTCATTCACCTGTGCTGTTTATATCAATGGCAGTAAGGTCGGTCAATGTGGCATCTGGCGTGGAAATCAACACCATGGAATGGGGGATATTTGTTACAGCCAGGATAATGTTGTTCGAAACAGTATTAACGAAAGTCTAAGCCTTGCTGATAATGGTCAGACTCTTGGTTTTCGTGCTCTGATGGGAGGCTTCAGTCGTGGCACCTCACGAGACGAACTATTGACGAATGAAGGGATGTCGGAACATCTCTGGGAAATGTTCTTCGGGCTAATCAAGCAAAGAATGTCCCGATAATTTGCCGTATCACAATCGGGCATACTGCCCGATTTTTGTGCTGTCATTATTAGCAAATCTCAATAGGGGTTGAGAAATGATGCAACTTAATCTTGCCAGAGTGCTGTTACTTGGGGACGAAATTAATGGGTATATTCGTTATGAAATATTCTCAAAAGAAGGAGAGCGTCCTGACTATCCAGAAAAAATAGTGGTTTATCGTGAAAAGGTTTTAGAAGCGAATGGCGATAAATATTGGGTCAAAACGGATGAAGTCATCAATCTGGATCATCTAGGATTCCAGGAGGGTCAATTTCAAATGGCAATGACTTATCACATGTGCCCTGCGCGAGATATGTTTTCAGCGATAGATGAATGCAAAAAACATTATCGTAAAACTTGCTAATCCGAAGATATCAAGACTGCATATATAGGCAAACTCCACTATCAGTTCCTTGGGGGCCGCAGGCTTTGCCGTGAATCATTAGGCTCCTGCTGTAGTTACAGCAACGCCTGTCTATACAAAAACAGGCGTTGCAAATTCATGCAGGCAAATACGTTTTCTTAAGCGGCACCAATAACTTAGTCTCAATATCCACTTGCTCATAGTTTTCCACTAACGCACGTACCAAATCGTCAAGCGTCCATAGCGTCAACGGGATCGTAGAACGATCGGCCTCATAGCGTGCATCCTTGCTGAATCCACCTGTGCTGACATACAGCCCGCGATCGTCTTTATGACGGCCACCGATAAAGCTACGGATTTGCTGGCTGTTCATCTGTTCCCTCCGGTGCTTCACCTCAACAATAATGCGCGAATTTTCGAAGCCAAAACCGTCAGGGGAAGCAATGATATCTTTCCCACGGTCAGCGCCAGCAGGCGATACCTGAGTTTTATATCCCATGCTGCGTAACACGCCTGCGACCAGATTTTGCATCTCATCCCAGTCGAGACGGTTGATACGATCCTTGATGCCTTCAAAGGCGATCATCTCCATGTCGCGCAGAGGATTAGAAACAACCTCATCCTCTCCATCTGAAACAGGTACTTCCGGCACGACATCTGAGACAGGCTTTTTACCCTGCACTAATTCATTCACGGCAAAATCAGGCACCTGAAAAACCGTCAGCGTAGAGCCAAGAGTGTTTCTGGTTGCATCACTCAGACTATCGCGCTTAATCTCTTCCGCGTTCCACTTCACTTTACGCGCAATGCCCATGCCATCTTCAAGCCACTCGGCATGAAACTCAAAATCTGATGCGATTTTCCCTATTAAATAGGTCCGATTAGAAGGTGAATAAGTGATAGCCCAGTCACCTTTCTGCATCTCATTCACAAAGCGCCAAACCTGGGAAGCACCGGAACGAACTGTGCCTGGCTTAGTCTGTGGCTCAAGCTCCTGATACCGGGTAAACAACTGCTCTCTTGAGCATCCCGGTTTTACATAGGGAGCGAGCTGCGACCAGCCGATTGCAACAACCTGTTTGTCCCTAAAGTCATCGTACAATTTTCCGCCATCGCCGCGGATCATCCACATTTTAGTCGCCACAATAATTCCTTCTGAAAATGCCTCACAGCCATCTTACACTGGGGAAACACTGTTAAGATGGCTAATCACATTCCTGATCTAAACCTGACGCCTCTCAAGGCTATTATAAATTGCCTCAATCTCGCCCTTCAGGTTATCACCGCAATAAACCATCGATGTATCGTATCGTTCATATCGCGCTTCACGTGTCGCGCTAAACCAGTTGAACGATCCCACGCACAGCAAACCATCATCACCAATAACAATTTTGCTATGAACACGATTGACCAGTTTTGTCGCAATACCAAGGGCGTTCAGTTTCTCCAGCGCCGCTTTGAGGTTCTGCTGCTTCTCTTTTCGCTTCTCAAAATCATTATGTTCAGTGTTGTAGCTTCTGTCAGTGACTACCGTGACGTTAATACCACGTGAACACGCCGCAATCATGGAATCAAGAAAACCGGTTTGTTCCAGCTTTTGCCAGGTCAGCCATGGAGAAACTATCGTGATGTGTTTACCGGTATTTTCAAACGTCTGATTCAGGAAATTATCATGCTGCTCCACACCATGGAGGGTATAGATTTTGGTCTCGGAAGTTTTTAAATCCTCACGCTCTTTATAGTCAAAAAAGAGTGCATTTTTCTCTGACTCAAAGAGATATTTTGCCAGTAATCCCCGCGGAGATGAGGCTGGCTGGATCTCAAACAGGTCCATATCGCCGAAGACAAGGAAACTGTCCTTAGCTCGGGAGACAGCAACGTTCAGCATGCTGTTATCGCTATCAATAAACGCGCCGTCTTCATGCTTTGAATAGACTGGCGAGAATATAACAATCGCTCTTTCAGCGCCCTGAAGAGAATGCACGGTGCCTACTGTAAGCGACTTTTCATTCGCGCCTGCGCTGATGCCTTGTTTATCCAGCGCCTGTTTGATGGTCGATACCTGCGCACTAAAAGGCGTCACGATACCGACAACTTCATGAAGCGATTTACCATAATACGCTTCAATACTTTGCTGGTTATCTGTCAGCCAGGCCGCTATCGTTTCAGCCTCCAGCAAATTATATCGGCTTCCGCTACTTGCCAGCTCTCCTTTACCATCAATATGGAGATAACCCATTGCGGGCATTAAATTGCTCTCTTCACATCCTCTTTTAGGCAACAACTTACCGTGATAGCAAAGCGTATTGCAGTATCCAATAATATTATCGAAGCACCGGCGGTGTTCATATAAGTACATGCCACGTGCCAGTTCGGGATCATATTGATAGCGTGAAGCACACTGCGCTATTTTCATGACGCTGCCAGATGCGGCGCTTTTACCAAGCTCTGCGATTGCCGTATATTTCTCAGTAATCTCTTCTTGCGTACTGCCTGACAGAATTTTTTCCGCCAGCATGTTACCTATATCAATAGCAGGAGTAATACTCCATATTGGCGGGATCTGTTCCGTATCACCAATCACTAATGCCTTTTTAGCCAGAGCAAACGAAGCAGCAGCCACTTCAGGAAGCACCTGCCCGGCTTCATCGACAATGAGTAAATCGGCAAAATCATATAAATAACTTTTCTCGAATTTACGTTGTCCTTTATGTTCACTTATCTGCATATTGCCGGGCAGCATATAGCAGGTCATGACCACGCATGGGGTAAGTTTCATTCGGCGTTGCCAGCGAGCGGCTACTCCTTTAGCACCTTTCTTGCCCTTTTCTTTCTGCAGATCATCGATCTTCGCCATATCCATCAACCAACGACCTTCCCAATAGTGGGTCGCCAGTAAGAATGCAGGGAAGCGGATTTGCGTATCAGCCAGTTCATCGGCCTGTGAGAAGCTCAGTTCCTCATCGCCCTCATGCCCTAAATCAAGTGCCAGCCTCTGCCATTCCTGAGCCACCTGCTGTTCTTTAAGAACGATTTCATGCGCGGAGTCAATCTGCTGCCGGTAGGTTGTTTGCTCGCGCTCGGCGGAATTAAGTAACCTATCGATATTACGTTCGATGGTTTCAGGATCAGACCACTGATTTCCCGCAATCAGCGCACCTAATTTATCTTCGAGAAACAGTTGTATTTGGTACTGCCGCTTACTGCGAACCGCTGGTAGCCATGAAAATAATGAATAGATCAGTGATTCACTGGCCCGATATTTTTTCCATTCCGCTTTAGCACTTTTTAGTAGAGTGACCTTTTGTTCTTGCCCGGAAAGTAATTTATTTAAATTATCGAGATATTGCTTAATGTCGTTAGCAATAAGCTCACGCGCTGCCCGAACCTGGCTTAACGTTTGCCATACAGCGTTCAGCCTTACCAGTTGTTCGGATTTTGCTGCCAACTGACCATGCAGGAGTTCAATAACCTTTTCAGGGGATGAACACTCTTTTTCAGGAAAGGCTGCCTTAGCTTTCTCCAGATAAAACAGCTGTGCATCCTCTACATACTCTTTTGACTCAACCTGGTTGAAGAAATCTTCAGTTTGATATTTTTTGGCGGCCTCGGCTTTACGAGTGCTTGAGGGAAAATAAGCGCCGAAGCTTTTCAGCTCTGGCAACCATCGTCCGGCCATTGCACCAGTGCCCTGGGAAAAATCTTTCCCGAACGCCTCGATAATGTTCGTTACAGCCTGGTTATTCGTTGAAGTCGCGATAATAACCGGAGGTTCCGCTTTTTCGAGAGCCGCTCTGGCCCACTGTGTGGCGATGATAGAAAGCACCAGCGTGGTTTTTCCGGTTCCCGGGGGACCATTAACGGCAAGGATATCGCCATGCCTCGCATCCAGAAAATGGCTTAAGGCATCGCGCTGAGCCTTTGCCAGCGGAAACTTATCCCCGGAGTGTCCAATCCTGTCGCTGAATTTTGCTTCCGGAGGAAGTAATGACTCTGCAGCATGAACCTCTCGCGAGGCGAAGCGATTGAAGAGCGGCACATCCTTTTTGCAAATAAGCAGGTGATCATAAAGCGAAAGGATATGGAAACTGGCACCGCCAGATTGCGCCGTTTTAACAATATAACCGTGCTCAGCGAGTTCATATTGCTCGGGATTTTTAATCCAGTCGCCGACAACGTTCTTCAGTAGCCTCTCTGAATCATCCAGATATTGACGCCAATCCTGCTGCCAGGCTGCATATCGTGCTTCTCGTTCTTCATCTGTTTCGGCGGTCTTATCAACGCGGTCATCAAAGTTGATAGAGAATGACGTATGTGTCGTTTTGTATTTGTCGTACTGCTCAATCTCACCAATTGAAAATGCCCCTTTTGGCAAAGGTTCAAGCAGGTCTCTGGGAATGGAGGTCGCTGGCGTCGGATATAAAAAACCTTCACGGCTCAACAGGGCTGGCGTCACTATCGGGGTAACAATATCAGGCGCACCAGCGGAATGGTCCTTTCCACGCTGCAGTAACCGGAAATAAACCTTTGGCCGCAAGATGACATCGACTGTTTCGACGTCGTCTTTTTCTCCCTCAAAAAATTTACCCACGATCGTTTCGTCAAGACGTCCCGCCGCTATCCCATGCCAGTGAGTGAAATTTTTGGCATCTTTGCGTTCAAAACTGCCCTTTCCTGACTCAGCATCTGCCAGCGAATTGCGCCAGTATGAGGCAAACCCTAAAGCATTGTCATCCATTACCAGTCCTATGTTTCAATGAAACCCATTGATTTATCGAATATAAAATCACCGTATGGATAACTATTGTCCACGTTGAAAGGCTGGCTGCAATGTTTTGTTCACGCTTCGATAAAAATACTCAGGTTATACGGAGTTCAGAAAACGACCATATCATGCTGCATGTCACATAAAAGCGTTATAACTGAAGCAGAAGAGGATTACCGGTTACGTAGCACGTTCCAGAAACCCGTGAGCCCGGCTGGGCAGCGTTCAGTGCAATACTGGAACCTGTAAGCTCAGAAAATAACGCTGTCGAATGTTCCGCCGACCAGATTATGTTACTGGCGCCCCATTCGCGCGCCACGGACTCGAACGTATAAAGGGGCTCTCCACCCCGCTTGTCCTCTCTGCGTTTTTCCGCCGGATTAATGCCTTCTAAAATAAGCCTTCTTCTATCCGCTTGCTTCTCCCTTGCCAGTGCGAGAGAAATGAGTGGATAAGGGCCTAATGCCATACGGTTCTTTTTGTTTCCAAAGCGAAATTTCAGATACCACAGCTTGGATCCGCTGGGGTTCACCTGAATGTAAAGACCGTGGCAGTCAAAGAGCCTGTATGCCTTGCCAGGCGGCTGGCATGCCGGATTGCGAGATCTGTAAGCGCCATTTGGGGGTCACTCCTCTATCGAACCGGATTTGCCCCTTTTTGCCCCCAGATCGCGTGGATGTCAATGGATGAAAAATGACCAACACGTAAAGACCATAAAATAAATATGGTTATTAGCGAAAAATAAATTATCTTTGAATTACAGACAGATATGGACGAACCTGGACAGAAATGGACACAAAAAAAGCCCCCCTTATGCAGCTAATTATTGCATCACTTGGTGCGAAGGCCGCACCGCGATTCTCGACGTAACCTATTGAAGTAAATAATATTACAAAACAAGAGAACCGCTATATATACTCACATGTATACTCATGCGCGATTCTCTGAAAACGCAGTTAACTTAAAATCACGCCTCATCTTCTTCCACAGGTTCAAGCGCGTCAAGTCCCCCCAGAACGGTGAACAACTCTCCATTTGACCTGCAAGCCATTCAGAACCCGTCAAAGATAAAATCGAGAGCATTTTTGATGGTTTGCCTGTGGGAACGAACGTCCATCACCTCATCACCAATCTGCGAAAGCCTGATACTCGCCATTTCGTGAGTCATCACCAGATAGTCATTACCTTCCACATTCAGAGTGGGCGTGAGGCGCTTAACTGGGTTATTTACCAATCTGCTCACAGGAAACAATGGGATAACCATGCGAGTATGCAATTCATCAATAATATCGCTTTGCACATCAAGTAAATAAGGATAAGCCTTGCTGTTTCCTTTATTGCGATAAACCATGTATTGCATGATTAAAACGTCCTGTAATCGTCCGATAAAAGGCCGTGCTCATCAGTAATACGATTGAGCTCCTGCAAACCCGCTCTATTTTCTGCTTTCCAGCGTTCAACGCCTGTGGCACTGATTTCCTCTTTCAGCGCGGCGGTAAGCACCGCAGACAGATTAATACCTGCATCACGGGCTTGCTGAAGCAATGCAGGTTCCAGCGTGACACTGACTGTTTTTTTATGTCGTACACTCATACCCGACATAGAGCCTCCTGAAATTACACGTGTAATAAACACATGTATCTAGTATGGGGAGTATTTAAGCAAATGGCAATGAGAGGCGACTATCTCGGATAGCAACATCTTTGCCTGTCAGGTTTCCTTTAAACGGTTGGCAAAATCTACCATATCCGAATGACTCACCACACGACCAGCATCCACATCGGCAAGACCGGCCTGGATGCTCTGGTGACGTCGCTCTCTTTCAGCCAGCATGGAGAGTAATGCTTCCTTTATGACCCAGCTTTTTGAACGATCCAGCTCTACAGCCAGATTTTCAACAGCAGCAGCCAACTCAACTGGAATCTGGGCGCTGATGGTCTGTTTAGCGGAAGAAGCCATAGGGATTACCTCGTTTAATAATACTTAATAACTCCTATTAAGATTAGCATAGAGGTGCCTATAAAAACATCATATCTTATTTCGCAGGCAACATCCCCGGATAGTGTTTCGCCACGATATCATTCATCTTCTCCATCAGATCCAGACGCTTGAACGTGATATATCCGCTGCCCTTCTGGAAGTAGCGAATAGACAACTTTTCATCTTTATGCGGGTCACGGATACGCAGAGTTGGCGCGGCCCTTCGCCACACAAGCCCCGCAGACGGCAACCAGCGGCGAACGGTTCCGGCATGTAACTGGAAACCGGTTATCTCATTGATTTTTATTGCCAGAAGTTCTGTACTCCAGCGGGAACGCTGGTAGCCAAAATCACCGGGAGAGTGTTTTACCAGCTCACGTAACAGCGTGCAGATATGCTCAAACGGCGAGCGACAGGTACGCCCGGCAGGTAATGATTTCAGACCTTCAATACCCGACAACGTGAACCAGTTAATCCAGCGACCGACGGAGGAACGGGCACAGCAGAGCGTTCTGGCAACGTCGCTGACGCGATCGCCCCGGTGCAGCATCAGCATGGCAGTCAGCCTGCGGGCATAATTTTTATCGTGCGTTTTATGGATAGCTTTCTACATCAGGCGTCGTTCGTCACGGGGAATTGGTGCTATGATCGGCATCGCTCAGTCCGGTTGGTGATTTGTGATTTTTGGCGATTGATCAGATCGCACAATCCGGGCTGAGTTCCCTCAAAGTGATCTACTATTTGGCGCAGCTATTTAGGTTTTACAAGTAAGGACATGCCGTCACCGTCAACAAGTGAATACTCTTTATCCTCAGGTTTCGCAGAACGAACTTTAGTATCCGTTAGGTCATGATGGACCTCCTTCGATTGGTATCTCGTGAGCATACAAGCAATATAGAATCGGAAAATATACTCATTAGTATACTCACAAGCTTGTTGATGTGGGTTGAGTTAGATTGACTTCAGTTGAAGGAAAAATCGCTGAAAGCCTTGTGTGGCGCGGATTTCAGGCATAAAAAAAGACCTCAGTTGAGGTCCATTTACATGCTTTTGGTGCGAAGGCCGGACTCGAACATCACACTTACCTCATTGGTTTATATGTCATTTTCTGAATACAATATAATCAATACCATCATAAATACCATCACGCAACATAGTCATTTAAACGCATAACGCAATTTTTTATTGAAGTAAAGATAAAAATTGAACCAATACCCAAATGATGGTATCCTACAGGATGGTTTTCAATTCTAACATGGATTTAGGAAGCACTAATGCTTAACTTTGAACAAGTGCTAAACGACATCGAAAATCTTCTTTTTGGCAAACAGCTACAGCCAATTAATCCTTCTACGCCTCCACTATGTATTATAAGCATTGATCGTGAAAACGGTAAATATAAAGTCTCTTCTAATTCTGAATC